>NZ_BSTC01000008.1 GCF_030269305.1 Kineosporia sp. NBRC 101731
GGTCCTGCCCAAGATCCTGCGCCTGCCCACCAGCGCCTGGATCAACAAGCCCGCCGAACCCGAACCCGAACCCCGCCTGACACCAGTCGGTTAACACCCGCTGGCCTCAATCCCTTGACACTTACCGGATGACGGTGCTCCGAACGAGGTGCGCGGATTGAAGTGGCGTGCTCGAAAAGAGGTGCGGGCCGTCCCGATACCTCCCGTGCTCGTGGAGCTAGTCAGAGCGCATATCGACCGCTACGGGGTCGGCCAGGGGGGAAGGCTGTTCCGAACGGCAACGGGCGGTCGTTACAGCCAGACGGCTTACAACACCGTGTGGGCCGAGGCTCGGAGGTACGCCCTTACCCCGAAGCTGTTTGCCGGTCCGCTTGGTCAACGGCCGTACGATCTTCGGCACGGGGGCGTCACGCTATGGCTCAACTCGGGCGTCCCTATCCCCGAAGTGGCGCGGCGCGCCGGTCATAGTGCCGATGTCCTGTTGAAGATCTATGCCGGATGCATCGACAACCAATCGGATTCGGCTAACGCGAGGATTGCCCGGGCGCTTGCGGGAGAGACAGATGGCGAAGAAGGGCTTCAGCTGATTGGTGCTGATGGCAACCCCGCCGCTTAGTCGCAGCCGGTGAGCGGCGCTACCTGACACGGCGTGGGGGAGGGGAGTCCTCCCCCACGCCCTGCGAGTTAGGGGCAAGCATGGGGTAAGCCGAGTGGCATTCGGTCGCCCAAAGCAGCAATAGGTGGCACACGACTCGTGTACCACCGATTGGCGTTCCTGCTGGTCATCCGCCCTTTCGGGCCTCTGACCTCTGAGCCACCTATCGGACTCGAACCGATGACCTGCTCATTACGAATGAGCTGCTCTACCAACTGAGCTAAGGTGGCGCCTCGCCAAACCGGTAGCGAACCACCGGAGCGACGATGCAAGAGTATACGGGCTTTGCGGAGTGCGCGTGACCGGCCCGCCGCCGGGTCCTACTTACAGGTCGTTCCGTCGGCCGGCAGAGCCCCGGTGAGCATGTAGTCCTCGACCTTCTCGTCCACGCAGGCGCTGCCCTGGCGGTAGGCCGTGTGCACGGTTCCCTTCCAGGTCAGCAGGTGGCCCGAGTCGAGCTGGGAGGAGAGGGCCTTGGCCCACTCGTACGGGGTGGCCGGGTCGTCGACCGTGCCCAGCACCAGGATCGGGGCCGCGCCCTTGGCGTGTAGTTCCTTACGCTCCATCACGGCCTTGTACGGCCACTGCGAACAGCCCAGGCCGCCCCAGCCGATCGAGCCGCCCAGGGGCGGGAACTGCTGGTTCAGCTTCTCCGCGGCCTCGGCGATCTGGTCGGGGGTGCGGGTCTCGGGCACGTCGAGGCAGAAGATGGCCGGGTTCGCGGCCAGGGTCTGGCCGTAGGTGCCGTTGTCGTTGCGCTCCAGGTACGCGTCGGCCAGGGTGAGCAGGCCGCTGCCGTCGCCCGAGACGGCCTGGGTCAGGCCGGTCGTCAGCATCGGCCACAGCTGCTGCGCGTACAGCGCCTGGGCGATGCCGGTGAGCATGAGGGCCTGGGTCAGAGGACGCGCGGGGTCACCGGTGTCGAGCGCGCTGGAGTCGGCGCGGTCCACCAGGGTGGCGAGCTGGTTGAGCCCGTCGTCGACCGATCCCCGCAGCGGGCAGTCACCACCGTCCTGGCAGTCCGTGACGTAGGCCCGCAGCGCCCGGGAGAAGCCCTCGGCCTGGCCGGCCACGTACTCCTCGGCCGTGGTGGAGGGATCGATGGCGCCGTCGAGTGTCATCCGGCCCACGCGCCACGGGAAGGTCTCCGCATACCAGGCGCCGAGGTAGGTGCCGTACGAGGCACCGTGGTACGAGAGCACCTGGTCGCCGAGGAGGGCACGCAGCACGTCCATGTCCTTGATCGTGCTCAGCGTGTCGACGTGCTCGAGCAGGTCGTGGTTCGTGTTCGCCTGGCAGGCCGCGGCGAAGTCTTTCGACCCGGCGACCGCGGCATCGATCTCGGCCTGGTCGTCGGGGGTGCTCTCGGACGACGTGTACTGGTCGTACTGCTGGTTGTCGTAGCACTTGATCGGGTCGGACTCGCCGATCCCGCGCGGGTCGAAGCCGACCACCGCGTAGCTGCGCAGGATGCTCTCGCCGAACGCCTGGCGGGCCACCTTCGCGTAGTCCAGGCCGGAAACGCCCGGCCCGCCCGGGTTGACCAGCATCGACCCGATCGGTTCGTCACCGGAGGCGGGGAGCTTGTTCACCGAGATATGGATTTTCTCGCCGGTGGGATCGTCCCAGTCGGTGGGCACCTCGTACTTCATGCACTGGAAGCCGTCGCCGCAGTCCGACCAGTTGACCTTCTGGTCGTAGAACTTCGAGTACTGCGGGTCCGTCGCGGGATCGGTCACCCCCGAGGGCACCTCACCGGGGCTCGGCAGGGCCGTCGGAGTCGCCGTCGAACCACCGTCCGACCCGGAACTGGGGAACGAACACGATGCTGTGCCCAGAAGGGCCACCGTGAGGAGGATCAGGGACCGGACGGCGGGTCGGTGCTCCCGCCGGTCGCTGCGGAACATCGCACTCCTCGGCATAACTGGTGATCGACCGGACCAGAACGCTATCGGACCCCGCTGGGCCACGGGGGCGGTACGTCAGGCGGCGGGGCGCAACTGCACCATCAGCGACTCCAGAGCCATCAGTGGCGACACATTGGCTTCGATCCGTTCCCGGGCCACCCCGATCGCCTCCATCCGTCGCAGCGTCGCCGTGGCGGAACTGTGCCGTGCCTCCGCCTCGATGAGCTCGGCCATCTCGGCGTTCACCAGCTCGATGCTGTCTTCCCGCCCATTGGCACCGAGCTGCAGCACGAGGACATCGCGGTACAGCGAGAGCAGGTCGATCAGCGAGCGGTCGAGCACGTCGCGCTGAGCCCGGGTGGCCCGGCGCTTCTGGTTCTCTTCCAGCTGCTTCACCTGCGTGCGCACGGCCGGGGGCAGGGTGGACAGACCTTCGGCGCCGAGAGACCTCAGCAGGCTGGACTTCTCCTCGGCGTCACGTTCGGTGGTGCGCGCCTTCGACTCCTCGGCACAGACCTCGACCAGCTGCCCGGCAGCCAGTACGGCGGCTCCCACACTGCGCAGGGTCGAGGGCAGCTTCAGTACCTCACGGCGGCGGATCCGCGCGGCCTCGTCGAGCGCCAGCCGGCGGGCCAGCCCGATGTGGCTCTGTGCAGAGCGGGCCGCGAACGCGGCGATGGCCGGGTCGGCACCGTCGCGCCGCACCAGCAGGTCGGCGACCGCGGCGACCGGTGGGATGCGCAGGCCGATACGGCGGCACCGGGAACGAATAGTGGTGAGGACGTCGTCGGCACCCGGGGCGCACAGCAGCCACACGGTGCGGGGCGGGGGTTCCTCGATGGCCTTGAGCAGCACGTTTCCCGAGGAGTCGTTGAGCCGATCGGCGTCTTCGATCACGATCACCCGCCAGCGGCCCGCGGACGGGCTGCGCTGCGCGAGCTGGATCAACGGACGCACGTCGTCCACCCGTAGCTGCACATGTTCCGTGGCGACCAGGCTGACGTCGGCGTGGGCCCCGGAGAGCGACGTGGTGCAGGCGTGGCAGATGCCGCAGCCACCCTCGGGGCACTGCAGCGCCGCCGCGAAGGCCCGGGCCGCGGTGGAACGGCCGGAACCGGGTGGGCCGGTGATCAGCCAGGCGTGGGTCATGCCGCCGGAGACAGCGGCGGCCTCACCGGCGTCCTCGGCCGAGTCGACACCGAGCCCGCGCCCGGCCCGGACCAGCTCGGCGGCGGCCCCGACCGCCCGCCGCAGAATGCCGATCGCGGCTTCCTGCCCGACCACGTCGTCCCAGACGCTCATGCCTGCCGCCGTCCGCGCCGGCGCAACGGGCCGGTCTCAGGGTTGTTCTCGCTGTCGGGAAGGACGATGGTGCGGTCGTCCGCCGGATCCTCGTCGGGCAGGTGGATCGTACGCGGCGGCGCCTGTAAGTCCTGTTCAGGCTGGTACCGCGGCTCGAGTGGCTCGACCGGCTCGACCGGCTCAGGCGGCGGACCCTGCGGCACCGGGTTGGTCTGGCCCTCGTACGACTCGAACGTCTCGTACGGCTGGGGCCGAGGGGTCTGGACGGGCTGGGTCAGGTCGGCCGGGGGAGCCCAGAGATCCTGCTCCTGCGGCTCGAACGACTCCTGGATCGGTTCCTGCTCCGGTTCCTGGACGGGCAGGTGCCCGGTCAGCGGGTCGGTCGGCGGCTCGACCGGACGGCGCCCCGGGTACCGGCCCGGCATCTGCACCGGCTCGGTGACCGGCCCCAGAGCTGCGGCCGCCGCAGCCTCGCTGGCCCGCCGGTCGACCTCCTCGCGGTTACGCCGGGACTCCTGGGCGCGCAGTTCACGCTCGGCCTCTTCCTGGAGCTGACGTTCGGCCTCGTCCCGGGCCCGGCGCCGCGACTCCTCGCGCTCACGGGCCTCTTCGACACGACGACGGCGCAGGTCGGCGTCCATCCGCAGGACCTCGGCCTCGGCTGCCGCCCGACGCTCACGGGACTGGTCTTCATCGGCGAGCCGCTCATTCAGCTCGGCCCGGCGGCGGGCCGACACCGGCAGCACCTGGCGCACCCGCTCACGGATCAGCTGCTGCACCTGATCGGCACCCAGCCCGGCGTCGACGACCAGATAGCGGTGCGGCGCGCGGCGGGCCAGGGCGAGGAATTCGGCCCGCACCCGGTCGTGGAAGTCGTCGGCGAGCGATTCCAGCCGGTCTTCGCCACCACGGGAGGCGTCGCGGGTCCGGCGGACCTTGCTGATCACCGGGTCGACGTCGAGCAGCACGGTCAGGGCGGGCACCAGGTCGTCGGTGGCCCACTGGGACAGCCGGAGCACCTCTTCACCGTCCAGCTCCCGTCCGGCGCCCTGGTAGGCCACGGAAGAATCGATGTACCGGTCGGTGACGACGACCGCACCGCGTTGCAGCGCCGGCCGCACCACGGCCTCGACGTGATGGGCCCGATCGGCCGCGAACAACAGTGCCTCAGCCCGGTTGCCCAGGTCGGAAGCGTTGCTGAGCAGCACCTCCCGCAGGCGCACCCCGGCCGGGGTGGCCCCGGGCTCGCGGGTGAGCACCACGTCGTGGCCCTGGTCGGAGCGCAGCCAGTCGCCGAGCAGACGGGCCTGGGTGGACTTACCGCTGCCGTCACCACCCTCCAGCGCCACGAACACGCCGGGGTAGGCGGGCTGAGGCGCCACCGGACGGGGGCTGCGTGAGGACCGGAGAGAACGCAGATCCTGCAGCAGGCCGGTGCCCGGGCGGTCGTCCAGCCGTCGGTAGGCGGCCACGCCCAGCGCCACCACCAGGACGGCGGCGATCAGGAAGACGAACGCGGCGCCGTTGTAGCTGAGGACGCGGGAGTCGGTGAAGTGGATCGTGTGCCGGCCGATCACCGCGGCCAGGACCGGGCCGAGCGCCAGCACGAGCAGCAGCACCACCCGGGACGCCGCGGCCAGGAAGTTGAAGGTGCGGGTGCGCACGCTGTCGTCGACGGCGAGTCCGAGCAACGTGTGACCGGTGTTCCAGGCGATACCGCCGCAGGCGCCCAGGCCCACGGCGAGCAGAGCGGCCATCACCATGTTGGGGATCAGCGCGATCGTGGCGAGGAAGAGCCCGGCGCCGATCAGGGACAGGCCGAACAGCCGGAAGGGGGAGAGCCCGTCGGGTCGTCGTGAGCCCGCTGCCAGTCCGAGAGCCAGGCCGAGGAAGACCGCGGCGAACAGCACGCCGTATCCGGGCCGGCCGGCGCCCAGGTCGTGCACGTAGGTCGGGGAGAGACCGAGGACGAAACCGGCGGCCGCGAAGGCCCCGAGCAGGCCGGAGACCAGGCCGCGGGCGACCGGGACGGAGCCGATCAGCTGCCGGCCGGTGGTGATGGAGCGGATCACCGACTCCTGCTCGGCGGTCTCGCCCGGGCGGCGGCCGGGGATCGGTGCCCGCGAGGCCAGTCCACCGGCGACGACGAAGGCCAGTGCGCAGGCGTACAGCGCGAGATCGACCGGGTGGGTGCCCAGCCGGTCGACCGCGTTGTCGAGCACGCCGCTGAGCAGGCTCAGCCCGGAGAACACCAGGGCCGCGACCGGGGCCGTGCCGTAGGTGATGACCAGGTACGGGCGCCGGTCGGCCGGGGTCAGGGCGGCGACCGCCGCCCCGGCGGCCGAGGTCCAGAGCAGCGCCAGCCCACCGAGCAGGACGGTGGCGACGTAGAGCCAGGCGAGCGAGCCGATCAGGGGGATGCTGACGATCACCGCGGCCCGCAGCACATCGGCCGCGATCATGACGACCTTGCGGCTCGTCCGGTCGGTCAGCGCACCCGCCACCGGTCCGAGCAGCACGGCCGGGGTGAGCCGGAGTGCCAGCACGCCGGCCACGGCCAGGTTGGTCTTCGCGTACGAACCGTCGGTCAGTGTGCCGGCCGCCGCGATGACGGCGAGCAGCGCCAGCCAGTCCGCGAAGGACGACCCCCCGAGCGCCGGCCGCAACCGCCGGAACGGTTCGGCCGCGACGTCGTGGTGCTGGTCAGGCACGCCGGTGTGGGACGGCCCGGCTTCCCGGCGCCCGTTCTCGTGCTGTCCGCTGGCTGTCACTCGGTCAGGGTAACGGCCACCCCGGACACTCCTGGGAAACGTTCACCCGTGCCGCCCGGACCGGCGCGGGGCGTTTTGGGCCGGATACGTTACGCACGCCCCTGAACGGCGTCCCCCAAAGAGTTTTCATCCCTGGCGGACGCCGAACACCTCGGCCTTCACGGCCGGGAACCGGCGATTGCGTGCCGGGCCGGGACAGGTCCACCCGAACCGGACGGCACCCGAACGACACTCGGGCACCGACCGGGCGGGCCGGCGTCCACTGTTACCGAATGTCTTACTCGGACGTGGCTTTCGCTGTTTTCTTGGCCGCCGAAGTGGTCTTCTTCGCCGTCGTCTTCTTGGCCGTGGTGGTCTTCTTGGCGGCCGTCTTCTTGGTTGCCGTGGTCTTCTTCGCGGGAGCCTTGGTGGTCTTCTTCGCCGTCTTCTTGGCGCGCGGCGCGGCGGCCCGCTTCTCGGCGAGCAGTTCGGCGGCCCGCTCCAGGGTCACCGACTCGACCTCGTCCCCCTTGCGCAGGGTGGCGTTGGTGGTGCCGTCGGTGACGTAGGCGCCGAACCGGCCTTCCTTGATCACGATCGGCGACTTGGACTCCGGGTCCTCGCCGAGCTCGCGCAGCGGCGGCGCCGCGGCCCGGCGGCCACGCTGCTTCGGCTGGGCGTAGATGACCTTGGCCTCGTCCATCGTGATCGTGAAGATCTGGTCCTCGGTCTCCAGCGACCGGGAGTCGGTGCCCCGCTTCAGGTACGGGCCGTAGCGGCCGTTCTGCGCGGTGACCTCCTCGTTGGTCTCCGGGTCGACCCCGACCAGACGCGGCAGGGACAGCAGCCGGAGGGCGTCCTCCAGGCCCACGGACTGCACCTCCATGCTCTTGAACAGGCTGCCGGTGCGGGGTTTGGCCGACTTCGGGGCGTCGTCGGGCAGGATCTCGGTGACGTACGGGCCGAACCGGCCGTTGCGGGCCACGATCTCCCGCCCGGTGTCCGGGTCCTTGCCCAGCTCACGGTCGCCGTCGGCCTGCGTCTCCAGCAGCTCGCGGGCCTTCTCCACGGTGAGTTCGTCCGGGGCCACGTCGTCCGGCACGCTGGCCCGCCGGGCCTCGCCGTCCTCACCCGGAACCTCCAGGTAGGGCCCGTAGCGCCCGACCCGCAGCACGATCCCCTCACCGAGCGGCACCGAGTTGATGTCGCGGGCATCGATGTCACCCAGGTCGTCCACCAGCGGCTTCAGACCGTGCATCACGTCCGGCCCGGTCGAGGGGGCGGCGTCGGAGCCCGTCGCCTGACCGTCACCGAAGTAGAACCGGGCCAGCCATTCCTTGCGGTCCTGCTCACCGGAGGCGATCTGGTCGAGATCGGCCTCCATCGAGGCGGTGAAGTCGTAGTCCACCAGCCCGCCGAAGTGTTCCTCCAGCAGTCGCGTCACGGCGAACGCCAGCCAGGTCGGCACCAGGGCATTGCCCTTATGACCCACATATCCACGGTCGACGATCACGCTGATCGTGGCGGCGTAGGTGGAGGGACGGCCGATGCCCCGCTCCTCCAGCGCCTTCACCAGGCTCGCCTCGGTGTAGCGCGGGGGCGGTGAGGTGGTGTGACCGTCGGCCGTCAGGTCGCGGGCGTCCAGCTGGTCACCGACCGCGAGTTCCGGCAGTCGTCGCTCGTCGTCGTCCCCGCCGTGGCGCTCCTCGTCCCGGCCCTCCTCGTAGGCGGCCAGGAAGCCCCGGAAGGTGATCACGGTGCCGGAGGCACCGAAGACCGCGTCCCGTCCGTCACCGGTGCGTGCTCCCAGGCGGATCGTCGCGGTCGAGCCCCGCGCGTCTTCCATCTGCGAGGCCACGGTGCGCTTCCAGATCAGCTCGTAGAGCCGGAACTCGTCGCCGCGCAGCTCGTTCGAGACCTGCGCCGGGGTGCGGAAGTGATCACCGGCCGGGCGGATCGCCTCGTGCGCCTCCTGGGCGTTCTTCGACTTGCTGGTGTACACCCGCGGTTTCGCCGGGATGTACTCCGCGCCGTACAGGTCGGTGGCCTGCTGCCGGGCGGCGTTGACGGCCTCGTCCGACAGCGTCACGGAGTCGGTACGCATGTAGGTGATGTAGCCGTTCTCGTACAACGACTGCGCCACGCGCATCGCCTGCCGCGCCGAGAACCGGAGCTTGCGCCCGGCCTCCTGCTGCAGGGTCGAGGTGGTGAAGGGGGCCGCCGGCCGGCGGCGGTAGGGCTTCTCCTCCACACTGCGGACGTCGGTGGGGGCGCCGTCGAGCGCCCGCACCAGGACGTTCGCGGCCTCTTCGTCCAGGTGCACGACATCGGTCGAGGTCAGCTGGCCGATGTCGCTGAAGTCCCGGCCGGTGGCGACCCGGCGGTCGTCCAGGCTGACCAGGCGGGCGCCGAACCAGCGCCCGGCCTGGGCGTGGCCCTCGGAGGCCGCGAAGTCACCGGTGATGTCCCAGTACGAGGCGGTGCGGAAGGCCATCCGCTCACGCTCGCGCTCCACGACCAGACGGGTGGCGACGGACTGCACCCGTCCGGCGGACAGTCCCGCCCGCACCTTGCGCCACAGGACGGGGGAGACCTCGTAGCCGTACAGCCGGTCCAGGATCCTCCGTGTCTCCTGGGCGTCGACGAGGCGTTCGTCGAGGTCTCGGGTCTGCTCCAGGGCGCGGCGGATCGCTTCCCGGGTGATCTCGTGGAAGACCATCCGGTGCACCGGGATCTTCGGCTGCAGAACCTGGAGGAGGTGCCAGGCGATGGCCTCACCCTCGCGGTCCTCATCGGTGGCGAGATAGAGCTCGTCCGCGTCTTTCAGAGCCCGTTTGAGCTCGTTGACCTTCTTCTTCTTGTCCGCGTCGACCACGTAGTAGGCCTCGAAGCCGTTGTCCACGTCGACGGCGAACTTGCCGAAGGGGCCCTTTTTCATCTCCGGTGGCAGTTCGCTGGGCTGGGGCAGGTCGCGGATGTGGCCGACACTCGCCTCGACGTCGAACTCCGGGCCGAGGTACTCGGCGATCTTCCGGGCCTTCGTGGGCGACTCAACGATCACGAGCCGCCTGACGGTCGCGGTCTTGCTGGCGGCCACAAGCTCACCTTTCCTGACGCATTTTCCTGACGCTCACGACGACGCCCGCTCCCGGCGTCCGTCATTCCGGCAGCCGGGCCGGGGCAGATCCTTCAGATGCGGCTGCGGCGGGACGCTACACAACCCGCATCGGTGAAGCACCGTAACCCGACAGCGACCCTCGTGGGTGTTCACGGTCCCCGGCGGTGATCACATCGCCGTTGCGAGAGTGGCACGCAAAGTGACGAGAGGCCACCCCCGGCTCAAACGGGCCAAGTCCATCTGGGTGTGATCAGCATCACAACCGAAGCAACTTATTGGAGCTTGCCCAGGCCGGGGCCCATGGGCATGAGCCGCTATTCCTGCCGGGTTGCCGGGAGGCGCTAGGGTGATTTGAGCACGAGTGCGAAGAATAAGGCCCTCATGTTGGCAGTGCGGGTCGAGGCCGGGTTCGTCGAAGGTCGGTATCGGGACGTAGCCTCTGGGCGAGACCTTCTGCCACGATCAGCACACGCTGGACAACGAGGTGGGTCGAAATGCCTGGGATTAGCCGTGTCGACGAAGACGCGGAAAGATCACTGAGCGGACGGCCAGATTACCGGATGCCACTTGAAAGTGGCCGCAGGGAGGATCGCGTGCCGCGACACGGTTCGGTCGAACCGGGGGCCGACGTCGAAAGCGTCCCGGACGCGCCCCGTCGCTCGTCTATTGCCGGATGGTCCATCCGCCGCAAGCTGACGCTTCTGGTCACCATTCCGCTCGTCGTGCTGCTCATCGGTGGTGGCGTGCTGGTCGCATCACTGGTCAGCACCTACCGGGATGCGCACACGGCGCGGCTCGACGCCGAGCTGATGGAGCCTTCGCTGCGCCTGAGCCGAGTGCTGTTCAACGAGCTCGGTATGCCCGGTGCGAAGACCGACAAGGCGACGCTGACCAAGGCTCGTACCGAGACGGACCGGGAGGTTGTAGCGATCCGGCCCAAGCTGGAAGAGCTCGCCGACCGCGACACCGCCGGTTCCTCTCTCCCCGCCAGCGCCAAGAACCTGCTGGCGCAGCTCGACAACCTCCCGGCTTACCGGGAGACGGTCGACCTTCTGATCAAGGAAGGGACGCTGAACAGCAACTCCGGCGTCAACCAGGTCTCCACCCGCACGGAAACCATGTTCAGCCTGGTCCGGCAGCTCCCCCAGGGGCTGTCCACCGACATCGCGGTCACGGCCAGCAGTCGTTCCACCATCGCCTCGGGAACGCTGTTCGCCAACGTCTCCCAGACCGGCTTCGCGTCGGCCGAGGAGATCGTCGTCTTCTCGAACGTGTTCACCGGCCAGGCCGTGGTCAACACCGACCGCATCCGTGAGCTGGAAGGCCTGATCGCGCAGCAGCAGCTAGGCCTGACCCAGGCCCAGCGAGTGGCTGACGCCGACCAGAACAAGCAGCTCCTAGCGCTGGGCAACCGCACCGCGGCGATGACCAGCTGGCGGGTTGCCCTCGAGGGCAACATCGGTAAGCGCGACGCCAGCTTCGGTGACTCCTCCAAGTTCGCCGATCTCGCCTCGAACCGTCTGGCCGAGATCGAGTCGGTCGCCACGGAGAGCGCCCGCACCACGCTGAAGTCCGCACAGGACTCCGAGACCGGCGCCCTCTTCCGGGTCGCCCTGGTCGCCGGCGCCGTGCTCCTCACCATCGTCGTCGTCAGCACGCTGCTGACCACGATCGCCCGTACCGTCACCGCCCCGCTGCGCCGCCTGCGCGCCGGTGCCGTCGAGGTCGCCAGCGTGCAGCTGCCGGCCGCGGTGGCCCGCATCGAGCAGGACGGTGTCGGCGCCGACATCTCCCTCCCACCGGTGCTGCCGGCCAACTTCAACCCGGGTCCGGAAACCCTCGAGGTGGCCCACGCGGTCGACGACCTGGGTGCCGAGGCGGTCCGGTTGGCCACCGCGCAGGTTCGCCTGCGGCGCGCGCTGGACGAGGCATTCGTCAGCATGTCGCGCCGTAGCCAGTCGATGGTGGAGAAGCAGCTCGCCATCATCGACAGCCTGGAGAGCCAGGAGCAGGATCCGGACCAGCTGCGCAACCTGTTCCGGCTGGACCACCTGGCCGCCCGGATGCGCCGCTACAACGACAACCTGCTGGTGCTCGCCGGTTCGGCGGTGCGTACCCGCGCCACCGCGCCGGTCAAGATTGCCGAGCTCTTCCGCGCCGCCACCTCCGAGATGGAGCAGTACGAGCGGGTCCGCCTGCAGCCCGTCAGCGGCGCCTCCATCGCCGGTACGGTCGCGGGTGAGCTCGTCCACCTGCTGGCCGAGCTGCTCGACAACGCGGCGATGTACTCACCGCCGTCCAGCGCGATCGTGCTCTCCGCGGCCTTCACCGCCGACGGGGGCCTGCAGATCGAGGTTCTGGACGCTGGCGTCGGTATCAGCCCCGGTGAGCTCGACCGCCTGAACTCCCGTCTCACCCAGCCCGAGTCGATCGACACGCAGGTCCCGTCCCGCATGGGTCTCTTCGTGGTCGCCCGCCTGGCCCGCCGTGGCACCTTCGGGGTGCAGCTGCAGGCCCGGCCCGATGCCTCCGGCACGATCGCTCTGGTGCGGGTTCCCGCGTCACTGGTCATCGGCGCGCCGGGTGGTACCGGCGAGAACCCGACCGGTGCGCACCCGACGATGCGGCCGCTCACCCCGGCCGCCGGTCTGCCCCGCCCGCAGCTCCCGCAGAGCCCCAGCAAGGCACAGGGCAACCAGGGCAACCAGGGCAAACAGGGCAACTACGACACGTTCGGCGCGATCGGCATGACCGACCAGTTGCCGCAGCGTGACCAGCAGCGCGAGCAGCAGCAGCGTGACCAGGGTGCGCTCTCGGCCGCGGCTGCCGCCGCCGGGGTCGCGGCCCAGGCCGCCGCCGGTGTCCGCTCGGTCGCCGACACGGACGACTCCGAGCTGCCGCGTCGTCGTCGGGTACCGGGGGGCCAGAACGCGGGCCTGCCGCCCGAGGCCAACGCCATCCCGGAGACCGGCTCGACGGGTCTGTTCACCCCGAACGTCCCGGCCGCCGCCGGGGAGACCGGCGAGCACGGTGTGGCCGGCCGTGGCCAGGCCAAGCCGCAGTCCGGTTTCGGTCAGCAGGAGCAGCAGCCGGCCTTCGGTTTCGGTCAGCAGGAGCAGCAGCCCGCCTTCGGTTTCGACCAGCAGGAGCAGGGTGGTTACAGCCGCCCGCCGCTCCAGCCCGGTCGAGGTGGCCACTTCACTCCTCCTCCGCCGGAGACCACCCCGGGTGGACTCCCCAGCCTGCCCACCCGCACCCCGGGTGAGCGCACGCCTCAGCCCCCGAGCGGGTTCGGCGCCCAGGGCCTCCTGAGCCCGAACAACCAGGGCAACCAGGGCAACCCCAACAGCCAGGGCAACCAGGGCTTCGGCCAGAACAACTTCGGCCGGAACAACGGTGCGGCTCCCGCCCCGAACGAACAGGGCTTCGGCCGCAGCGACCTGGGCTTCGCGCCCCGGCCGGGGCAGCCTCTCGGCCAGCAGCAGGGTCCCGGCCCCGAGAACCGTCAGGCGCCGGCCCGTCCGGTCCCGTTCGGCAACGGCGACAGCACCCCGGCGGCCGGAATCTCCGGTCTCCCCGGTCTGGCCCGGCGTCCGATCGAGAGTGGTCCGGCGACCGGTTCGCAGAGCCTCACAGACCCGCTGTCGGCTCCGACCGGATCCTTCCGCGCCGCCCCCAACCAGGGGTTGCCGACCGGTGAGATCTCCCAGGGCTGGCAGGACGACAACCTGCCCAGCGAATTAGCAGCACGTGCCTCGGCTGCGGCGGCCTACCGCCCGGCCGAGACCCAGGCGCCGCTCATCGGTGACGGCCCTGGCGACGACTTCGATGACCCGACGCCGATCTTCGACCAGATCTCGGTCTGGTTCAGTTCGGAGCCGGCGCAGGCCGCCCCCTCGATCTCCGTCGAGAACGGCGACCAGCGGATCATCGATCTGCGCGACCACGAACGGGAGCGCAACAAGCAGTCCAGCCGCTGGGCGACGCTCGGGGACCAGCGATGGCTGGCCACGAACGCTCGTGCAGCATCGGCCCCCGAGACGGACGGCCGCTCCGAGGCGGGTCTCCCGACCCGTCGACCCGGTGCCAACCTTCTGCCTTCCACGGCAGGGGCAGTCACCGAAACCACACCGGCGCGTTCTCGTCCGGTGGCGCGAAGCCAGCCAGCAGACGCAACTGTCGTCCGTGGCCGGCTGGGCAGCTACCAGCGTGGTCTTGCCAATGCACGTAAGGCACGGGCGAAATCAGACCCGGCATCGGCCTTCAATCCGGTCGGTGCAAGCCTTTTCACCACCAACAGCGACGGCGGTGCCGATAATGGCTCCTCCGCAGAGCAGGGAGGGGACCAGTGAGCACGGGCACCGGCACCGACGTCACCTGGCTGGTCGACGGGTTCGCACAGCGGGTACCAGGAGTGGCTCACGCTGCCGTGGTCTCGGCCGACGGTCTTCTGGTGGCGAGTTCCGCAGGACTGCCACGCGACCGAGCCGACCAGCTGTCCGCAGTGGCCTCCGGGCTGGGTAGCCTCACGAACGGCGCGGCCATGTGCTTCGCCGCGGGTGCGGTTGTTCAGACGGTTGTCGAGATGCAGGGTGGATTCCTGCTTCTCATGGCCATCTCGGACGGCTCGTGGTTGGCAGTTCTGGCGGCTCCGACCTCCGACATCGGATTGGTCGGATACGAGATGACGCTTCTGGTCGACCGCGTTGGCCAGCACCTGTCGCCGGAGATCCGTCACAACGGCCACGGCGGCTCGCTGCCACAGATGTGAGCAGATTGCCGAGATGACCGATTATTCAGCTCATGAGGGCGGGGACCCGCCACCGTCGATGGTGCGTCCATACGCCAGAACCGGTGGGCGGACCCGCCCGGTGCACGACCTCGATCTCGAGGCCCTGGTGGTGACCACGGTCACCGGTCAGGACCCCGGAATGAACGACTTGCTCTCGCCGGAACACAGCACGGTGATCGAGTTGTGTGAGGGAACGATCTCCGTCGCCGAGATCGCTGCCCGACTCCACACCCCGCTCGGCGTTGCCCGCGTGATCATCGCGGACATGGTCGAACTGGGTCTGGTCGAGGTGCTGTCCACGGCGAACGCTTCTGGTGACGAACGTGATCCAGCTTTCTTGAGGAGGGTGCTCAGTGGCCTTCAGCGGCTCTGAGACCAGGGCCACCCGATCGACGAAGATCGTCATCTCGGGTGGATTCGGTGCGGGCAAGACCACGTTCGTGGGTGCGGTATCCGAGATCATGCCGCTACGGACCGAGGCAGTCATGACCTCGGCGAGTGTCGGCGTCGATGATCTGACGGCCACGCCGAACAAGACCACCACCACGGTCGCCATGGACTTCGGTCGTATCAGCATTGACCAGGAGCTTGTGCTCTACCTGTTCGGCTCCCCGGGGCAGAACAGGTTCTGGTTCATGTGGGACGACCTCGTCCGTGGCGCGATCGGTGCGGTGGTCCTGGTAGACACCCGCCGACTCGAGGACTGCTTCGGGCCGATCGATTTCTTCGAGGCCCGCAACCTTCCTTTCGTGGTCGCGATCAACGCCTTCGACGGTCTGCTCCGGCACCGGCCGGAGGACGTCCGCGAGGCGCTGCAGCTCAGTCAGGACGTTCCCGTCCTGGTCTGTGACGCACGTGAGCGGGAGTCTGCCAAGCAGACGCTGATCTCGGTGGTCGAGCATGCTCTGGCGACCTGGAGCCGGGCCTAGAAGCCCGGCCCCAGGGCCCGCTCAGAACGGTTCAGTCGGTCGGTTCCAGCAGACCGTCCCGCAGGAGATTGCGGGCATCACTGAGCAGCTCGGTACGCAACGCCTGACCGTCGACCTCCAGCAGTGATGCCAGGGCGGCGATCAGGCGGCCCACCGGGATGTCGCCGGAGCATGCTCCGACGAAACCCGCCAGAGCGGTGCCGGCCTGCACCACGCGGCCGGCCCCGCCGCCCTGCCTCAGAAGGATCACGCTCGGGTCTTCGGCCCCGGGCAGGTGATGGCGTTCTTCGGTGACGTCCGGGGCCACCTTCAGCATGGCCGCGAGCAGCGCGTCGTCGTCGTGCGCGGCCAGCCAGTCCTGACGCTCCAGCGTGGAGATCACCTCGTCACCCCAGGGCAGGCCCGGGCCGCTGCGGCGTTCCTCCACCCTGCGCAGATGCGGTTCCCCGGACACCGGACGCCGCAGCGTGATCAGGCCGAACCCGACCCCGTCCACGCCTCGCGACGCGAAGTCGGACAGCCACGCGGCGTACAGGTCGTCGGCGTCCTTCCCGAGGTGCTGCCCGGAATCGCGGATCCAGGTCTCGGCGTACTCGGCCGGGTCTTGCCATTCACGCTGCACCACCCAGCCGTCCAGCCCGGACGCCTCCAGCCAGGACGACACCCGGTCGGTCCAGCCCTCGTCGCGGCGCCCCTCCCAGTTGCCGAGGAACTGAGCGACCCCACCCGGGGCGAGCACGGTGCCGACCGACTCGATCAGGTGCCGCACCAGGTCGTCCCCCACCATTCCGCCGTCGCGGTACTCGAACGTGGCGGCCGGTACCGAGCGCGGGGTGATGACGAACGGGGGGTTGCTGACGACCAGGTCGAACAGCTCACCGGCCACCGGTTGGAGCAGGCTGCCGGGTCGTCCCTCGAACACCGAGCCGGGCACGGTACCGGCGTTGAGCGCCCAGTTGATCCGGGCCAGGCGCAGGGCCCGGGCGGAGATGTCGGTGCCGATCACGTGCTGGGCGTGCCGGGCGGCGTGCAGGGCCTGGATACCGCAGCCGGTACCGAGGTCGAGAACCCGTCCGGTCGGCCGCCGGATCGTGCAGCGGGCCAGGGTGAGGGAGGCGCCGCCCACGCCGAGCACGTGGTCCTCGTTCAGCGGGCGTCCGGTGGCGACCTCGGAGAAGTCCGAGATCAGCCACCAGTCGGCCGGGCCGAGCGCGTCCACGGTGGAGTAGGGGCGCAGGTCGAGGAGGGCCCGAACCGGGTCACCCGGGTCGTGGCCGGCCGTGGTGATCAGTCCGAGCTCGGCCAGGCCGGCCAGGCCGATGGTCGGCACGGCCGCGGCCAGGCGTTCGGCCGGTACCTCGAGACCGAGCAGGAACACGGCGACCAGGGCGGCGAGGGGTTCGTCCGGGTGCCGGGACACCACGATGCGGGCCGGCAACGTCTGCTCGCGCCCCAGCGCGGCCTGCGCCACGGGGCCGAGGAGGTCGTTGACCGTGTCCACGGTGAAGCCGGCCAGGTCGGTGCGCAGCCGCTCGACCAGTTCGCCCGTGCGGGGGTCAGTGACGTCAGCTGTCATGCCTGAGTTTCTACCTCAGGGCGGACATGACACCGGCCACGCGGGCAGGTAGCCCGCGTGGCCGGTGTCGTTCCGGGAGCTGCTTACTGCGTGGTGCTGCGGCCCGTGGACGCGGAGGGCGCGGTCTCGTCGACGTCCACCGTCTGAGCCACCGGCCGGCGTTCCACCGGACTCGTCACCGACGTGGCCGGATGGCCGGCCGTCACCGGTGCCCCCGTGCCGGAGGACGCGTCGTCGCCGTAGTCGACCGTCCGGCCCTTGGTGATGAACAGGGCGATCACGATGATCGCCACGGCCGTCCCGGCGATCGTGTAACGCAGTCCGGCGGAGGCGTCCTGGCCCACGCTGAGCTGCACGACGGCCGGCGCGATCAGCACCGCGACCAGGTTCATCACCTTGATCAGCGGGTTGATGGACGGGCCCGCGGTGTCCTTGAACGGATCACCGACCGTGTCACCGATCACCGCGGCGGCGTGGGCCGGAGAGCCCTTTCCACCGTGGTGGCCGTCTTCCACGATCTTCTTCGCGTTGTCCCAGGCGCCACCGGCGTTGGCCAGGAACACCGCCATCAGGGCACCGGCCCCGATGGCCCCGGCCAGGTACCCGGCGAGCGGGCCGATGCCCAGGCCGAAGCCGACGGCGACCGGGGCCAGGGCGGCGAGCAGACCGGGGGTGGCCAGCTCGCGCAGCGAGTCGCGGGTGCAGATGTCCACCACCCGGCCGTAGTCCGGTTTCTCGCTGTAGTCCATGATCCCGGGGTGCTCCCGGAACTGGCGCCGCACCTCGACCACGATGGCCCCGGCGGCCCGGGTGACGGCGTTGATCGCCAGACCGGAGAAGAGGAAGACCACCGCCGCACCCAGCATCAGGCCGACCAGGGTATTGGGCTGGACGATCTCGAGGCTGAAGCTGCGCCCGAGCTCGTCCAGGGCCACGCCGCTCTCGGCGAGCGCCGTCTGCCAGGCGTCGGTGTAGGAACCGAACAGGGCGGTCGCCGCGAGCACGGCCGTGGCGATCGCGATGCCCTTGGTGATGGCCTTGGTGGTGTTGCCGACGGCGTCGAGCTCGGTGAGGATCTGCGCGCCCTCCCCGTCCACGTCGCCGGACATCTCGGCGATGCCCTGGGCGTTGTCGCTGACCGGGCCGAAGGTGTCCATCGCGACGATGACGCCGACCGTGGTCAGCAGACCGCAACCGGCCAGCGCGATGAGGAACAGCGACAGCCAGACCGAGACGCCGCCCAGGCTGAAGGCCAGGAACACGGCGCCGGCGATGACCGCGGTGGTGTAGACCGCAGACTCCAGACCGAGCCCGATGCCCGAGAGCACCACGGTGGCCGCACCGGTCGTGGTGGTGGCCGCGACGTCCTTGGTGGGGCGCTTGTCGGTACCCGTGTAGTACCCGGTGAGCCACAGGATCACGCCGGCCAGGACGATCCCGACCATCACCGCGGCGAAGGCGATCAGGCGGGGGTTGCCCTCCAGACCCTGCACGACGGTGTCGCCGCCGGTGAACTCGCCGAAGGACGAGGGCAGGTAGGTGAAGGAGGCGATCCCGCAGAGCACGGCCGAGACCACGGCCGAGATGCCGAAGCCCCGGTTGATGGCGGTCAGACCACTCTCGCCCGGCCGGGTGCGGGTGATGACGACGCCCAGCACCGCGGTGAGCGCGCCCAGCGCGGGCACGATCAGCGGGAAGACCAGACCTTCGACGCCGAAGGCGGCCTTGCCGAGGATCAGTGCCGCGACCAGGGTGACGGCGTAGGACTCGAACAGGTCGGCGGCCATACCGGCGCAGTCACCGACGTTGTCGCCCACGTTGTCCGCGATGGTCGCGGCGTTGCGCGGGTCGTCTTCCGGGATGTTCTGCTCGACCTTGCCGACCAGGTCGGCCCCGACGTCCGCGGCCTTGGTGAAGATGCCACCGCCGACACGCATGAACATGGCCAGCAGGGCGGCGCCGAAGCCGAAGCCCTCCAGGACCGAGGGGGCGTCGCCGCCGTAGATCAGCACCACGGACGAGGCTCCGAGCAGGCCCAGACCGACGGTGCACATGCCGACGAATCCACCGGTGCGGAAGGCCAGCTGCATGCCTCCGTCGCGATCACCGTTGCGCGCGGCCTCGGCGACGCGGACGTTTGCCCGGACCGCCAGGGACATGCCCAGGTAGCCGATGGCGGCGGAGAAGAGCGCACCGACGATGAAGAAGATTCCCCGGCCGATCCGTATCTCCGTATCCCCGGGGAGAAGGAAGAGGACGATCAGGACGAGGACGACGAAGGCAGCCAGGGTGCGGAACTGCCGGCGCAGGTAGGCGGCGGCGCCTTCCTGCACGGCAGTGCCGATCTCGACCATGCTTCTTGTGCCGTCAGGGGCCGCCAGGACGAGCCGGCGGAATGCCGCCGCCACTCCGAGCGCGATGATCGAGATCACGAAGACCACGACCACCAACGTCAGATTTCGTCCTTCGAGATTCACATCTGCCGTAGTGGTGGCAGCCAGAGAGCCTTGCATCCGTCCTCCTCGACGTGCGCAGACGACCCCCTTCACCCGTCGCGGGTGGGAGGTCTCCAGTGCAGGCGACAGGGTGGAACGGGGCGGTGGCTTGCGTGGGACGCCTGACCTCCGGCGGAAGTTCCCACTCCGCGGAGTCTATGTACTGTGATGCGCGCCACCAAACGTCTGACGCGTGGCTCTTTTCACTTTGTGGTGATTCGTCCGTTTTAATATCACCGAAGTGCCGGGTCCAAAGCAGGTAACAGTGGACGCCGGTCGCGGGCCGAAGTGGGGTGGCCGGTTACCGGCCAGGTTCGAAAGACGCTGGCGGCCACCACTCCAGGTGCACCTGGGCGCCGGAAATGCCCTGATGGGTGCGGACCTCGACGTAGTCGGCCAAGCCCTCGATCAGGGAGAGCGACACCTGCTCGGGCTCGGTCTGAGGTGATGGGGCGATCTTCGCCGCGTCGGTCACCTCGACCACGAGGCGGGGACCGGTGTCGTCCACGAACATCGTCACCGGCTCGTCGCAGTCGGCCGCGTCGCAGCGCCGCACGGCCCGGGCGCAGACCTCGCCCACGGCCAGGCGCAGCTCTTCCAGGTCGTGCGTCAATCCGGCACGGCGAGCCACCGCGACGGCGACCAGCCGTGCCGTGCGGACATATTCAGCAGCCGGTGGGAACCGCAGCTCGACACCGGCCACCGGCGTTCCCGGCCCGGACCCGGTTATGGCGTGCCTCGGGAGGACTCCCCGTTCGGCGCGCCGTCGAGCGATTTCTCGGTGGTGCTGTCGAGCGAGATCGTGACCGGCCCGGGAGGATCGCCGGCCGGTTCGGCCAGGGCCTCCGCGAGCGAGGCATGAATCGGGAAAACCTTGGTCAGCCCGGTGATCCGGAAGACCTTGAGAATCTTTTCCTGGTCGCAGACCAGTCGCAGCGAACCGTCGTGCGAGCGGGCCCGCTTCAGCCCTCCGACCAGGACCCCGAGCCCGGTGGAGTCGAGGAAGTCGACCCCACCCATGTCCACCACCAGGTGGTACTCGCCGTCCGTGACCAGCTCGTTGAGCCGTTCCCTCAGGGTGGGAGCCGTGTACACGTCAATCTCGCCAGCCACGCTGATGACCGTCTGGACACCTTCGCGCCGTGTCGCCACGGTGAGCTCCACATCGCCTCCCCGGGAAGTCCTGTGCCCGTATCGCGGTGTACGAATCTGTTGTTCAGCCCTCGCCATGGGGGCGCGCCTCTGGCATTCAATCATCTGACGGTCACTCCAATGGTCCACACCGCCCACTGGGTGTCACCAATTTGGCCGACAAGCTTTCCCGGAGCTGGGCGAGGCGCCTGTCCCGCGCCCGGTTCTTCCGCTCGTTCAACCCGTTCGGGGTGACATCGATGCAGGTCCGGGCCCCGCACGGGCGCTGCCGAGGACATCTCGGTGCAGTCCCGGTGCCGCGACCGCGACGTTCACGACAACGGTCCCGTCTCTTTCGGGGACGCATCGCACCAGCCGGGCGCCGTTGGCCGTCGCGATGTCGGCCGCCGCCGAACAGCCCGAGGGGGAGTCCACGGCGGCCAGTGCCGCCAGGTCGGCAGCCGCCGCGGCCCGGTGCCGCGCCGACACCGCCGAGCCGAGGGCGAGCACGGCCGTCATCAGGAGGGCGGCGGTGGCGATCAGCGCCAGATGCAGCACCGTGCCCGATCCCCGGTCGTCGAGTACGCCGATCAGGGGAGAACACCTGGACTGCGGGCCGGCCGGAGGGCAGTGGCTCGGGAGGCCCCCGGTGCCAGGCTCCGGCCGGGAAACGGCTACCCGGCCCGGGCGGGGCAACACCCGGGAACTGGGGCCGGATGCGGTCTGAGGGCTCTGGCGCGATACCGCCCGGGGGCTCCGGGCGGGCGAGGCCCCGGTCCCCGGGTGGTACCCCGTGCCGGTGCTGGCACGAGGTGGGATTCCCGGTGCCGGTTCGGGGCCGGTGTCGCCGCGGCGGGGACCGTGCCGTCGGTCGGCACCGATTCTGGCGGTCATGGGCCGGCCTCCGGTTCCACCTGGGCGGTGCTCTCCGCCCCCACCGTGATGTGTGGATGCCAGGGCAGTGGAAGTGACACCTCGTCCGACACCCGGACCGTGACCGAGCCGGTCCCGTCCGACACGGCCACCTGCGCTCCCTCCGGGCCGACAGCGGTCGCGGCCGGCCGGGCGTCGTCGTGACGTGCTGCGGCCCGGGCTCCGGCCCGGGCCGCGTCGATGCACTGCAGCTGTCGCACCCCGGCCGTGGCGGCACTGAGGATCGCCGTCAGTAACACCACGAGAACCGGCAGAAGAAGCGCAAACTCGGCGGTGATGCTGCCGCGGTCGGTCTGGGTGTCGTCTACTGGCCAGGCGTTGCGGGGCCGCCCCGGGGCGGAACGGAACCGCGCGGCCGGGCGGGCCGGGGTGGCGTGCTCGCCACCCCGGCCGTCCAGTTGATTCATCAGATACTCAGCGCCTTCTGGATGATCGCGAGCACCAGGCCCTTCACCGCGCTGCTGCGGATGATGGCCAGTAGTACGCCCGCGAAGGCGCACGCGGCGAGCATGGTCATGGCGTACTCCGCGGTGCTGGCGCCCCTCTCGCGCATCTGACGGATGGATCCGACGCAGTCGCGCCGGCGGCGCAGAGCGGCCGAAAACCGTTCCTGGAAATGGTGACCCGACTTCACCGCACGAACCTGCATGGCTGTCCTCTCCCCGTGGCCGGTGCCCCCGGCCGGGTCGGCCGCCCCGATGTCGGCCATCACCAGACTGCCTGGCGAAGGGGTCCTGCCCCGTGGGAAAAGCGCTGCCTGTGGATGGAATACGGATCGTGCAGGCTGTGGATGAAGAGATGGTCATCCCGTCACCAGCCGGATCACCAGAGGGGCGATACCGAGCAGAACGAAGGCGGGCAGGAGACAGACGGCCCCCGGGATCACGAGCAGCACCTCCAGCCGGTGGATCGCCGCCGCCCGGGCCGTCGCCTGACGCCGTCGTTCCTCGGTCGCCGCCCGGCGGATCAGGGCCGAGGGCGGCAGCCCCGAACGTGCGGCGAGAGTCAGGGCCTCGGTCAGGGCGGCGGTCACCGCGTCGGGCTCGGGAAAGTCCGGCTCCGGCATCGGGCCGGTGACCAGATCGCTGAGCCGCAGCAGCTTCTCGCCGCGGGGGTCACCGAGATCGGCAAGTACGGCACCAGCTCCCCGCAGCGCCGCGGCCGGGGGTGCGCCGCTCTCCACCAGCGCCGCGATCAGGTCGAGCACCAGTGGCCCGGGCATCACCGCGGCGACCGGGCCCGCCGGGCTCTCGGCCGACCGCCGGTGCGGCCGTAGGGCCCGGTCCAGCCGGACGCTCACGACCGTTCCCGTGAGGCCGAGCGGACGAGGTGGGCGCTCCACCGCCGCCCCACCCACCAGAACCCGGCGCCGGCCATCAGGCAGGCCAGACCGGGGCCGGTACCGAGCAGCACGCCGAGGGTGTTCACCCCGAGCACCGCGCCCAGCAGCAGGCCGATCACCGGCAGGGCCGCCAGCACGCGGGCGGTGGTGCGCGGCCCGGCCAGAGCCACTTCCCGTTCGTCCGACTCCGCGATCTGGGCCAGTAACCCGTCGCCGATCCCGTCGAAGATCGCCGCCGCCGGGGCCCCCGACCGCCGCACCACCTCGGCGGTGGCGGCCAGCCACTCCAGCGCTTCGACCCCCGGCCCGTCGCACCCGGCCGCCGCCAGTCGCAGTCCGTCCGCCGTGGTCCCACCGACGGCCAGCATCCCGGCCACGGTCGCGGCCACCCGGGCGTCCGGGCCCCGTCCGGCGGCCAGAACCTCCCAGGTCCGTCCCGGTGGCACCCCGGCCCGGGACAGGGCCGAGACCCGCCCGCACAACTGGGCGGCATCGTTGCGCCCGATCCCCGCCGTCGACACCCCCGGGAGCTTCCGGGAACCGAAACCGGGAAAAGGAGAACCCGCCCCACTCATCCGCATCCTCCGTCCAGCCGTTCGGCCAGTGCCGGCCACCCCGGCCCCCGTGAACCCTCGGCGGAGGGATGTCGCGGGTCGGCCGTCAGCGCGGGCAGCATGGTCAATGCCCCTCGTCCATCCCGCCGGGCCACCGCGATCTGCGTGACCTGGCGCCGGTTCCCGCGCCGTTCCACATGCACCACCGCGTCGAGCGCGGCAGCGGCCTGGGCCCGCACCGCATCGGCCGAGAGCCCGGCGAGCGCCCCCAGGGCCTCGAGCCGGGCGGGTACATCGGCGGGAGCGTTCGCGTGCACCGTGCCGCACCCGCCCGCGTGCCCGGTGTTGAGGGCGGCCAGCAGGTCACGCACCTCGGCGCCCCGGCACTCGCCCACCACCACCCGGTCGGGTCGCATGCGCAGCGCCTGACGCACCAGGGCCTCCAGCGAAACCTCGCCCGCTCCCTCGACGTTGGCGTGCCGGGCTTCCAGGCGAACGAGATGGGGGTGAGCGGGGCGGAGCTCACCGACGTCTTCGACCAGCACGATCCGCTCGGCGGCCGGTACGAGTGACAGCAGGGAGGTCAGCAAGGTCGTCTTCCCGGCGCCGGTGCCCCCACTGACCAGGAACGCAGCCCGTGCGGCGATCATCGACCGCAGCACCGGCGCCCAGCCGGCGGGTAGCGAACCGGTCTCGACCAGTGTCTCCAGACGCAGCGGCTCCGCCCGGAGCACCCGCAGCGAGATCAGCGTGCCGGTCGGGGCGATCGGCGGAATCACCGCGTGGAGCCGGATTCCGCCCTCCAGCCGGGCATCGGCGTAGGGCGCGGCGTCGTCGAGCCGACGGCCCCCGGCCGACGCCAGCCGGGTGGCGAGCGCCCGCACCGCGCTCTCGTGCGACAGCGCGGCCGGGCAGGGCACCCGGGCGAGTCCTTCGCCCCGATCGATCCAGACCTCGCCCGGGCCGTTCACCAGTACGTCGGTGACACCCGGCAGACGCAGGAACGGCTGCAGCGGGCCGAGTCCCCACAGTTCTGCGCTGATTCGCTCGGTCACCGCGAGCACGTCGTCCCGCCCGAGCACCTGCCCCAGCCCGGCCGACGTGGCCGCGACCATCGCCGCGAGTTCGTGCTGTCCCGGGCGGTCGTGACCGGCCAGGCCGCCCCGCAACCGGGTGACGACCGCCGAGAGGGCCGCCTCGGACGTCCTCACGCCAGCTCCTCGAGCAGTTCCCGGCAGAACCGGGCCAGCGGCCCCCGGCGGCGCAGCCCGGGAGGCTCACCCCGGTCCAGGGCCGCCTTCAGCCCCGGTTCGGGCGACAGCAGCCCGGCCGGGGGCAGGCCGAGTGCGGTGCCGATGCTGTTCGGATCGAGACCGGCCGGTACGGGCCCGCGGAGCACGACGCGCAGATCGGCCACTCGCGGCCTCAGGGAGGCCACCACACGCCTCGCTGCGGCCGTCGCGCGGACCTCGGCGGGCACAACTACCAATCCCGCGTCCACGACCCGCACAGCGGTACTGGCGGCCTCGTCCAGATGCCGGGGCAGATCCAGCACCACCACGGCGTACTCGGCCCCGGCCGAGTCCAGCACGGCGGTCACGGCGGCGGCGGAGGGACCGGTGGCCGGTCCGGAACGGGCCGTGGCCAGCACATGCACGCCGTCGATCAGCGGCAACGAGCCCGACAGGCTGCCCGGCAGCAACCGGCCCCGGGCCGAGGTCAGATCGGGCCAGCGCAGGCCGGGTTCGTCTTCCGCGCCGAGCAGCAGGTCGGCCCCGCCACCGAGCTGGTCGATCTCGACCAGGAGGGTCGGGCCGGTGCGGGCCGACGCCCGGGCCAGGGCCGCTGCCAGCACACTCGCCCCGGCGCCCCCGCAACCACCGATGATCCCGACGACCAGGGCCCGGCGACCCGCGGCGGTGCGGTGCGGATGGAGGAGCGGCGCCACCTGCGGCGCCCGCTGGGGAGCCCTCACGAGCAAGGGCCTTCTCACGAGTGAGGGCGGGTGGAGCGCGACCGGCGGGAGGAGAAGAGCCATGGGCCCAGATTCCGCATCCGGCGATGTCCCGGCCGGGTCGGGGCCCGGTCTGTGGATAACCGGGTGATCGTGCCGACCTGTGGAGAACTGGTCGGCCAGCGGTGGGAGAAATCCACCGGCAAAATGCGACGGCCCCCGCTGGGGGGGAGCGGGGGCCGTCTGGCCGGTCCGGCTCGGGGGGGAGGAGTCGGACCGGGCGGGCACGGCAATTAAGCCGGCAACGTCAGTCTGTACCCCCCGTGGCGTCGAGTGCAACACCTACGCCACCGGACAGCGGCAACTCCACAGGAATGAGACAGCTAAAGGGCGGTTCTAGTGACAGCCAAGTACTTTGCGTCACACCCTAAAGAGATGTGGCAATAGCCGCTCACCGTGTGTCATGGGTGATTCTGTCGACCCGGGGTCGCAATTCCCTAGGGCCGAACGTCTGAAAATTCTTGCAGAAAGCAGTCCTGCCTTTACTACGGGTGATTTGGGTGTGCACTTATCCTGATCGGCATGGGTGAAGGCGCGGTCGGTCCGGGGCTCGAGGCGGCGTTCTTCGATCTGGACAAGACGGTTATCGCCAGATCGAGCACGGTGGCGTTCTCCCGGCCGCTGCACGCCGGGGGTCTGCTGACCCGGTCCGCGATGCTCCGCAGCGCCTACGCGCATTTCATCTACCACGCGAGTGGTGCCGATCACACTCAGATGGAACACATGCGCGACCTGGTCTCGCGCATGGTCATCGGCTGGGAGGTGCAGCAGGTGAGTGACATCGTCGCCACCACGCTGGCCGAGCTGATCGCGCCGATCGTCTACGAGGAGGCCACGGCCCTCATCGCCGAGCACAAGGCGGCGGGCCGCGACGTCGTCATCGTCTCCGCCTCCGGGATCGAGCTGGTCGAGCCGATCGGGGCCCTGCTGGGGGTCGATCACGTGGTTGCCACCCGGATGGTCATCGACGAGGGGCGCTACACCGGCGCCATCGAGTACTACGCCTACGGCGTGAACAAGGCCGAGGCCATCCGCGAACTGGCGGCCGAGCGCGGCTACCACCTCGAGCGCTGTTACGCCTACAGCGACTCGATCACCGATCTGCCGATGCTCGAGACGGTCGGGCATCCCGTCGTGGTCAATCCCGACAAGGGCCTACGGCGCGAGGCGATGATCCGGGACTGGCCGGTGCAGGACTTCGTCCGTCCCGTCAGTCTGCGTCCGCGGTTCCCGGCGCAGAAGACCGGAACCGCGGCTCTGGGTACCGCCGCGGCCGGAGCTGCAGCCGGCCTGGTCTGGTATGCCAGCCGGCGCAAGGATTCCGGCCGGGAGGCCGCCCGCGTGCGTCGGGCGCCGTCCCGGCCGGAATCGTAAACCTGTTTTCAGGGGCGACTTTTCATAGGCTGCCTCGATCTTCTGACGGGGTACGGCACACCGTGTTCTGGGTGACGGTGCCCCGCAGCAGGGCGTCACCACCCGGAGCACGGTTCCCGGCTACCAAGCGCGCAAAGGCAATTCGCCGGAGCGGTGCAAGCCCGTCCAGGCGGGTCCTCACGTGGACTGCTCGCGCGTGGGTACCGATCAACCGTGCTGTCCGTGCGGATCCGGAGAACCTCCGTTCCTTCCGGTGTTTCGGATCCTGGGTACAGGTGTACTCCTGAATTCCCGGGCGCAACAGGGGCTACCGGCCGTTCGTGCGATCCGGGGTGATCGCGTCAGTCTTCTGGGCGAAGGTTCTGGTCAAAACTTCCAGCAATGGACGTCAACCCGCCCCTACTCCCCCTACTCCGAGGTGCCGGACACGCGTCCCCTCGTGACCGCGTCGCAGACCACGCGGCCCTCGCCCGCCCCCTTGACCACCGCGTCCGCACACTGCACCAGCCAGTCCGCCACCGCGTCCACCCGTCCGCTCGTGTACGCCTGGAGACTGCGGTGGTAGGCCGGGCCGGCGTCCAGGTGGGCGGCCTCCCACACCACCACGCCCATCGGGTCCAGCCCCCGCCCGACCATCACCGCGTGGGCGACGGCCCGGGCGACCAGCCCGTTGCCCGCCACGAAGGGCCGGGCGGTGAGAATCTCGGCGTGCACCAGGGCGGCCACCACCAGGGCCGGGGCCGAGTCGGGCGCGGCGAGCAGATCGGTGATCCCCTCCAGCCGGGCTCCCAGAGCCCGGCCCACGGGCGCGGTCGAGGGCTCCCCGATGCCGTCGGCGGGAAGTTCGGTGCCCTGACGCGGGCGACCCACCTGCTCGGCCGGCAGCAGACCGCCGGCCGCCGACAGGTGCAACCGGGCCAGCGCCTGGGCCGGGGCGGCGGAGAGAGACTTCTCCAGCTGGGCGGCCTCCGAGTAGACCCGCACCGCGGCCAGGGCCAGGCGGCCGGAGGCGTCGTCCGGGAGGACGGAGGCGCCCCGGGCGATATCCCGGATCAGGTCGACGGGATAGCGGGCACCCTCCAGCGCGGCGGAGCTGCGGGCCGAGCGCACCGTGGCCTCGGCCCGGGCCTCGGCCGAGCGGCGGCGCAGGGCGTTGTGCCACCGGATCTCGGTGCAGGCCGTGCGGGCCGACTGCACCGCCGCGGCCACGCCCGGCAGGTTCTCCAGGGCAGCCAGGCTCTCGCCCAGGGAAACAGTCACAGCCCCCGAGCCTAACCAGCCTTCGGCAGCCTCATCCGGAGGGCGATGAACCGCAGCACCGTGGAGATCGCGTTGGCCACCGTCAGCACGACCACCTCGACCCAGTGCGCGTCCACACCGACCCCGTGGATGACCGCCAGCGAGCCGTTCGTCAGCGCCAGCCCGACGGCGAACGCCAGCAGCCCGACGGCGTGGTCCCCGGCCAGACCTTCGTTGCCCCTGACCCCGAAAGTGACCCGCCGGTTGGCCGCGGTGTTGGCAACTGCGGTGATCAGGAGGGCCAGCGTGTTGGCGGCGAAGGAGTTCATGAAACTGCGCAAGATCAGGTAGAGCACCGAGTAGGCCAGGGTGCTGAGCACGCCGACCCCGGCGAAGCGGATCAGCTGACCGATCGTCTTGCGGCGCTGACCTGCGACTTTGTGCCTGCCACCGGTGCTTGTGGCGAAGTCCGGGCTGGTCGGTGCGGTCATGGGTCCGAGCGTGCGCCCGGAAACTCAAAGTCCCCTGTGTGTGACTTATGGAAATTCATAGGTTCACAGGAACACGGTGCGTCCTTACTCTTGTCCGTATGGCAACGGCGCCTGGGAACGTGACGGCAATTGGTCGGGGCAGAACTACCGGTCCGCGATGGACCCATCCCCCGGACCCGGCTCCGCTACGGGCACTCATCGTTGACCCGGACGGAGCGGCACTCGCTCGGATGACACAGTTCCTCCGGGCCGATCCGCGGATCAGTGCTGTGCGCACCACGCGTAACCGCGCGGGAGCGTTACAGATACTTCGCGACGATCCGGTCGACCTTCTGGTCTGCGACGTGTCCACACCCGGGCTGGACGGGCCGCACCTGGCCCGTGCCCTCGCCCGGATAGACCGACATCCACATCTGGTGTTCACGGTTCCGGCCCGGCAGCATCCACCCCGTTCGTTCGAGCTGGACTCGGTGGAGTACGTCGACAAGCCGGTGACCGCCGAGCGTCTGGCCGAGGCGGTGCGACGCACGGTCGCGGCCTCGACGGACGAGACCATCGCCGTGGAACTGGCGGGCGTCACCCGGTTCATCCGGCGCTCGCAGATCCTGTTCGTACAGGCCCAGGGCGATTACGCCCGCCTGCACACGGCGACGGGCAGCCATCTCATCCGGGTGCCCCTGACCACCCTCGAAGAGCGCTGGGAACCCTACGGTTTCCTGCGTATCCACCGCAGCACGATGGTCGCGCTGCCGCATGTGGACGAGGTGCGCACGGTCGGGGGACGCATGCGGGTCCGGCTGCGTGGTCGCACGCTCCAGGTCAGCCGGCGCCAGGGCCGGCACGTGCGCGAGGTGCTGCTCGCCGGGGCCGGCGAACCACCGCCGCGCGCCGACCACGCGGAGAGAACCCAGCAGCCGCGGGTCGCTGACGCCGGCTGAATCCACCCCCGTCCGACGGGGCAGGTCTCTTCTCCTGACGGGGAGAGACCTGCCCCGTCGCCGTGTCGCCGGCGGTCCGGGGCGATTAGGGTCAGTGAGCACGACCACACCTGTGACTTAGATGACGCGAACGTCTTGAAGGGGATCCGATGACGGACGAGACCCTGTCGAACCTGCTCCACGAGGAACGGCGATTCCCGCCGGACCCGGCGTTCGCCGGCGCCGCACTGGCCCAGCCGGAGCTGTACGAGCAGGCCAAGGCCGATCGCCTGGCCTTCTGGGACGAACAGGCCCGGGCGCTGAGCTGGACGACGGAGTGGACCCAGACCCTGGACTGGTCGAACGCCCCGTTCGCGAAGTGGTTCGTCGGTGGCACGCTGAACGTGGCCTACAACTGCGTGGACCGGCATGTGGACGCCGGCAACGGCGAGCGGGTGGCGCTCCACTTCGAGGGTGAGCCCGGGGACACCCGGTCGATCACCTACGCACAGCTGCAGCGCGAGGTCTCCAAGGCGGCGAACGCCCTGCTCGGTCTGGGCGTCGAGGCCGGCGACCGGGTGGCCATCTACCTCCCGATGATCCCGGAGGCGGTGATCTCGATGCTGGCCTGCGCCCGCATCGGCGCCGCGCACTCCGTGGTGTTCGGCGGCTTCTCCGCCGAGGCCCTGCGCAGCCGCATCGACGACGCCGACGCCAAGGTGGTCATCACCTCGGACGGCGGCTACCGGCGCGGCAGCCCCTCGGCGCTGAAGCCGGCCGTGGACGCCGCGGTGGTGAACACCCCGTCGGTGAAGAAGGTGCTCGTCGTGCAGCGCACGAAGCAGGACGTGGCCTGGAACGACGAGCTTGACGTCTGGTGGCACGACGTCGTGGACAGTGCCTCCGACGTGCACGAGCCGCAGGCCTTCGACTCCGAGAACCCGCTCTTCATCCTCTACACCAGCGGCACCACCGGGAAGCCGAAGGGCATCCTGCACACCTCCGGCGGCTACCTGACCCAGGCCGCGTACACCCACCGCAATGTCTTCGACCTGCGGCCGGAGACAGATATCTACTGGTGCACCGCCGACATCGGCTGGGTCACCGGGCACAGTTACATCGTCTACGGCCCGCTGGCCAACGGCGCCACCCAGGTGATCTACGAAGGCACCCCGGACACGCCGCACAAGGGCCGGTTCTGGGAGATCATCCAGAAGTACAAGGTCACACAGCTCTACACCGCCCCCACGGCGATCCGCACGTTCATGAAATGGGGAGACGACATCCCGGCCCAGTACGACCTGTCGTCCCTGCGTGTGCTCGGTTCGGTGGGCGAGCCGATCAACCCCGAGGCCTGGATCTGGTATCGCAAGCACATCGGTGGTGACCGGACCCCGATCGTCGACACCTGGTGGCAGACCGAGACCGGCGCGATCATGATCAGTCCGCTGCCGGGCGTCACCACCGCGAAACCCGGTTCGGCCCAGGTGGCTCTGCCCGGCATCGGGATCGACGTGGTCGACGACGCGATGAAGCCGGTGCCGAACGGCTCGGGCGGCTACCTGGTGCTCACCGAGCCGTGGCCGTCGATGCTGCGCGGTATCTGGGGCGACCCCGAGCGGTTCAAGGAGACGTACTGGTCGCGTTTCGAGGGCCTGTACTTCGCCGGGGACGGTGCGAAGAAGGACGAGGACGGTGACATCTGGCTGCTCGGCCGGGTGGACGACGTGATGAACGTGTCCGGCCACCGGCTCTCCACCACGGAGATCGAGTCGGCGCTGGTCTCGCACCCGAAGGTGGCCGAGGCGGCCGTGGTCGGGGCCTCCGACGAGACCACCGGCCAGGCCGTGTGCGCCTTCGTGATCCTGCGCGGCGACGCGGGTTACGACGAGTCGCAGTCCGAGGCCGTGATCGCCGAGCTGCGTAACCACGTGGCCAAGGAGATCGGCCCGATCGCCAAGCCGCGGCAGGTGATGGTGGTCAACGAGCTGCCGAAGACCCGCTCCGGCAAGATCATGCGCCGCCTGCTGCAGGACGTGGCCGAGAACCGCACCGTCGGCGACGTCACCACGCTCGCCGACTCCGCGGTGATGGATCTGATCAAGAAGGGCCTGCGGACGCAGTAATCTCCCGTGATCATGCAAAGGTTCCCCGTGGAACCTTTGCATGATCACGACGAAGGAGAGTAGATGACGCAGACCCCGGTTCCCCGTGGACTCCTGCACCACGTCGAGCTCTGGGTGCCTGACCTTGCCCGGGCGGTTGTCGAATGGGGCTGGCTGCTGGGCGAACTCGGCTACGAGCAGTTCCAGGACTGGCCGGCCGGGCGCAGCTGGACCCAGCACGGCACCTATCTGGTGGTCGAGCAGAGCAAGGCCATGACGCCGGACCGGCACGAGCGCCTACGGCCGGGCCTGAACCATCTGGCCTTCCACGCCGGTCCCCGGGACCAGCTCGACGAACTCATGGCCCAGGCGCCGCAGCAGGGCTGGAAGCCGCTCTTCGGGGAGAAGTATCCCTTCGCGGGCGGCCCCCAGCACTACGCGGGCTATCTGGAGAACAGCGACGGGTTCGAGGTCGAGCTGGTCGCGTTCTAGCTGTCGGTCTTCTCCTCGAAGATCCATGCGGTGGAGTCGTTCTCGGTGTTCGACCAGGTGAGGGAACGGCCGTTGGCAGCCAGGTAGGCCGTCATGGTCGACTCACTGACCACCGACGAGATCGTGTAGGTCGTACCGTCGTCCGACAACGTCATCCGGAAGTGCTGCTTCTCGTCATCGTCGTCACAGATCTCCTGGCGGAAATCGGCCTCACCGTTCGTCACACACATCAGGTCGGCGTCGCTGGACGGATCAGCCATCTCCCAGACGCTCTTCGTGCCCGGCACCGGGATGAGCAGCATCTGCCCGGAGTAGCCGATCCAGGTCTCCTTGCGGTTCGACGTGGTGAGGTCGAGCTCGCTGGTCTTCGGGCCGTACGACAGCATCCGGCTGCCCGGTCCGGTGTTCGCCGCCCAGATCCAATACTGGGCATTTCCCTTCGCCGCACTGAGCCGGTCCGTGCGGGCGGGGATCTTCACGGTGCTGCCCGAGGACGGCGCCGGGGTGCTGGAGGACGTGTCGGTACCGGTTGGTGTCGGGGTGATCGGGGACGAGACGGCCGGGACGGCGGGGACGATCTGGGCGCGGGTGTTCCCCTGGCTCACCCAGGCCGTCACCCCGCCGGCAATGAGCGCGACCACGGCGAAGGTACCGACGGCCAGGCGGGTGCGCTGCGCCCGGCGTTTACGGTCGCCCCGGCCACGCAGCTCGCCGGAGGACTGCGCGACCCCGTCGAGGTCGCGCCGGCGCTGCTCCACTTCGTCCACCATTATTCGCTTCTCCCGCCGTAGAAGTTGTCGAAGCCCGAGTCCGTGTCGTTCATCCGGTCACCTCCACCCCTCGGCCGGCCGGCGGCGCGTTGGCATTCACACCAGCAAACACGTGCGACGGGACCGTGCGGTTGCAGTTGTCCCGAGAAAAATCAATGGTGGACGTCGGCCCGCGACTCTCGGGTGGGGTCAGAGCAGCTGTGAGAGGGCGGCCTGTCCTGATGCGGTGAGGCGCCGGACCCGGGAGAGCGGCACCGTGCAGGTGACCTCGAACAGGTCGGCCCGCTCACGCGCGGTCAGCAGGTAGTCGTCGCTGGTGCGCAGTTCGTCGACCAGGTTCAGGTCGAGAGCATCGCTGCCGTACCAGTACTCGCCCGTTGCAACCCGCTCCAGGTCGATGCCGGGGCGCTGCTCGATCACGAAAGTCTTGAACAGGTCGTGAATCTCGTTGACCTGCTCGGTGACCTTGGCCCGGTCCTCGTCGGTGTTGCGGCCGAACATCGTCACGGTGCGCTTGAACTCGCCACCGGTGAACTGCTCGACGTCGACCCCGAGCCGGTCGAGCAGCCGGTGGAAGTTGGGGATCTGCGAGACCACGCCGATCGACCCGATGATCGCGAACGGTGCCGCCACGATGCGGTCGGCCACGCAGGCCATCATGTAGCCGCCCGATGCCGCGACGGTGTCGACGCAGACGGTGAGCGGGATGTCGCGGTGCCGCACGCGCTGCAGCTGCGAGGCGGCTAGTCCCTGGTCGTGGACGGTGCCACCCGGGTTGGTCAGGCGCAGCACCACCTCGTCGGCCGGGGTGGCCAGACTGAGGACGGCCGTGATCTCTTCCCGCAGGCCACCCACCCGGGAGGCGCGCAGGTCGCCGTGGAAGTCGAGCACGAACACCCGGGGCCGGGCCGGAGTCTTTCCCCGGGCGGCCAGTTTGCGCTGTGACTTCTGCGCCCGGCGCCGCTCGCGCAGTGCCCTCTTCGGAAGGATCGCCTCGGCGAGCTTGTCGCGCAGGTGGTCGTAGTGGTCGTTGAGGTTCTTCACACGGAGTCGGGACGGGGGCTTTCTCGGGGTGGCGAGCCGGGCCACCCCCACCACGAGAGCTCCCAGCAGCGCGACCACGGTCACGCCCTGGGCCAGGAACAGCAAATAGTCCGTCAAGGCGTGGTGCATACCCCACTTTAAACCGCCAGGTGACGGGTGTGATGGTGAATCACGGCCTCGCCGGAGAAGGGCCCGGAGAAATCCACCGTGATCCGGGTCACACGGCCGGTCGACCTGGACGATTGTCAAGAATTCCCCTGGTCAGATGTCCAGTAATTCTGGCGAAGTTCATTGTGTTGCACTATTTCCGGTGGGCGGAGGCAGCTTTCGACAAAGCCTGGGGATTCGCCGTTCAGCTGATTCCCGGGAACCGTGGGACGCCACGGCCGGGAAGAAGGGGTAAAACCCATACCGTTCGCCGCTTCCAGCTGGTTGGAGGAGGGGGCAACGTGGCAGGACGGGGTGCTGCGGCGCCGCTATCGTGCGGTTCGACGGCCAGAGTGACGTACGGACGCGAGCGACGAGATCCCACGGGGGAGAGTGTGGCTGAGCCAACGGGGCAATGCGTGGCAGCCGGTGACGAAAGACCTGCACGCCGCGAGGGCCGGGGGCGCGGAAGTGGGAAATTCGAGCAACGTCGCACCGAACTCGCCGACGCCGCTCTGAAAACTCTCTCGGAACTGGGATATGCACGCACCAGTCTGCGGGAGATAGCCCAGAATTCTGAGTTCTCGCACGGAGTGCTGCATTACTACTTCATCGACAAGGTCGATCTGATCACCCAGTGCGTGCGCCAGTACAAGAATCGGTGCATGTGCCGGTACGACGACATCGTCGCGGCCGCCACCACCGGGTCTCAGCTGCGGCACGATTTCGCCCTGGCGATGGCCGAGTCGATGGTGCAGGACGCCGACCTGCACCGGCTCTGGTACGACCTGCGCTCGCAGTCGATGTTCGACGACGCGTTCCGCGCCGACGTGTCCGCGATCGATACCGGATTGCAAGACATGACCTGGCGCGTCGCGACCCGCATCGGTGAACTCGCGTCCGTACCGCTGCCGTTCGGCGCCGAAGTGATCTACGGTCTGCTGGACGGCCTGTTCCAGCAGGCACTGCTACGGCACTGTGGTGGCGATGCAACGGCGTCCGACTACCTGATCGGGGCCATCGACGAGGTGATGGCGAGGTTCATGCCGCTGGCGCCGGTTTGAGCTGGAGGCCCTATCGTTGCGAGCTATGGAGAAACGGACCCTGGGCCGGACCGGCCGCAGTGTGGGAGTCATCGGGCTGGGAGCCTGGCAGCTCGGTGCCGACTGGGGTTCGGTGAGCACGCAGGACGCGCTGGCCACCCTGCACGCCGCCGTCGAGGCCGGGGTGACTTTCATCGACACCGCCGACGTCTACGGCGACGGGCGCAGCGAGAAGGTCATCGGCAAGCTGCTGAAAGAGCTGCCCGACGCCGGGCTGACGGTCGCCACCAAGCTGGGCCGCCGCGCCCAGCCCTTCGAACCGGCCTCGTTCACCAAGGACAACATGAAGGCGTGGGTCGACCGCAGCCGGTCGAACCTCGGCGTCGACACGCTGGACCTGGTGCAGCTGCACTGCCCACCGACCCCGGTCTACTCGACGGACAAGGTCTACGACGCGCTCGACTCGATGGTGTCGAAGGGCCGGATCGCGGCCTACGGCGTCAGCGTCGAGACCTGCGCCGAGGCCGTCACCGCGATCGCCCGCCCGAACGTGGCGAGCGTGCAGATCATCCTCAACCCGCTGCGGCAGAAGCCGCTGGAGCAGGTGCTGCCCGCGGCCGAGGCCGCCGGCGTCGGCATCATCGCCCGGGTGCCCCTGGCCAGCGGCCTGCTGTCCGGCCGCTACACCGAGGACACGGTCTTCGCCGACGACGACCACCGCACCTTCAACCGCTCCGGTGAGGCGTTCGACGTCGGCGAGACCTTCGCCGGCGTGCCTTTCCGGGCTGGGGTGCGTGCGGTTCGCCGTCTGCAGCAGCAGCTTCCGGACGACGAGGGCACCCTCGCCCAGACCGCCCTGCGCTGGATCCTCGACCAGCCGGGGGTCACCACGGTGATCCCGGGCGCCCGCTCGCCCGAGCAGGCCCGGGCCAACGCCGCCGCCGCCGAACTGCCCGAGCTCAGTGACGACGTGCGCGGCGTGATCCGGCGGGTCTACGACGAGGACATCCGTCCGCTCGTGCACAACCGCTGGTAGGAAATCTCTACGCCGAGGCCGTGGTGAGTTCGTCCACCTCGGCCTCGGTCAGTTCCACCTGCTGCATGAGCGCCGGAAGCTGTTCCACCGTGCGGGCACTCGCGATCGGGGCGAGCACGTTCGGGCGACTGAGCAGCCAGGCCAGGGCGATGGTGGTGAGCTGCGCCCCATGCGCCGCCGCCACCCGGTCGAGTGCGTCGAGCACCCGGAAACCCCGCTCGTCCAGGTAGTTCCCGGCCCGGTCGCCGCGCTCGCGGCCGACCACATCGTCCACCGTGCGGTACTTGCCGGTGAGGAAGCCACTGGCCAGTGAGTAGTAGGGGAAGACCGCCAGGTCTTCCCCCGCCACCAGCGCGGCCAGCTCGCCCTCCACGATGTCGCGCTCGAGGAGGTTGTAGTGCGGCTGCAGGGCGACGTACCGGGCCACCCCCAGGTCGTCGGCGATGCGCAGGGAACTCTTCAGGCGGTCGGCGGTGAAGTTCGACGCCGCCAGGTACCGCACCTTGCCCTCGGTGACGAGTTCGCCGAGGGCAGCCACCGTCTCTTCCTGGGGCGCGGCCGGGTCGTCGTAGTGCGCGTAGTACAGGTCGATGTGATCGGTCTGCAGACGCCGCAGCGAGGCCTCCACGTTCTGGCGGATGCTGTCCCGGGTGAGACCCTTCAACTTGGTCGCGATCACCACGTCGTCGCGGCGCCCGCGCCGGGCCAGCCAGTTACCGATGATCGTCTCGGACTCCCCGCCCACATTGCCCGGTACCCAGTGTGAGTAGCCCTCCGCCGTGTCGATGAAGTTGCCCCCGGCGTCGGTGTACGCGTCCAGCACGGCGAACGACTGCTGCTCGTCGGCGGTCCAGCCGAAGACGTTCCCCCCGAGGCAGAGCGGGAAGACATCGAGGTCGGTGCGGGGGATCAAGGACACGAGGGAACCTCCTGGGCGGGGTCTGGGCGGGTAGCGACTACCGGAAGCGACAACGCATCACTCACGACGTCATTCCCGTCCCGCCGAAGCCGTGAACCGGCCCGGGGTGGTGCCCAGCATCCGCCGGAAGTGCCGGGCCAGGTGCGACTGGTCGTAGAACCCGGCCAGCACCGCCACCCGGGCCGGGGGCTCGCCGGACAGCAGGAGCCCGCGGGCCTTCTCCACCCGCCGCCCGGTCAGGTACAGGTGCGGCGGCATGCCGAACTCGCGGGTGAAGGACCGCACCAGGTGGGTCGGGTCGCGGTGCAGGGTCCGGGCCGCTTCTTCCAGTGAAAGACCCTCCACCACATGAGCTTCCAGGAGGTCGCGGAGATCGTGGGCGAGGCTCGCGCGGTGTTCGGGGCGTTCCGGGGTCGAGCCCAGCATCTCCTGGACGCGTTCGCGGATCAGGGCCAGACGGCTGGCGGCCTCCAGATCTTCCGTGCGGCGCCCCAGCACCACGTTCAGCTGGTGCACGCGCAGCCTCAGCACCGGATCGTCCAGGGACGGCCGGCGCAGTGCGGCGTCCACGAGGGCGGGGCCGAACTGGGTCTCGTCCAGGTAGAGCACCCGCTTGCGGAAGCCGCCGGGCCCGGCGGCCCGCCCGTCGTGCGGCACTCCCGGCGGCAACACGGTGACCGTGCTGGTCAGGGCTCCGTGCTCATGGCGGGCGAGGTGGTAGCGCACCGCCCCGGAGTCGATGAGCATGAGAATCCACGCGTCGTGTGCGTGCATCGGGTAGGCGTGCTGGTGGAAGCGGGCATGCAGGACTTCCCGGACGCCGTGCAGGCCCGGTTGCCACGCCGTGAGTTCCGGCGCCTCGTCCGCCATGTCAAGAACGTACAAGAGCCGGCTGGTGGACGCGGGGCACCATCGGTTGCGTGAGTACAGCAGAACTGGCGCCCATCCGTTTCGACACCAAGATCGCCGTGCTCCTGCGCGACGACCTGGCCCCCTGGCAGCGCCTCAATGTGTGCGCCTTCCTGGTCAGCGGTATCACCGCGGGCCAGCCCCACCTGATCGGCGAGCCCTACGCGGACGCCGACGGCACCGGCTACCTGGGCATGCTGCGGCAGCCCGTGCTGGTGTTCCAGGGGTCGAAAGACGTGATCACCGCGGCGCACGGAAAAGCCCTGGGCCGCGAGCTGCCGATGGCGATCTTCACGGCCGACCTGTTCGCCTCGGGCAACGACCGGGACAACCGCGCCGCCGTGGCCGCCGTGCCCCGGGCCGAGCTCGACCTGGTCGGGATCGCCGTGCACGGCCCCAAGAACGCCGTCGACAAGGTGCTCAAGGGCGCGGTCATGCACCCCTGACCCAGGGCATGAAGTCATGGAGTTGGGGGGTCACGGACTGTTGGGGGATTGCGGACGAGTGGCGGCGTTGGGGTGGCCGCCTCGCGAGGGGCGATGGGTGAGGCGGTGCGGGTCGGCCCGACCTGCCCGCGCCCGGCGTGCTTGGCCGCGTACAGCGAGGCGTCCGCGGCCGCGTACAGGTCGCGCAGCGGCATCGGGCCGGGACTGTGCCCCACCCCGACACTGATCCCCAGCGGCAGGTCCGCACCGGTGGGCATCGGCAGGGGGTGGCTCAGCACGCGGGCCAGCAGCGCCCGGGCCCACTCCTGCGCGGTGGGAGCGGTGCACCGGGGCAGCAGCACCGCCATTTCGTCCCCGCCCAGCCGGGCGATCACCACGTCCGTCCCGGTGTCGTGGTGCAGCAGCGTGGCCAGGTGCACCAGGGCGTCGTCCCCGACCGGATGGCCGTAGGTGTCGTTGATGGCCTTGAAGTGGTCCAGATCGAGCAGCACCAGTGCCGTCCCCCGGGCGTCACCGCCCTGCCGGGGGACCGGTGGCATCAGCGCCCGGTGCATGGCCTCGTCCAGGATTCGCCGGGTGACCAGACCGGTGAGCGGGTCGCGGGAGGCCTGGGCCTCGAGCATGGCGATCAGACGGTCGTGCCGCCGGCCGCCGAGCAGCATCACGCCGGTCATCAGGCCGATCACCAGGGACACGTCGAACCAGTCGTACAGGCCACCGCCGTTGGGCCGCAGCATCGCGACGTTCAGCGCGACCCCGAACATGCAGAACACGGCCACGATCAGCGCGCCCAGGGTTTTCAGGTGGGTGGCCGCGAACAGAGCCGGCAGGCACAACATCACCTGGGCCCCGGCCGAAGGGTCGTGGGTGGCGATGTTCAGCGTCACCACGCCGGCGACGCCGAGGAGCGGGGCGACGATGAGCAGGATGCCCTGCACCGCGGTGGGTAGGGACCTGATCATCAGTACACCGGCCAGAACGACGAAGATGACGGGTGTACCGATCAACAGGGTCCACTGCCCCGTCGTCCTCGGCATGGCGAAACCGGTGACCGGGATGGCGGCGGCACAGAGCAGGAGGATCCAGCTCGCGGTCTGGGCCGCGGCTCTCGGATTCCGGGCGCCGAGTCCCGAACGCGCCCAGTCCACACCTCCTACTCGGCCGCCACGCCCCCGGACTTCAGCCGCGCAGGCGCTTCATCTCCGGGTCGAACAAGGGCTCCGCCGCCACCGTGGCGGACAGGCGACGGTCGAAGTAGCCGATCTCGACCCGCTGCCCCGGCACCGACAACGACGCCGGCAACCAGGCGTAGGCGATCGGGGCGTCCACCGTGTACCCGTAGGCGGCGCTGGTGACGTAGCCGACGCAGGCGCCGTCGCGGTACACCGGTTCCTTGCCCAGGGGCTGGTCGTAGGTGGAAGCGGTCTCGTCGACGTCGACCAGCAGGCAGGTCAGGCGGCGGGAGACGGACTCCTGGCGGGCCACCACCGCTTCCCGTCCCAGGAACGACTCCTTCTGCAGCCGCACCGCGAAGTCCACCCCGGCCTCCCAGGGGTCGTGCTCGAACGTCATGTCCGTGCCGAACGACCGATAGCCCTTCTCCAGGCGCAGGCTGTTGAAGGCCCCCCGCCCGGCGGCGATCAGGCCGTGCTCCTGACCGGCGGCCCAGATCGTGTCCCAGAGCTTCTGACCCTGGTCGGAGGTGGTGTAGAGCTCCCATCCGAGTTCCCCGACGTACGACAGGCGCATCGCGGTGACCGGGATGTAGCCGATCTGAATATCCTTGGCCCGGAAGTACTTCAGTCCTGCGTTCGAGATGTCGTCGCGGGTCAGGCCGGCCAGCACGTCGCGGGCCCGGGGGCCCCACAGGCCGATGCAGCAGGTGCCGGGCGTGATGTCGCGGACCTGGGTGAGGCCGTCGTCCGGCAGGTGCCGTGAGAACCAGGCCTCGTCGAGAGCCCCGTTGGCTCCCACCTGGTAGCGGTCGCGCCCGAGCCGGGCGATGGTGACGTCGCTGCGGATGCCGCCGTCGGCGTCGAGCAGCAGCCCGTACGTCACCGAGCCGATCGACTTGTCCACGTTGCCGGTGAACATCGTCTGCAGGAACGCGGTGGCACCGCGCCCGGTGACCTCCAGCCGCTTCAGCGCGGTCATGTCGAACATCGACACCTGCTCGCGGGTGTGCTGTGCCTCGGCCGCGACGATCGGCGACCAGTAGCGCGAGGCCCAGGCGTCCGGCGTGCGCGTCGGGTACTTCGCCACGAGAGGGGCGTTCGAGCGGTACCACTGCGGGCGCTCCCAGCCCGAGGCCTCCAGGAACATGCCGCCCAGTTCCTGCTGACGGTGGTAGAAGGGCGTGGTGCGCAGCGGCCGCGGATCTTCCATCGGCTGCAGCGGGTGCTTGATGTCGTAGACCTCGACGAAGTTCTGGCAGTCCCGGGCCAGCACGTAGTCGGGCGTCAGCTGATGCTTCTCGAACCGGTTGACATCGCACTCGTGCAGATCGAACGTCGAGCAGTGGCCCTCGACCAGCCATTCGGCCATCGCCGCGCCGACCCCGGCCGAGTGCGTCACCCAGACTGCCTCGGCCACCCAGAAGCCCTCCACCTCGGTCGAGGGCCCGAGCAGCGGGAAGTCGTCGGTGGTGAACGAGAAGATGCCGTTGATGGCCTCGCCCACCGAGGTGTTGGTCAGATCGGGCAGCAAGCGCTGGCTTTCGGACCAGGCCGGGGCGAAGTCGTCGGGGGTGAACTCCAGCACCGAGGGCATGTCCTCGGCCTCGCCGACGGAAAGGATCTCGTCCTGGGCGACGGGCATCGGCCGGTGCCCGTAGTAGCCGATGCCGACACCCTCGAAGTTCTCCCGGTAGTACAGGTCGCCGTCCTGGTGCCGCAGGATCGGGCGCGTCGCCTCGACGGTGGAGCCGGCCAGTGAGGGAACCGGTTCGGTCCAGGCCAGCTGGTGCCCGAGCGGGGTCAGCGGCAGGGTCATGCCCACCATCGCGGCAACCTTCGGACCCCAGAACCCGGCGCAGCAGACCACCAGATCGGCCTCGATGTCGCCCTGGTCGGTGCGTACCCCGGTGACCTTGCGGCCGTCGTCGGTGCGCAGCACGTCGAGCACCTCGTGCTGGTCGAGCACCTTCACCCCCCGCGACCGGGCCCGCCGCAACTGCGCCTCCACGGCCCGCACGGCCTTCGCCAGGCCGTCGGTGGGCAGGTGCAGGCCTCCGAGTACCAATGACTCGTCGAGCATCGGCCACAGGGCCGTACATTCGGCCGGGCTGATCACCGTGGCGTCGATGCCCCAGGCCGTGGCCCAGCCGGCCCGGCGGTGCAGCTCGGCCAGGCGTTCCGGGGTGGTCGCGACCTCCAGGCCACCGACCTGGAGGAAGCACGGCTCGCCGTCGAGGTCGAGTGAGACCAGCTTTTCCACAGTGTATTTCGCCAGCTGCGCCATGGTCTTGGACGAGTTGGTCTGGAACACCAGGCCGGGTGCGTGCGAGGTCGACCCGCCTGGTCTGGGTAGTTCGCCCTGCTCGACCACCGTGATCTCGGTCCAGCCCCGGCCGGACAGCTCGTCGGCGAGGGCGGCTCCGACGACGCCTGCTCCGATGATGACGACGCGCGGTCCGGTCATGGCCCAGCCTCCTGTGGGTGCGTATTACGCAACTCAAATCATCAAGCGCAACTCGACTGTCCAACGTCGAACGCACTGAGTCAAGAGGCAAGTACAGCCAAAGTTCCACACCGACCGATAGAAGCTCAACGACGTCCAAAATTGTTGCCCTGAAACGCAACCGGAACATCGAGGCGACGTGGCCGCAAAACGCGAGCGGGGCAGTGGCCGCAGCCACTGCCCCGCTCGTGAAAGATCTACTTGATCCAGGCGTCGACCTTGGCCTGGTTCGCGTCGACCCACTTCTTCGCCGCGTCCTCGTCGTCCATCTTGTCCTCGGCGATGTACTTGGCCACGACGTTCTGGTCGTCGTTGGTCCAGCTGAAGTTCTTCACCAGCTTGGCGGCCGGGCTGCCCGATTCCATGAACTCGGTCCGGGCGAACTTGATCAGCGGGGTCTCCGGGTAGTCGCAGTCGACCTTCTCCGGGTCGGCGTCGCAGCCCTCGCTGTACTCGGGCAGGTTCACCTTCACCAGGGGTACCTCGGAGAGGAACCACTGCGGGGTGTAGAAGTAGCCCAGCAGAGGGGTCTTCTTCTCCTCGGCCTGGCGGAAGGCCGTGATCAGCGCGGCCTCGCTGCCCGCATAGACCACCTTGTAGTCGAGGTCCAGGTTCTTCACCAGGGCCTCGTCATTGGTGACGTACGACGGGTCACCGTCCAGAACCTGACCCTTGCCGCCCGACTCGGAGGTCTTGAACAGGTCGGCATACTTGTTCAGATTCTTGTAATCCGTGATGTCCGGGTACTTCTCGGCCATCCACGGCGGAACGAACCAGCCGATCTGCCCGACGTTGCCGGTCTCGCCGACCTTGGTGGCGACCTTCTGCTCGTCGACGTACTGCTTCTCCAGGTCCGGGTGGCCCCAGTCTTCCATGATCACGTCGATCTCACCGGAGGCGAATCCCTGCCAGGAAACCTCCTCGGTGAGGTCTTTCGTGGTCACCGTGCAGCCGAGTTCCTTCTCGGCCACGTACTTGACCACGGCGACGTCAGCCTCGAAGCCGACCCACGGGTTCACGGCCATGTTCACGGTGCCGCAGTCTTCGGCGGAGCCACCGCCCGACCCGGTGCTGCCGGACTCCACGGTCGCGCCACCACAGCCGGACAGCGCCAGACCGAGGGCTGCCGCCCCCAAGACGGCCCTCCTGGCCTTGTTATTGTCTAGCAAGGGTTTTCATCCTCCTGATGGGCATGCTTCAGTTTAGAACGGCACGCACTTACTGTCAGGCCGTGCGCCGACGCTCGGCGGCGGCCTGAGTGATCCGGTTGAGCATGATGCCCAGGATGACGATGGCAAACCCGGCGGTGAGGCCCTTGCCGAACAGCTCACCCTGCGAGAAGCCCGCCACCACGTCGTATCCCAGCGCGCCGGCGCCGACCAGGCCACCGACCACGATCATCGCGAGCACGTAGCAGATGCCCTGGTTGGCCGCGAGGACCAGCGCCTGCCGGGCCATCGGGATCTGCACCTTCCAGATGATCTGGGCGCTGCTGGAGCCCGAGGCGGTCGCCGCCTCGACGGTGGTCGCCGAGACCCCGGCGATACCGTCGGCCACCACCTTGATCACCACCGGCGCAGCGTAGAGCACGGCGGCCAGGATGGCGGTGAACCGGCTGGCGGCGAACAGTGCCAGGAACGGCACCAGGTAGACGAACGGCGGCATGACCTGAAGCGCGTCGAGCACCGGCCGGATCACCATGTCGGCGCGCCGGCTGCGGGCCATCCAGACGCCGACCACGATCCCGATCAGCATCGTGGCGGCGGTGGCGATCAGGGTGGCGGCCAGCGTGGTCATGCTGTCCTGCCAGAGCCCGCTGAACACCAGACCGGCCACGCAGAACGCGGTGAGCACGGTGACCTTGAGGTTGCCGAGCAGGTAGGCGATCGCCAGCAGCAGGGCCGCGACCAGCCACCACGGCGACTCCACCAGCAGCGTCTGCAACGGGTCGATCAGCAGCAGGCTGGTGGTGTCTTTCATCCAGCCGGTCACGTCCGACGCCTGAGTCGTGAACCACTCGGCGAAATTGCCGCTGATACGGGCAATGTCGTTGCCGATGTTGATGTCGGTGGTGCCCACGGTGTCCGGGAACTCGGCCGCCCAGATGAAGGTGCGGGAGAGATAGATGGCGAACAGAGTGAGGATGCCCGCCACCCCCAGGAGGGGGAGCCGGAGTTTGGAGGGTCGATGGGAGCGGGACCGCTGACTGGCGGCCGTGGTCAGTCGGTCCAGCACGATCGCCATCACCACGATCGCCAGCCCGGCGTTGAACGAGGTGCCGACATCGAGCGTCTGCAGGGCCTTGAGGATGGTCTTGCCCAGGCCGGGCGCGTCGATCAGCGAGGCCACGGTGGCCATCGAGAGCGCGGCCATGATGGTCTGGTTCAGACCGAGCACGATCGTGCGGGTCGACATCGGCAGCAGCACACCGGTCAGCCGCTGGAACCCGTTGGCACCCAGTGACTCGGAGGCCTCCACGCTGGCCCGCGGCACCGACCGGATGCCGTGCGCGGTGTACCGCACGGCCGGCGGCAGTGCGTAGACCAGGGTGACGAGGGTGGCCGAGGCCGGGCCGATGAGGAACAGCAGGGCGAACGGGGAGAGGTAGACGAAGGTCGGCATCGTCTGCAGGAAGTCCAGTACCGGCGTGACCACCGAGTTGACCCGGTCGGACAGCCCGGCCCAGATGCCCAGAGGGATACCGATCAACAGGGCCAGCAGCACGGCGGAGAGGGTGAGGGCGAGCGTGTCCATGCTCTCTTCCCACAGCCCCTGCAGGCCGATGAAACCGAAGCCGGCGATCACCAGCAGCGCCACCCGAAGGTTGGCGAAGGCCACCGCGAGCAGCGTGATGATCGAGACCACACCCAGCCAGCCGATCACCGGCACCGGGCGGCCGTAACTCGGCTGCGCGATGAGGTTCTGGATGAGCGTGGTGAGACCGTCGACGAAAGCCCGGATCTCGTTGAAGAAGTAGAGGAAGAGCGGGCTGTCGTTGCGGTTGGTGGTGACCCAGTGGTTCACGTCGTTGAACCAGCGGTGCAGTGCCGTGGTGTCCGAGGGGACCAGCGAGAGCGTGTTCTGGCCGCGGAACACGGCGGCCAGCACCACGAAAACCACCAGCACGGCTGCGAGGATCCGGCCGCGGCCAGGTTTTGCGATGGCCGCCCGGGAGGCCGTCAGCACGGTCACCGGGCGCCTGCCACGATCGCGAGAATCTCTTCCTGGCCGACGATTCCGAGCAGCTTGCCGGCCTTGTCCACCACCTTCACGGGTTTGTGGCTCTCCAGCACCACGCGGGTGGCGTCGCGCACCACCACCTCCGGCCCCAGTTCCGGGCCGTCGGTCTGGTCGGTGTCGTTGACCGGCCGCATGATCCAGCGCAGGGTGAGCACGTCACCCTTCGGCACGTCCGAGACGAAGTCCCGCACGTAGTCGTCGGCGGGGGCCCCGACCAGCTCGTCGCCCGTGCCGATCTGGACCGGCCGGCCGTCGCGCATGATCAGGATGCGGTCGCCGAGTTTCAGCGCCTCGGAGAGATCGTGAGTGATGAAGATCATGGTCTTGCCCAGCTCGCGGTGCAGCCGGATGACCTCGTTCTGCATGTCCCGCCGGATCAGCGGGTCGAGTGCGGAGAACGGCTCGTCGAAGAGCATCAGGTCGGGCTCCACGGCCAGCGCCCGGGCCAGACCCACCCGCTGCTGCATACCGCCGGACAGCTGATCGGGATAGGAGTTTTCGTAACCCGCCAGCCCGACCAGCTCGATCACCTCGTCGGCGCGCCGGCGTCGCTCGGCCCGGCCGGCGCCGCGCACCTCGAGGCCGTAGGCCACGTTGTCGGCCACCCGGCGGTGGGGGAGCAGACCGAAATTCTGGAACACCATGGAGAACTTGTGACGACGAAGGTCTCGCAGGCGCTTCGCGTCGGCCTCGAGCAGATTCTCGCCCTCGAAGACCACCGAACCACTGGTGGGTTCGATGAGTCGCGTGAGACACCGCACCAGCGTGGACTTACCGGAGCCGGACAGGCCCATCACCACGAACACCTCGCCGGGAGCCACGTCGAACGAGACGTCGCGCACCGCGATGGTGTTACCTGTGCGCTGCATCAGCTCCCGGCGCGGGAGCTCACACAGTTCTTTATTTGCCGGTACGGCAGCGGCTTTCGGGCCGAAGACCATCCACAGGTCGCGCACCGAGATCAGTGGTGCGGCGGGGGTGGCGGTCGGTTCGGCGCTCGTTCCGGGCACTACGGCCAGGTCTTGACTGTCCCCGGTGACGGCGGCCATCGCTCACCTTTCTGGTGATCCACAACGGATGGGCCCAATGGCCCTGGGTAAGCTACGGACTTCATGAAATGTTGCGTATGACGCACTACAATTCTTCTTGAGGGACACACTGTGCCCGCGGCGAGGTCATGGTCAAGGTATGCGGTCGTTTCGGTGTGGTTAATCTAGCCAAAGCCGTAGCTGTAACCGGTTCTCCGTCGCCCAATCGTGACATGACGCAGAGTTGATCGTCCGTACACACTGGGTAGTGAGTACGGACGACCAACAGGCACTTTGCACATCGTGCGGTGCGCGGGTGGTCCCGTGGGGCGGCTTGAGCCGAACGGTTTTCGGGCCACCGGTTGAAGGTGGATTGAAAGGCGTTGAAGGCGGGCGTCGCCGCTTTCCCGGCCGCCGGTCAGGCCGACTGCTCGCTACCCACTCCGTGCCGATAGAAGGGCACCTGCTGCGCCTCCAGGGGAGTGTTTCCGCCGATCAGGTCGGCCGCCTTCTCGGCCAGCATGATGACCGGCGCGTAGATGTTTCCGTTGGTGACGTAGGGCATGACCGAGGCGTCTGCGACGCGGAGGCCGGGAACCCCGTGCACGCCCATCGTCAGCGGGTCGACGACGGCCAGGTCGTCGGTGCCCATCTTCGCCGTGCAGGACGGGTGGTAGGCGGTCTCGGCGTCGCGGGCGACCCAGTCCAGGATCTCCTCGTCGGTGCTCACGTCGGGGCCGGGGGAGAGCTCCCCGTCGCTGAAGTCGGCGAAGGCCGGCTGGGCGAGGATCTCGCGGGCCACGTGGATCGCCTCCACCCATTCCCGCCGGTCCTGATCGGTGGAGAGATAGTTGAAGGTCATGGCGGGGGCCTGGCGCGGATCGGCGCTGGTGATCCTCACGCTGCCCCGGGCGTCGGAGTACATCGGGCCGATGTGCACCTGGTAGCCGTGGTCGGCGGCCGGGGAGCTGCCGTCGTAGCGCACGGCCACCGGCAGGAAGTGGAACATCAGGTTGGGGTAGCTGACGTCGTCGTTGCTCCGGGCGAACCCGCCGCCCTCGAAATGGTTGGTGGAAGCCGGCCCGGTCTTGCGCAGCAGCCACTCCAGGCCGATCGCCGGCCGGCGCCACAGCTTGAGGGAGGGGTTCAGTGACACCGGCTGCTTGCAGGCGTGCTGGACGTAGACCTCGAGGTGGTCCTGCAGGTTCTCCCCCACCCCGGGCAGGTCGGCGACCACGTCGATGCCGAGCTTGCCCAGTTCGGCGGCGTTCCCGATGCCGGACAGCTGCAGCAGCTGCGGGGTGTTGATCGCACCGCCGGCCAGGACGACCTCACCGGCCTCCACCCGCTTCACGCCCGATCCGACCCGGCCCAGGGGCCCGCCGAACGGGAGGGAGCGCGTGTACTCCACCCCGACCGCGCGTCCGTCCTTGAAGATCACCCGGTGGACCAGTGAAAGCGTTCTCACCGTAAGGTTTTTGCGGATCTTCCGAACGGGGTGCAGATAGGCGCGGGAGGCGGACAGCCGTCGGCCGTTCCGGATCGTGCGGTCGAACTCGTGGAAACCCTCTTGCTGGTAGCCGTTCACGTCGTCGGTGAGCGGGTGGCCGGCCTGCTGCACGGCCTCGAAGAACGCCGAGAACAGGGGGTTGGTGGCCGGGCCGCGCTCCAGTTCCAGGGGGCCGTCACCGCCGCGCCACTCGTCCGCGCCGGCCAGGCAGTTCTCCATTTTCTTGAAATACGGTAGACAATGCGCATAATCCCAGGACTGCATGCCCGGGTCCGCGCCCCACCGGTCGAAGTCCAGGGGGTTGCCGCGCTGGAAGATCATGCCGTTGATGCTCGACGAGCCACCGAGCACCTTCCCCCGGCCGTGCGACACGCGCCGCCCGTGCATGAAGGGTTCCGGTTCGCTCTTGTACCGCCAGTCGTACAGCGGATTCCCGATCACCATGGTCAGGGCTGCGGGCATGTGGATCAGCAGGTCCCAGGCGAAGTCCGATCTGCCGGCCTCCAGCACCAGCACGCTGGTGGAAGGGTCTTCACTCAGCCGGTTCGCCAGCACACACCCGGCGGAACCACCGCCGACGATGACGTAGTCGTACCGCTCGACCATGCCTGACCTCCTGATGACCGGGGCGGTCAAACCGCCTACCATCGTTGCGTCATACGCACTGCGTTCCAGACAATGCAACGGCCACAGTGAATCATCACGATTGGTGAGGGGTCTAGATGTCATCCGCGGCTACTCAGCTCGCAGTCTCCCTCGACGGCACGCCCACGGTGCCCGGCACGCTCTACATCGGTGGGCGGTGGCGCTCCGCGTCCGAACATCGCGTGGTGCTGAATCCCGCTGATGCCAGCGAGATCTGCCAGGTGGACGAGGCCTCGGCCGCCGATGTGGAGGCGGCCGTCGCCGCCGCCCGGGCGGCCTTCGACGCGGGGGAGTGGAGCTCGACCTCACAGGCCGAACGCAGTGCGATTCTCGGGAGAGTCGCCGACCTGCTGCAGGCCAACCGGGCCCAGATCGCCCGCATCGAGACGCTCGACACCGGAAAAACCTTGCGCGAGAGCGAGATAGATGTCGATGACGTGACATCTGTGTTTCGTTACTACGCAGCCCTGGCCCTCGGCGATCCGGGTCGGCTGGTCGATGCCGGCAACCCCACCGTCATCAGCCGGGTCGTGTACGAGCCGGTCGGGGTCTGCGCGCTGATCGGTCCGTGGAACTATCCGCTGCTGCAGATCTCCTGGAAGATTGCCCCCGCTCTCGCGGCCGGCTGCACCGCCGTGCTCAAACCCAGCGAGGTCACGCCGCTCACCACGATCGTACTGGTGGGTTTGCTGGAAGACGCGGGGGTGCCTGCGGGGGTGGTGAACCTGCTGCTCGGGTCGGGTGCGGTGGCGGGCGCGGGTCTCGTCGAGAGCGAAGACGTCGACCTGGTCTCGTTCACCGGTGGGCTGAGCACGGGGCGCTCGATCATGCGCACGGCGGCGGACACGGTGAAGAAGGTTGCCCTTGAGCTGGGGGGTAAGAACCCGCACATCGTCTTCGCCGACGCCGACCTGGAGGCCGCCCTCGACGCCGCCCTGACCGGCGTCTTCCTGCACGCCGGGCAGGTCTGCTCGGCCGGTACCCGGCTGATCCTCGAAGACGGCATCCACGACGACTTCGTCGCCGAGCTGGTGCGCCGGGCCGAGCTGATCCGCATCGGTGACGGTCTCTCCGAAGCGACGCAGATGCCGCCGCTGGTCTCCGCCCAGCATCTGGCCAAGGTGGAGGACCACGTGCGGGTCGGTCTGGAGGAGGGCGCCAAGCTGCTCACCGGCGGCACCCGGCTCGCCGATGACCAGGCGGGGTATTTCTACCGGCCAACGGTATTCGTCAACTGCACGGGTGCGATGCGGATCGTTCAGGAAGAGACGTTCGGGCCCATCGTGACCGTCGAGCGCTTCAGCGGTGAGGACGAGGCGGTTCACCTGGGCAACGACACCCGGTACGGGCTCGCCGGTGGCGTCTGGACGTCGGACCGGGGTAAGGCGCACCGCGTGGCCGGTCGGCTGCGGCACGGCACGATCTGGATCAACGACTTCGGCCCGTACCTGCCACAGGCCGAGTGGGGCGGTTTCAAGCTGTCCGGCACCGGGCGTGAGCTGGGCCCCTCCGGGCTCGCGGAGTACCGCGAGGCCAAGCACGTGTACGAGAACACCGAGCCGGCCGCCCAGCACTGGTTCTCCAGCTGATCACGAATTCACGCGCCGTGCTGCAACGCTGCTCCATCGGTTGACGTCGGGGTGTTGGTGCTGGTCAAAGGGCTGCTAGGTTCGCGCGACCCTGACCACCAGCACCATCCCTTGACACTGAGATCATGGAGAAACCGCGTGTCGATTCAGGAAGCCGTGAGAACGGTTCTGACCCAGAAGTACGCCACCTTCGCAGGCCGGGCCCGGCGGTCGGAGTACTGGTGGTGGTACCTCGCCTACACGATCGGCTTCATCGCGGCCCTGATCGTCGCCGGAATTCTCTACGCGATCCTTCCGGAAAGCGCCGGCAATGCGCTGTTCGGCCTGATCTACCTGGCGATGATCTTCGGTTTCATCATCCCGAACCTGGCGGTGACCGTCCGGCGCCTGCACGACACCGGCCGTTCCGGCTGGTGGTTCCTGATCTCGGCCGTCCCGTTCATCGGTCCTCTGGTAATGCTGGTCTTCACGGTGCTCGACAGCCAGCCCGGTGCCAACCAGTACGGCCCCAACCCGAAGGGCGTCGACGGGGGCTTCGGCGGGCAGGGCTACGGGCAGCAGGGGCACAACCAGCAGGGCTACGGCCAGCCGCAGTACGACCAGCAGGGGCCGGGGCAGCAGTACGGGCAGCAGGGTTACGGCCAGCAGCCCGGTTACGGCCAGCAGCCCGGTTACGGCCAGCAGCCCGGCTACGGCCAGCAGCCCGGCTACGGCCAGCAGCCCGGCTACGGCCAGCAGAACCCCTCGGATCAGCAGGGCTACGGCCAGGGCTGAGCTCCGCCCGAACCGATGTGATCGCGGCGCCCTCCGGCCGAGCACCATTTCCTCCGTGATCATGCAAAATGTCCCCGGAGTTCTAGAACTGTCAATGGCGGTGTTCTAGAACGCTGGGGACACTTTGCATGATCACGATGAAGGTGGGGGGCGCCGCCGGCCGCGTCCCCCAACGCCGACACACCGAGGCGCCGCTCTCCTCCTGGAGAACGGCGCCTCGGTTTTTCCCCAAATTCCGACTTGCGACGTTCCGGACAAACCATAATCTTGCCGATCAACAGGACTGATGATCATCGTCAGCGCTGATCTCGTCCACGCGCGCCCCTTCCGACTCAGGAGTTGCCAAGTGTCGTTCCAAGACGCCGTCAGAACTGTGCTCACCAAGAAGTATGTGGACTTCAGCGGCCGGGCCCGGCGTTCGGAGTACTGGTTCTGGACGCTCTTCGCCGTCATCGTCACCGTGGTCGCGGCCATCATTGACGCGGTCATCGGGTTCCAGATCGTCACGTACATCGCTTTCGTGGCGCTGCTCCTGCCCGGTATCGCGGTGACGGTGCGCCGCCTGCACGACACCGGCCGCTCGGGCTTCTGGTACCTCATCGTCTTCGTGCCGTTCGTGGGCGGCCTGGTGCTGTTCGTCTTCACGCTGCTGGACAGCGAGGCGGGCAGCAATGCCTACGGCCCGAACCCGAAGGGCCTGGAGGGCGGATTCGGCGCCCAGGCCGCTTACTGAGAAGACTGAGAGGACGGAGAAACATTCATCGGTGCACCGCTCCGAAGGGGGCGGTGCACCGATGTATTTCAGCCGGATGGCGGGCGGCGAACATCCCCGTGACTTTTTCAGTCGCCGTAATACCCGAGTCGTGAACTGATCTCGTCCGCGCCACTGATCAGTCTCCCGGCCACCGCCTCGAACCGGTCCGGGGTCAGACGGAACGAGGGGCCGGAAGCACTGACGGCCGCGATCACCCGTCCGCCGCCGTCCCGCACGGGTGCGGCGACCGCGGTGAGGCCGATCTCCAGCTCCTCGTTCGTCGAGGCCCAGCCCTTCTCGGCCACCTCGTGCAGCTGACTGAGGAGCTCGTCGGGGTTGCTGAAGGTGTTCGGGGTGAGGTGTTCCAGATCTCTCGTCAGCGTGCGCTTGCGCACGGCCTCGTCGCAGAAGGCCAGCAGCACCTTCCCGCTCGACGTGGCGTGCAGCGGGGTGCGCCGCCCGATCCAGTTGCGGGTCATCACCGAGGCGTCGCCGTACTCCTGCAGCACGTTGACGGCCGACGTGTCGTCCATGATCGCGATGTTGACGGTCTCACCGAGCTCGTGGGCCAGCCGCTCGCAGACGTCACGCCCTTCTCGGCTGACCTCGAGCTGGCCGGTCGTGGCCGAGGCCAGGCGAAGAATGCCCAGGCCAAGGCGGTATTTGCCGCGGTCGCCGATCTGTTGCACCAGGTCGCGGCGCTCCAGGGCGGTCACCAGGCGGAACGCCGTGGACTTGTGCACGGCGAGTTCGGCGGCCAGCTCGGTCACGCCCAGCTCGCCTCTTCTGGCCAGTAGATCGAGCACCATCAGCGCCCGGTCGACAGACTGCACCTGTGAGGCGTCGCCTCCGGCGCGGGTCGTCTCCCCCATGAACGAAACCATAGCTCCCCACCAGTAACCCCGTTATGTCTTGACGCGCGGTATCCGTGGGCCGCACGCTGTTGCATATCGCACTTCGCGTTGTGCAAGGCGCAACAAATGCAGCGAGTACTTCCTTCAGTCCTTCCGTCTTGAGATGAGGCGTGCCGTGATTCGGGTCTGTGCGGTCGAGGAGATCCCCGAGGGTGAAGCGGTCCGGGTCGAGAGTGGTCCGGACGGCGTCCCGGTAGCGGTGTTCAACGTGGGTGGCAACTACTACGCCATCGACGACACCTGCTCACACCAGGATGCCTCGCTCGCCGAAGGTTATGTCGAGGAGGATGACTGTGCGGTCGAGTGCCCGCTGCACGCCACCTGCTTCGATCTGCGTACGGGGCAACCCAGTGGGCCACCGGCCCGGGTTCCGGTGCGCACGCACACCGTGGTGATCGAGAACGGCGATGTGCACGTGGCGCTGTCCCAGGCCACCGCACAGGTCGCCTAGGCCGGACGCGAGCAGGAGCAGGATTGATGACGACGGAGCAGACCGCGAGCACCATGCAGGTGGTGGCGGTGGTCGGGACCGGCCTGGCCGGGCTGTCCTCGGCGCGGGCGCTGCGGGAACTCGGCTTCACCGGCCGGATCGTGCTGATCGGTGACGAGAAGCACGACCCGTACGACCGTCCGCCCCTGTCCAAGGCCTTCCTGGCCGGGGAGTGGGACCCGGCGAAGATCGCGCTGGGCCTGCCCACCGACGCCGGGCTCGACCTGGACTGGCGTCTCGGGGAGCAGGCTGTCGGTCTGAGCCCCGAGGGTTCGGGCTGGGTGGTCGACCTCGAGCACGGTGAAGGTGTGCGCGCCGACGGGGTGGTGATCGCCACCGGGGCGCGGGCGCGGAAGCTTCCCGGTCAGGTGCTGGCGGGGGTGCACACACTGCGCACCCTCGACGATGCCCTGGCCCTGAAGGCCGAGCTGGTTCCCGGGGCTCGTCTGGTGATCGTCGGAGGCGGCTTCATCGGGGCCGAGATTGCCTCCACCGCAGTCATGCTCGGGATCGATACGACGGTGGTCGAGATGGCCCCCGCCTTGCTGGCCGGGCCGCTCGGTGATGCCGCGGGGGCCGCGATGGCTCGCATTCACGAGGCGCACGGCGTGAAAGTTCTGACGGGTGTCGGTGTCTCCGGTCTGACCGGCGAATCGGGTCGGGTCGCCGGCGTGTCGCTGGCCGACGGGCGATCACTGATGGCGGACGTCGTGGTCGTCGGGATCGGTTCGGTCCCGAACACCGAGTGGCTGGCGGGGTCGGGGCTGACCGGGCCCGATGGAGATCTCGCCGGAGGCGTTCTGACCGAAGAAGACGGTCGCACCGCCCTTCCCGGAGTCGTCGCGACCGGCGACTGCACCGCCACGCACCACCCCTTCGCCGGCCGCGTGACCCGCCAGGAGCACTGGACCCATGCCGCGCAGCACCCGACGCAGGCCGTGGCGGTCCTGATCGGTGCTCCGGCGCCGGTCGTGGCTCCGGCGATGAGGGTGCCCTATGTCTGGTCCGAGCAGTACGGCCAGCACTTCCAGTTCGCCGGTCACCATCAGCCGGGTGACGAGGCGGAGGTGGTGGACGGTGATCTCGAGGATCTGACCGATCCCGCCTTCACGGTCGTCTACCGGCGTGAGGGTGAGCCGGTCGGGGTGTTCGGCGTGGGTCGGCCCAAGGTGTTCGGGCGCTGGAGAAGAGAACTGGCCAAGCGGCTTTCGTAGTCACCCGTTGCGTACTGCGGTGTGATCGCGGGGAAACAAACTCCCGCGATAATGTTCAATGCCACCATTCCGCCTGTCGGTCATGACATTTCGGCGGACTCTGCGCGGAAATCGTTGATAGGAGCTCGACATGACCAGTGTCAGTTTGCCGCCGAGCCTCGTGGCGACCCTGCCGGGAAGTATCTACGCAGACCCGGGCGTGTTCGCCCAGGAGCAGGAGAAGATTTTCGAGCGGATGTGGTTCGCGGCCGCGCGCTCCAGCGATCTGGCCGAGACCGGCAAGTTCGTCACCAAGCAGGTCGGCCGCGAGAACGTCGTCATCGTCCGGGGTCGCGACAAGCAGTTGCGGGCCTTCCTCAACGTCTGCCGTCACCGCGGGGCCAAGCTCTGCACCGAGGAAGAAGGGCAGCTGCGCCGCAACATCCAGTGCATGTACCACGCCTGGACCTACGGCCTGGACGGCAAGCTCGTCGCCGCCCCCAACCTGACCAAGATGCAGGACATCGACCGTGGCGAGTACGGCCTGATCAACGTCGCGCTGCGCGAATGGCTCGGCTACGTCTGGGTCTGCCTGGCCGACGAGCCGCCGTCGTTCGAGACCGACGTCATCGCCGCGGCTGACGAGAGGCTGGGCGGCGAAGGGGTGATCGGCGGCTGGCAGGTGGACGAACTGGCCGTGGGCAAGCGCATCACCTACGACGTGAAGGCCAACTGGAAGCTCATCATCGAGAACTTCATGGAGTGCTACCACTGCGCCACGATCCACCCCGAGCTCACCGAGATGCTGCCCGAGTTCGCCGGTGGGTACGCAGCCCAGGCCTTCGTCGGTCACGGGGCCGAGTTCCGGGACGACGCGCAGGCCTTCACCATCGACGGGGCCGGCGGGCACGAGCGCATCCCGGGTGTCGACGAGGACCACGACCGTCGCTACTATGCCATCACGGTGCGCCCGCAGGTCTTCATCAACCTGGTGCCCGACCACGTCATCTTCCACCGCATGTACCCGGTGACCGTCGACCGCACCATCGTCGAGTGTGACTGGCTCTACCTGCCTGGCGTCGTCGAGTCCGGTGCCGACCTGACCCGCTCGGTGGAGCTCTTCGACCGCGTCAACCGCCAGGACTTCGAGGCCTGCGAGGTCACCCAGCCCGGCATGTCCAGCCGGGCCTACCGGGCCGGCGGGGTGCTCGTGCCGAGCGAGCACCACATCGCCGAGTTCCACGAGTGGGTCCAGGCCCGGCTCCTGGACTGACGGCCGCCGACCTGTTCGTGATCAGGCAATATCTCCCCGGTGATCAAGGAGGCGGCGTTCGCCGGGGGAACGTGAGTCATGATCGGATGACTTCAGTGCGGTCAGGGTGCCGGGAAGTCATCCGGTCATGGATCCGGGGGAGAGCAGTTCGCGCGCCGGGGATGTCTCCGGCCCCGCGCGCGGGAGAGGCCCGGCCTCAGACTCCGGAATCGGCTGTCGCGCTGCCGGTCTCGAGTACCCGGCCGTCGGTGAGCTGGAAGCCGTCGGCGGTGCGGGCCTCGACCAGGCCGCCGCCGAACTGCTGCTCGTACAGTCGAGCGTAGGCGCCGTCGAGCTCCAGAAGGCTTTCGTGGGTGCCCTTCTCGACCACGCGACCGGCGTCCATCACGAAGATGACGTCGGCCGAGCGGATCGTGCTCAGCCGGTGGGCGATCGCGATGGTGGTGCGGCCGGTCATCAGGGGTTCCAGGGCGGCCTGCACCCGGCGCTCGCTCAGCGTGTCGAGCGCGCTCGTGGCCTCGTCGAGCACCAGCACCCGCGGATCTTTCAGCAGCACCCGGGCAATGGCCAGCCGCTGTTTCTCGCCGCCCGACAGCCGGTATCCCCGCTCGCCCACCACCGTGTCGTAGCCGTTCTCCAGCTCGAGGATGCGCTCGTGGATGAACGCCGCCTGGGCCGCCGCGACCACCTCGTCGTGCGTGGCCTCGGGCCGGGCGTAGGCCAGGTTGTCGCGCACCGTGGCGTGGAACAGGTACGTCTCCTGCGTGACCATACCGATCGCCCCGGCCAGCGACTCCAGCGACAGGGTGCGCACGTCGTGGCCATCGAGCCGCACCGCCCCGGACGTGACGTCGTACAGCCGGGGGATCAGATAGCTCAGGGTGGTCTTGCCCGCCCCGCTGGCGCCGACGATCGCGGCCAGTTGCCCCGGCTGCACCGTGAGGTCGAGTCCTCGTAACGCCCAGCGCCGCCCGCCCGAGGCCTCATCTGAGTGCTCGCCCGGTGTCTCGTCGTCAGGGAGTTCTGTGGAACCCTCGCCCACCCCGTAACTGAACCAGACATCGTCCAGGTGGATCTCGCCGCGGAGCCGCTCGGGATCCAGGCGGGTGGGTGAGTCGGGCTCGACGATCTCGGGACGTAGGTCGAGGTAGCCGAAGACCCGGGCGAACAGGGCCAGGCTGCTCGACACCTCGGTGCTCGTCTGCAGCACCTGGCCGATCGGCATGAACAACCGCGACTGCAGCGTGGTGAAGGCGATGATCGTGCCGGCGCTCGGGCCGCTGCCGCCGGACAGCTGCAGCCCGGCCACCAGATAGACCAGCACCGGGGTGATCGAGAAGAACGTGGACACCACCGCGAAGAACGCCCGGCCCACGATCTGCTGCCGCACCTGAAGGGCGGCCAGCTTCTCGTTCTGCCGGTGGTAGCGGTCGGCGTCGCGGTCCTGCCGGCCGAAAACCTTCGACAACAGCACCCCGGAGACCGACAGCGACTCCTGCGTGATGGCGCTCATCTCGGCCAGGGCGGACTGCGTCTCACCGGTGATCTGACGGCGGATGCGACCGACCCGGCCGGTCAGCCAGATGAAGAGCGGCATCATCACCAGCGACAGCAGGGTGAGCTGCCAGGACAGCACGAACATCGCGATCAGGGTGGAGATCAGGATGACGCTGTTGCTGAGCAGTGTGCTCGCGGTGTCGGTGATGACGGTCTGCAGGCCACCGACGTCGTTCTGCAGACGGCTCTGGATCTCGCCGGTGCGGGTGCCGGTGAAGAACCGCAGCGACAGACTTTGCAAGTGGGTGAACAGATTTCCACGCAGATCGCGCATGATCTGCTGGCCGACGTAGTTGGTCTGGTAGGCCTGCACGACGCCCAGGACACTGGACCCGGCGGGAATGGCGACCATGATCGCGCACAGAATGACCAGCAGGGACACGTCGGGGCCGCCGGAGACGAACAGCGCCTTGTCGAAGACCTCGCGGATCAGCAGCGGGTTGGCCACCCCGAGCCCGGCCGTGAGCAGGATCAGCCCGGCCACCATCAGCACCCGGCGGCGGTAGGGCCGGAACAGGGCCACCACGCGGCGCAGCAACGGCCGGTCGGCCGCGGCCGCGCGCAGCCCGGCGGCGGCCTCGGACACGGTGGCCCCCGGATGACGCCCGGCATGGCCCTGCCCCCGCACACCCCCGCCCGGCATACCCCGGCTGCCCCGGCTGCCCGGACCCGCAGATCGTTCGTTGCTGCTCACGCCGCCCCTCTCCGATCTGACGGATGCCGGATGAACCGTCGGGGCGACCGTACCCGGCACCCCCGACAATTCGCGCGCCGGAGTGTTCCGGAGACCTCCCCACCAACGTCCACCCGCACTCGTCCCTTCCGCTGTTCACCACCAGCCGAAGCGAGCCCCGACCGGCCTCCGGCGAGGTGTACACCTGGTACATCCGGTACCCGGTGTACGAGGTGTACACGTCGCGCACCCTCTGCCCACGGGTCGGGGGCCGGCCTCCCCGGAAAATCGACGGACCCGGCCCACGGATCGAGCCCCGCCCGGCAGGTCCGGGCCCGGCTGCATACGATCGACCCGTGACGGATGACGTAAAGATCGGTCTGGTCGGTTTCGGCTTCGGCGGGAAGTATTTCCACGCCCCCCTGATCGCCGCCGCGCCGGGCGTGGAGTTCGCCGGTGTGGTCACCCGGTCACCGGAACGCCAGGCGGAGGTCGCGCAGCTCCACCCGGGCGTACCCACCTTCGGGTCGCTGGCCGAGCTGAAGGCGGCCGGTGCGCAGGCGGTGGCCATCTCGACCCCGGCGGCCACCCACATCCCCCTGGTGCACGAGGCCGTCGGGCTGGGTCTGGCCGTGGTCTCGGACAAGCCCTTCGCTCTCGACGCCGCCGCCGCCCGCGGCGCCGTCGAGGCTGCGGAGCAGGCCGGTGTGGTGTTGTCGGTCTACCAGAACCGCCGGTGGGACGCCGACCTGCTCACGGTCAAGAAGCTGGTCGAGGCCGGTGGGCTGGGCACCGTGTTCCGGTTCGAGTCCCGGTTCGAGCGCTTCGACCCGACCGGCAAGCCCCCGGCGGCCGGTGGCGGCATCCTGCTCGACTTCGGCAGTCACCTCGTCGACCAGGCGCTGTACCTCTTCGGCCCCGCGGACTCGGTCTACGCCGAGCTGGACGCGACCGGCCCGGACGAGCTGGAGTCCCGGGTCTTCGTCGCGATCACGCACACCAACGGCGTGATCTCCCACCTGATCGGCAACTGGCTGGAGGGCGCCCCGGGCCCGCGCTACCGGGTCAGCGGCTCGACCGGCTCGTTCGTGCTGGAGGCGCCGATGGAGGGCCAGGAGGCGCTGCTGCTCAAGGGCCTCAACCCGGCGACCGCCGCCGCCGACTGGGGCGTGGAGCCGGAGAGCGACTGGGGCAAGATCTACCGAGGTGACGACGGCACCCCGGTCCCGACCGAGCGCGGGAGCTGGGACACCTACTACCCGGCCTTCGCCGCCGCGGTGCGGGGCGAGGGCGAGGTCCCGGTCGACCCGCGCGACGCCATCGCCTCGATGGAGGTGCTCGACGCGGCCCGCCGCAGTGCAGCTACGGGGCAGATCGTCTCCCTCGGGGCGGCCGGATAGCGACGGCCGCGGCGTCGTACCCTGACCCCCGTGAGTTCACCTGGTACCAGCGGAGTGACGGTCCGGATCGTGCGTGAGGAAGACGCCGAGCCGTTCGCCCGGGTCGTCGCGGAGAACCGGGACTTCCTGCAGCCGTGGGAGCCCATCCGGGGCGAGGAGTACTTCAGCGTCGAGGGCCAGCGCCGGATGCTCGACGATGCCCTCCTCCTCTACTCGGGCGGGATCCTGCTGCCCTGCACCATCATCGAGAAGGGTGAGGTGGTGGGGCGGATCAACATCAACAACATCATCCGGGGCGCCCTGCAGTCCGGCGACATCGGTTACTGGGTGGCCGAGTCGGCGGGCGGCCGGGGAGTGGCCACGGCCGCCGTCGCCGGCGTGGTGCGGATCGCCTTCGACACCCTGGGCCTGCACCGGCTCGCGGCCAGCACGCTGGTGAACAACGTGCGGTCGCAGCGGGTGCTGGAGAAGAACGGGTTCGAGCGCATCGGGATGGCCCCGAAGTTCCTGAAGATCAACGGGACCTGGTCGGACTCGGTCCTCTTCCAGCGGCTGAACGAGGCCTACGACTGAAAGGCCCGGGCCAGGGGCACCCCCGGCCGGTAGGCCAGGTGCACGTACGACGGCGCATCGATCACGGCCAGGTCCGCCCGGGCGCCCACCCGGATCCGGCCGATGTCGCTCCGTCGTAGGGCGATCGCCCCGCCCCGGGTGGCGGCCCAGAGCGCCTGGGCCGGGCTCATGTTCATCTCCCGCACGGCCAGCGCCATCACCAGCGGCATGGACGAGGTGAAGCAGCTGCCCGGGTTGCAGTCACTGGCCAGCGCGACCACGGCCCCGGCGTCCAGCAGGCGCCGCGCGTCCGGGTAGGGCGAGCGGGTGGAGAACTCGACCCCCGGCAAGAGCGTGGCGACCGTTCCGGCGACCGGGTTCTCCTGGTCGATCCGCCGCCCGGCCGCCCCCAGCGCGGCCACGTCGTCATCCGTCAGGTGCGTGCAGTGGTCCACGCTCGCGGCGTCCAGCTCCACCGCGATCTGCGCACCCGGCCCCTCGGAGAGCTGGTTGCCGTGCACCCGCAGCTCCAGACCCGCCGCGGCGCAGGCCTTCAGCACCGTCCGGGTCTCGTCGCCGTCGAACGCGTAGGCACTCGCCGGTTCGCAGAACACGTCGGCCCAGCGGGCGTGCGGGGCGCACGCCTCGAGCATCTCGCCGGCCACCAGCCGCACGTAGTCGTCCCGCCGGTCCCGCATCACCGGGGGGACGACGTGCGCACCCAAGTAGGTCACCTCACTGGTCACCTGCGCGGCGATGCGCAGGGCCCGCGCCTCCTGCTCGACGTCGAGCCCGTAACCGCTCTTGATCTCGACCGTCGTGGTGCCCTGGGAACGCATTTCCGCCAGCAGGGAGGTGACATGCGTGAGCAGCTCTTCGTCGCTCGCCGCACGGGTCGCGGCCATCGTGGTCGCGATACCCCCGCCGGTGTACGGCTCACCCGTCATCCGGGCGGCGAACTCACCCGCGCGGTCGCCGGCGAAGACGAGGTGGGAGTGGGAATCGACGAAACCAGGTATGACGGTGCGCCCGGCCAGGTCGGTCACCTGGTCCGCCGCCGGAGCCTGCGCGGCGTTCCCGACCCAGGCGATCGAGGAGTTCTCGATCACGAGAGCGGCGTTCTCGAGCAGGCCCAGCTCCGAACCGTCGCCGATCGCGGGGTCGTTGGTGACGAGCTGGCCGATTCCGGTGACCAGGTGGCTCACGGATCTTCCCTTCAGTCCGAAAGTGTTGCGAGGGCTGTCTGCAGGAGCACCCCGACGTCGCCGAGCCGGTGCCGGCCGGCGCTGACCACGACCTCGCCGCCCACGATCACCGTGTCCACGTCGGGCGCGGTGGCGCTCAGGGCCACCTGCTCCGGCCGCGTCCCGGCCGTGCGCACCGAGTCCAGGCGCACGGCGATCAGGTCGGCGGGGACGCCGGTCTCGAGGCGGCCCAGTTCCGGCCAGCCCAGGCTGCGGTGCCCGTCACCGGTCAGCGCGGAGAGCAGCTCGGCGGGGGAGAAGCGGCCACGGGCCCGGGTGGCGAGCCGTTCGTGCATCTCCAGACCGCGCGCCTCCTCGAACAGGTCGATCACGGCGTGCTGGTCGCTGCCCAGCGTGAGCGTCGCCCCCGCGTCGGCCAGGGCCCGCGCCGGGCCGATCCCGTCGGCCAGGTCGCGTTCGGTGGTGGGGCAGAAACAGGCGTACGTGCCGCTCAGATCGGTGATGTCGGTGGCGGTCAGGTGGGTGGCGTGAACCAGGGACGTCCGTGGCCCCAGAACACCGGCCCGCTTCAGTAACGCGGTGGGCGTCATACCGTGGTGGGCCCGGCAGGCCTCGTTCTCGGCCGGCTGCTCGGAGAGGTGCACATGCAACGGAAGGTTTTCCTGGCGGGTGAATACGGCCACGGAGCCCAGCTGGTCGGCAGGCACCGCGCGCACCGAGTGAATCGCCGCGCCGACCCGCAGACCCCCGGAGGACGTGAGGCCGGACACCCGGGAGGCCCACGCGTCCGCCGTCCCGTCGCCGAACCGCCGTTGCACCCCGTCCAGCGGCGTGTACCCGTCGGCGGTGAGACCGCCTGCCAGGTAGCAGGTGTCGAGCAGAGTCAGGCGGATCCCGGCCTCGTTCGCGGCCTGGCGCAGGGCCTCGCCCATGGCGTTCGGATCGGCGTACGGCCGGCCGTCGCGATCGTGGTGCAGGTAGTGGAACTCGCCCACGGTGGTGATACCGGCCAGCGCCATCTCCGCGTAGACCGCCCGGGCCAGGGCGAGGTAGGAGTCCGGGTTGAGCCGGCTCGCGATGTCGTACATCACCGTGCGCCAGGTCCAGAACGACCCACCGTCGGCGTGGGTGCGACCCCGCAGCGCCCGGTGGAAGGCGTGCGAGTGGGCATTGGCCAGACCGGGTAGGAGGACGCCCGGGAGCCTGCGGTCGGTCGGCTGCGGCTGGGCTCCCGCGCGGATCGAGGTGATCAGGCCGTCGGTGACGGAAATCTGCACATCGTCGGCAATTCCGGAGGGAAGCCAGGCGTGGGGGGCCCAGTAGGAGGTCACGAGGCCAGCTCCCGCAGCACGGTGGTCAGTGCCTCGACCCCTGCGACACAGTCGGCCTCCTGCGCGAACTCCGCCGGGGAGTGCGAGATCCCGGTCGGGTTGCGGACGAACAGCATGCCGGTGCTGACGCCCGCCGTGGCCAGGATGCCGGCGTCGTGCCCGGCGCCGGTGCCCAGCAGGGGCGCACCGCCCAGGATCTGGCTCAGGCGGTCGGCCAGTGACGTATCGAAAGCCGTGTTGCCCGTCCATGATTCCTCGGTGACCGTCGCCCCGAGGTCCCGGGCCGCGGCGGTGAGGTCACGCAGCACGCCCTGCACGCTGCTCTCCGAAGGGGCCCGGGCATCGAGCCAGGCCCGCACCAGCGAGGGAATGGCGTTCACACCGTTGGGCTCGACCAGCAGCTTGCCGAAGGTCGCGACGGCATCGTGGGCCCCCGCGAACTCCCGGGCCGCCAGCACGGTCGAGGCGTAGCCGAGCATCGGGTCGTGCCGATCGGCCAGCCGTGTCGTACCGGCGTGGTTGGCCTCGCCCGCGAAGTCGAAACGCCAGCGCCCGTGCGGCCAGATCGCCGTACCCACACCGATGGGCGCGTCCCCGTACTCCGGCGTGGCCAGCGCCCGGCCCTGCTCCACATGCAGTTCGACGAAGGTGCCGATGCGTTGCAGCGTCTCGTCGTCGCGGCCCAGATGCCGGGGGTCCTGACCGGCGCTGCGCATGGCCTCGGGGATCGAGGTTCCGTCGGCATCGCGCAGACCCGCGGCCCGGTCGGCCGACATCGCCCCGGTGATCAGCCGCGAACCGGCGCAGGCCACCCCGAACCGGGCGCCCTCCTCGTCCACAAAATTGACCACTCCCAGCGGTTTTCCGGGAGTGAATCCCTCGTCCTTCAGAGCTTCCACCGCCGCCAGGGCGCTGACCACGCCGAGCGGTCCGTCGAAGGCGCCACCGTCCGGCACCGAGTCCAGGTGGCTGCCGGTGACGATGCCTGGCGTCGCATCCGGGTCTCCCCACCACGCCCACTGGTTCCCGGCCCGGTCCACGGTGAGATCCAGCCCGAGCGCCGCGGTCTCGCCGGCGAACCACTCGCGCAGCAGAGCATCCTCGGCCGTCCAGGCAAACCGCCGGTACCCACCGGAAGCAGCCCGCCCGACAGGTTCGATCTCGGCCCAGCGCCTGGCGAAACCCCCACCTTCTGCCGTGATCATGCGATCCCCCAGCCCTCGGCCGGGAGATGCCCCCACCCCCGGCGAAAGTTTGCCTGATCACGAAGGAGGTGGAGGGCGCCGCGCCCGGTGTGGAGAGCGTTCACGCGTCGTCGCCCTCGCGCATCGGCACCCGCACGCCCCGCTCGGCGGCGACCCGCTCCGCGATGTCGTAACCCGCGTCCACGTGCCGGATCACACCCATGCCCGGATCGTTCGTGAGCACCCGCTCGAGCTTCTGCGCGGCCAGCGGCGTGCCGTCGGCGACCGTGACCTGACCGGCGTGCAGCGAGCGGCCGATGCCGACGCCACCGCCATGGTGGATCGACACCCAGGTGGCCCCGGACGAGGCGTTGACCAGGGCGTTCAGTAGCGGCCAGTCGGCGATCGCGTCGGAGCCGTCGGCCATCGCCTCGGTCTCGCGGTACGGCGAGGCCACGCTGCCGGAGTCCAGGTGGTCGCGGCCGATGACCAGCGGCGCACTGATCTCGCCGGAGGCGACCAGCTCGTTGAAGCGCAGTCCGGCCTTGTCCCGCTCGCCGTAGCCCAGCCAGCAGATGCGCGCGGGCAGTCCCTGGAAGGCGACCTTGTCCTGCGCGGCGCGGATCCACTTCTGCAGGTGGTCGTTCTCCGGGAAGAGCTCCATGACGGCCTTGTCCGTCACGTGGATGTCGCGCGGGTTCCCGGACAGCGCGGCCCAGCGGAACGGCCCCTTGCCCTCGCTGAACAGCGGCCGGATGTAGGCGGGCACGAATCCCGGGAAGGCGAAGGCGCGTTCGTAGCCACCCAGGCGGGCCTCGTCACGGATGGAGTTGCCGTAGTCGAACACCTCGGCGCCGGCGTCCATGAAGCCCACCATGGCCTCGACGTGCTTGGCCATCGAGACGCGGGCCCGGTCGGTGAACTCCTCGGGCTTGGCCTCGGCGTAGTCCTTCCAGTCGCCCAGCTCGACGCCCTCGGGCAGGTACGACAGCGGGTCGTGGGCCGAGGTCTGGTCGGTGACGATGTCGATCTCCACACCGCGGCGCAGGAGCTCGGGGAAGACCGTGGCGCAGTTGCCGACCAGCCCGACGGACAACGGCTTTCGCGCTGCTTTGGCGGCGAGCACGCGCTGCACGGCGTCATCGAGGTCGGAAGCGATCTCGTCCAGGTAGCGGGTCTCTACCCGACGGCGCAAACGGGAGGCGTCAACGTCCACAATCAGACAGACGCCGTCGTTCAGGGTGACCGAAAGCGGCTGTGCACCACCCATTCCGCCCGCACCACCGGTGAGCGTGAGCGTGCCGGCCAAGGTGCCGTTGAACCGCTTCGCCGCCACCGCGGCGAAGGTCTCGTAGGTGCCCTGGAGGATGCCCTGGGTGCCGATGTAGATCCACGAACCGGCCGTCATCTGGCCGTACATGGTCAGGCCGAGCTTCTCCAGACGGCGGAACTCCGGCCATGTGGCCCAGTCACCAACCAGGTTGGAGTTGGCGATCAGCACGCGCGGCGCCCACTCGTGGGTGCGCATCACGCCGACCGGCCGGCCGGACTGCACGAGCATGGTCTCGTCGTCGCGCAGCGTGGTCAGCGTGCGCACCATCGCGTCGTAGCTGTTCCAGTCGCGGGCCGCCTTGCCGGTGCCGCCGTAGACGACCAGGTCGTCGGGGCGCTCGGCGACGTCCGGGTCGAGGTTGTTCTGCAGCATCCGAAGCGGTGCCTCGGTCTGCCAGCTGCGGGCGGTCAGGGTGGTGCCGTGGGGCGCCTTAACCGGACGCGGCCCGGAAATCGAGGAGGTCATGTCTCTTATTGGACCGCTGCCCGACGCCGGGTAACAGGACCGCCACGGTGATCGTGTCTCGGATACGAGACACTGAGGCCGTGCCGAAACACGCGTCCACCATTCGGGGAGAGTTGGCATGATCACGGGACAGGTGCCGGCCGCGGCCCGGGCCCTGGCCGTGCTCCGGGTGCTCGCCCGGGCTCCCGGCCCGCTGCCCGCCGGTGCCCTGGCCCGGGAGCTCGAGCTGCCCCGCAGCACCGTCTACCACCTGCTCACGGTCATGATCGAGCAGGGCTTCGTGACCCATCTGCCGGAGGAACGGCGTTATGGGCTGGGCATTGCGGCGTTCGAGATCGGCTCGGCCTACACCCGGCAGGAGCCGTTGCAGCGGCTGTCCCGGCTGATCCTGACCCGGCTGGTCGACGCGGTCGGTCACACGGCCCACCTGGGAGTGCTGCACGGGCGCGAGGTGCTCTACCTGATCGAGGAACGCGCCCCCGGACGCCAGCCCCTGGTCACCGATGTCGGCGTGCGCCTGCCCAGTGAGCGCACCGCCAGCGGCCGGGCCATGCTCGCGGCCCTGCCCGCAGCCCAGGTGAGGGCCCTGTTTCCCGGTAGTGAGCTGCCCCAGGGCCTGACCCGGCTGCGCCGGCTGCTCACCGGGGTACGGCGCGCCGGTTACGCGGAGGAGGTGGACGAGGTCACGCCCGGCTTCTCGTCGGTGGCGGTCGCCGTGCTCGACCACACCGGGTACCCGGCGGCGGCGGTGGCGGTCACCTGTCCCAGCGACACCCTGGCTGACGATGTACGGACGCGGTTGGTCAGCTCGGTGAGCGCGGCCGCCCAGGCGCTGGAGCGCCGGTTGCACGGCGGGCGCCTCACGCCGGCTGATCGCCCCGATTCAGCACCGTGATGCCCACGACCACGCCGATGATGACGCCGAGGGTGCCGGCGATCCAGTCGCTGCCCTGGCACGCCCCGGCACCGGAGTAGGCCTGCCAGGCCTCGATCCCGGCGGAGAAGGCAGACAGGGCGAGCAGGCTGAGGATCGGCTGGCGGCTGATGAGGGTCAGCAGCAGGCCGGGGAGTACGAACAGCAACACGTCCACGTACTGCAGCCCCTGGAGGGTGAACCAGGTCTTGGGGGTGAAGCAGTCGGTGATGCGCTCGACCAGGAACGGGGCGTCGCTCAGCTGCTCCCAGCCCTGCGCCGGCGGCACCGTCACTGCCACCACCACGGCCATGACCACGAGGAAGGCCAGGTTCAGGGCTGTCGCCCGGGCACGGACCCGGGGCGCCATCATCGCGACGACCAGCAGCAGAAGGAGCGCCACCAGGGTCACGGTGACGTCCTGCTGCTCGAACAAGGCCCGTACCTGGTCCATGCCACTCCCGTTCCGTAGGTCGACGCCCATCCTGCCGGTCAGAAGTGACGATCAGGAGCAAATGATCAAGTGCGGACCTGGGAAGCATGAGGGGCCAACAATGTCCATGGCCCTTGACGCTGGATACTTAGGTCAGCCTCACCTAATGTCGTGGGTATGGGTGTGAAGAAGGCGAAGAAGAAGTGCTGCAAGGACAAGCCGCGGTGCAAGACCTGCCCGGTCGTGCTCAAGCGACTGTCCGACGCGGGCTTCGCCACGCGCATCGACCTGCGCACCTACGAGTTCGACGGCAAGCCGCCGAAGAAGGCCGTGTCTGAGGCCCGCTCGCGCTGAGCACGTCGTTCACGTGGAAGTGCCCGCTCACCGCCTGGCGGTGAGCGGGCACTTCCACGTCAGATGACTAGCTGAGGCCGTTGCTGGAGAGGAACTCCTTGGCGACGTCGGCCGGGTCCTTCTGGTCGAGGTTGACCTCGCCCATCATCGAGGTGAGGTTCTCGGTGGTGAGCTTGGCCGAGACGGCGTTCAGCGCGGTGGTCACCGTGTCGCTGGCCTTCTCCTTGTTCACGATCGGCACCACGTTCTGCGCCGCGAACTGGTTCTCCGGGTCTTCCAGCGCGACCCAGCCGTTCTCGGTGATGGTCGGGTCGGTGCTGAACACGTCGGCCGCGTCGACCGTGCCGTTCTTCAGGGCGGCGACGGTGAGCGGGCCACCGGCGTCCAGGGACTTGAACTCCTTGAACTCGACGCCGTAGTTCTTCTTGAAGCCGGGCACGCCGGTCGCGCGGGTCTTCCACTCCGGCGGGCCGCCGAGCACGAGGTTCTTGCCCTTCATGTCGCCGATCGACTTCAGGCTGTACTTCGCGGCGGTCTCCTTGGTGACCGTCACGACGTCCTTGTCCTCGGCCGTGGACTGCTCGAGCACCGTCAGGCCCTCGGGCAGCGCGTCGGGCAGGGCGGCGTACACGTCTTCGGAGCTGACGGCCGTGGCCTTGTCGTCGAGGTACGAGAGCAGGTTGCCCGAGTACTCCGGGAGCAGGTCGATCGAGCCGTCTTCGAGGCCCGGGATGTAGGCCTCGCGGGAGCCGATGTTGAGCTTCTTGGAGACCTTCACGCCCTTCGCCTCGAGGGCGCCGGCGTAGATCTCGGCCAGCAGCACGTTCTCCGGGAAGTTGGCCGAGCCGACGGTGATGCTGTCGCTGGACGAACCCGCGTCGCTGTCGCTGGTCGAGGTGGCGAGCGGGTCGCTGCCCCCGCCGCACGCGGTCAGCGCCAGCGAGGAGACAAGGGCCGCCGTAGCGAACATCATGCTGCGTCGTTTCATCAGTGCACTCCTGTGGGGATGGTGTGGGACCGCGGTGAACAGCATCTCGTGGGCCACCGACAGTCTTGGTTGGTCGTGAAGGCGCGTGGGTCTCAACTCGGCAACAGTCGGGCCGCAACCCCGCGCAGATCCCGCTTTAGGGGGTCAAACGGAAACACGTGATTCGGCGGCGACCACATCGGCGTTCGCCGCCGGCAGGGCGTAGCGGCCGGTGATGCCGCGTGACACCACGTATCGCTGGATCACGGCCATCACCAGGTCGAGCGCCACCGCCAGCACGCCGACCAGCACGGCTCCGCCGGCCATCTGGGCGTAGTCGCGCTGGGCCAGGCCGTCGATCATGAACCGGCCCAGACCGCCGAGCGTGACGTAGGCGGCGATCGTGGCGGTGGCGACGATCTGCAGCAGTGAGCTGCGGATGCCGGAGATGATCAGGGGCAGTGCGTTCGGCACCTCCACCCGCCAGAGCACCTGCATCCCGGTCATGCCCATGCCCCGGGCCGCGTCGCGCGCGGCCGGGTCGACGTTCTGCACACCGGCGTAGGTGTTCGACAGCACGGCCGGCACGCCCAGGACCACCAGGACGAACAGGGCGGGGCCGAGGTAGATCCAGTCGGTGGGCAGGTTGCCGGAGTAGGCGATGACCAGGTAGAGCAGCAGGCCGAACGTGGGCAGCGCCCGCAGTGCGTTCGCGACGCCCGCGATGGCCACGCCGCCCTTGCCGGTGTGCCCGATGTAGAGCCCCAGCGGGATCCCGATGATCAGGACGAACACCAGGGCGCCGAACGAGTACTCCAGGTGCTGCACGAGCCGGTGGGTGATGCCCTCCGGCCCGGACCAGTTCGAATCGTCGCGGAGCCAGCTGAAAACACTGCTGATCATCGCTTTGCCACCGCCCGCTGCCAGGGGGTCAGCACGCGACTGCCCACAACGATCAATGCGTCCAGAACCAGCGCCAGCACCAGGCACAGCAGGATGCCGAGCAGGGTGATCCCGGGGATGTACCGGCTGAAGCCCTCGGTGAAGAGCGAGCCGAGCTGGGGCACGCCGATCAGGGCGCCCACCGAGACCAGGCTGACGTTCGACACCGTGGCCACCCGCAGGCCGGCCGTGATGACGGGTACCGCGATCGGCAGGTCGACCCGCAGGAAGCGGCCGATGCCGGAGAAGCCCATGGCCGTGGCGGCGGCCCGGATGTCCGGGGCCACCGAGTTGAGGCCGTCCGCGACCACCCGCACCAACAGCGCCAGGCTGTACACGGTCAGGGCGACCACCATGTTGATCGGCGACAGGATCTTCGTGCCGAGGATCGAGGGCATCAGGATGAACAACGCCAGCGACGGGATCGTGTAGAGCAGCCCGGCCAGATTGGTGATGGGCGGGTAGGTCCAGCGGTAGCGGCTCGCCACCCAGCCGATCGGCAGGGCGATGATCAGGCCGATCACCACCGGCAGCACCGACATCCACAGGTGCGTGAAGAACCAGGACGTGACGTTGTCCGGGTTGTTCTTCAGATAGTTGATCATCCGTCGCTCCCGTTGCGCCGGCCGGCCAGCTGGGACTCGATGCGCTGCACCACCTCGCTCGCCGTCACGGTGCCCACCAGGGCGCCGTTGTCGTCGACGAGCACCCCACGGCCGGAGGGCGATGAGAGCGCCGCGTCGAGCGCCGCGCGCAGGCTGCCGGACACCGGGGACAGGGTGCCGCCGCGGTGCAGCAGCTCCGGGGTCACCTGCTTACCCTCGGCCAGGGCCGCGGCGCGCACCCAGCCCAGAGGCCGGCGGGCGTCGTCGACCGCGAGCGACCAGCCGTCGCGGGCGATCCGGCCCACGGTCGCTGCGTCATCACCCAGCTTGACCGTCTGCTCGGTGTCGGGGTCGAGTCGGCCGGACTCGAAACCCAGTGCACGGTAACCACGGTCGCGACCCACGAATCCGGCGACGAAGTCGTCCACCGGGTCGGTCAGCAGGGTTGCGGGCGAGGCCAGCTGAGCCAGCGTGCCACCGACCTTGAGCACGGCGACCTGGTCACCGAGCTTCACGGCCTCGTCGATGTCGTGCGTGACGAAGATGATGGTCTTGCCGAGTTCCGACTGCAGGCGCAGGAATTCGTCTTGCAGCTCGGCGCGCACCACCGGGTCGACGGCGCTGAACGGCTCGTCCATGAGCATCACGGGCGGGTCGGCAGCCAGCGCCCGGGCCACCCCGACGCGCTGCTGCTGACCGCCGGAAAGCTGTGCCGGGTAACGCTTCGCGAACGACGCGGGCAGTCCTACCCGCTCCATCAGCTCGATCGCCTGGCTGCGCGCCTGCTTCTTGTCCCGGCCGAGCAACAGCGGCACGGTGGCTACGTTGTCGACGATCGTGCGGTGCGGGAACAGGCCGGCGTGCTGGATCACATAGCCGATACCCCGGCGCAGCGTGCTCGCGTCGACCTTGCCGGTGTCCTGGTCGTCCAGCCAGATCGTGCCCGAGGTGGGCTCGATCATCCGGTTGATCATGCGCAGCGAGGTGGTCTTGCCGCAGCCGGAAGGGCCGACGAACACCGTGATCTTTCCCGAGGGCGCCACGAGATCGAGCCCGTTCACGGCCACGGTTCCGTCCGGGTACTTCTTCACCACGGATTCAAACTTGATCATGCGCTCATCTCTGCTCTCGGTGCATCGTGCGGGGTTCAGCGGGGTGTGCCGGGTCAGTAGTGGGCATGGCTTCGGTTGTTCCGGATTTTTCGGAGCAGTGGACGTTCGGGTCGCCTCCCAGCTGGGCGCCCAGTTCGGCAGCCAGATGGGTCAGCAGAGGCCCGAATCGGCCGATCGCCGATTCGTCCAGCCGGTAGGTGGGCCCGACGATGCTCAGGGCGGCGGCCACCCCACCGGGGCCGGTGACCGGGGCTGCGACCGCCGTGACGTCGGGCTCGATGCCGGAGGCGATGCTGGTCCAGCCCTTCTGCGGGGTGCGCCCGAGCAGGACCGATCCGGCCGCGCTCCCGGCCAGCGGGAAGGCCCGGCCGACCCAGCCGGCGTGTCGCACCGAGTGCGTGCCCTGGGCCATGGCCAGATAAAGAGCCGTTGCGCCGGGCCCGGTGACGCTCAGGTAGGCCGACTCACCGGTGGCCGCGACCAGCTCGTTCAGGGCCGGACGGCTCAGTGGCACCAGGTGTTCGTGGGAGAGGGCCTGGGCCCCCAACTGCATCATCCGCGGGCCGGGGCGATAGCCGCCGCTTTCCGCGCGGGTGACGAACTGGTCCTGCTCGAGCGTGCGCAGCAGCCGGAGTGTGGTGCTGACGGGAAGCCCGACGAGGCGGGCGAGCTCCACCAGAGGACCGGGCCCCCCGGTGCAGACGGCCGCCAGCAGAGCCAGCGCGCGTTCCACGGATCGCGTGGAAGAGCTGGCAGGGGGCTTGCCGGGCATCTTCGGCGCCCCTCTCTGGTTGGTGAATGACCTTTTCTACCTCACCAGGAGGGTTGCGTCGCGGCCGGAGGAAAGTTTTCACTTGATGGAAACACCTTGCCGACTGGTGGAAAGTAAGGTCGCATCGACATGGAGCGGTAAGGCGTCCAGAAACCTGCCGGGGCGGCCGTTACTTCATGAGATGGATCGGAAGCGAGGCGTGGCGATGGATCAGACTCCGGCAGATCGGGCCGCCGCAGCCGCTGCGGCGGACGCGGCCCCACCGGCGCGGGTGCGCAGGGCGGACGGTCCGCCGGCGATGACGATCGACGGCCGCACTCTCACCACCCGCAATCTCGTGGCTCGCGTCGACGCCCCGCTCAAGGTGCGGCTGACCCCCACGGCCCGCCGTCGCGCCGCCGCGTCGCACCAGGCCGCGAACGCGGCCGTCGGCCTGCGCCCGGTCTACGGCCGCACCACCGGGGTCGGCGCCAACCGGGAGGTGGCGCTGCCCGCCACCGAGGCCGCCCGCTACACGCTCGGTCTGCTGCGCAGTCACGCCACCAGCGCCGGTCAGGTGCGGGGCGACATCCGGATCCGGGCCATGCTCGTCGTGCGCCTGAACCAGCTGGCCGCCGGTGGCAGCGGCATCTCGATGGCCGCGATCGACGGCCTCCAGGCGATGATCAACGCCGATGCGCTCCCCCCGATCCGTGAGCACGCCGGTATCGGCACCGGTGACCTCACCGCCATGGCCACCACCGCCCTCGGCCTGCTCGGGGAGGCACCTCTGACCAACCCGCTGCGCCCGATCTCGCTCGGCATCCACGACGCCCTGCCCTTCCTGAGTTCGAACGCCGCCACCCTGGCCGACGCCGCGCTCGCCGTCACCCGCCTGCAGACCCTGGCCCGCGCCGGTCTGGCGGTTGCCACGCTGACCGGCGTTGCGGTGCAGGCCAACTGGGAGGCTTTCGGCCCGGCCGTGGCCCGCGTGACACCGGGCCTGGGCAGTCGCCGGGTCTGCCGCGTGGTCACCGGTCTGGTCACCGAGCCCGGTCAGGACGCGCCCGTCCACGACCCCGCCCGCATCCAGGACCCGTTCGGCATGCGCTGCCTGCCACAGGTGAACGGCCTGATGCTCGACACGCTGGCGCAGCTCGACCGGGTGGTCGGCGCGCACCTGAACGCCGCGGCCGAGAACCCGGTGATCCTGGCCGGCCCCGCCGTGCTCGGTCCCGATCCGGCCCCGGTCGTCGCGCACCACGGGGGGTTTCACATTCCGGCGGTAGCCCTGGGCTGTGACAGTGCGGCCATCTCGGCGGCCCAGTCCGCGTCTCTGCTCCAGGCCCGGCTGGCCATGCTGGTCGACCCGGCCGCCACCGGTCTGCCCCCGTTCCTGGGTGACGGCACCCCCGGCGCCTCCGGCGTGATGATGCTGGAATACCTGGCCGCGTCGGCCTTCGCAGAACTGCGCAGCGCGGCCTCACCGGCCTCGCTGGGTTCGGTGAGCCTGTCGCGCGGCACCGAGGAGCACGCGAGTTTCGCCTCCCGCTCGGCCGTTCAGGTGCTGAATGCCGGAGATGCCTACGCCACGGCCCTTTCCTGCGAGTTGCTCGCCGCGGTCCGGGCCCTGCGCATGCAGGAGGCCGTCACCAAGACCGGTTCGGCCGCCGGCTGGGTCAAGATCCTCGACCTGTGCACCTCACTCGGTGACAGCGCGGCCGACCGCGACCTCACCGGCGACCTCGCCACCGCCCAGGAACTCCTGCCCGTGCTGGCCGATCTCGTCGAGAGCTACGAACAGGACCGTTGACATTGAGGACGAGCGGGCACCCCAGGTGCCCACCCGCGTCCCCAAAAACTTTCCGTGATCATGCAAAACCTCCCCGGAGTTCTAGAACTGTGGCGGCCAGAGTTCTAGAACGTCGGGGAGGTTTTGCATGATCACGAACAAGGGGTGTGAGGGGCGGTTCAGTTCTGGATCTGGGCGTCGCGCAGGCGCTCCTGGTCGTCCGGGAACGGCTCGTCGATCGGGCGCAGTTCGTCGGCGTAGGACACCGAGGTGCGGCGCAGGACGCCGGTGGTGCTGATCGCGTACTGCCCCATCCGCCACAGGGGAGGGGAGTAGGCGTGGATGGAGACGCTGCCCTCGGCGGCGCCGGTCATCCGGTGGATGTGGTCGGTGCCGAAGCTGAACGCCTGGCCGGCGGGTACCCGGATCTCCAGGGCGGCGCTGCCGATCACCAGGTTGTGCTCGATGACCTCACCGTGGGCCACCGCGACGGCTCCGGAGGAGACGTCGTGGTCGTGCCAGCCGGTGTCGTTGCTCGGGGTCCAGCACAACACCCAGACATCGACATTCGCGTCGCGGTGCAGGCAGACGTAGTGGCGGTGCTCGTCGTCGTAGGCCACGTGCGGTTCCCACGCGGCCGGGTCGGCGGCGATGGCCGCGACCAGGTCGCGCAGTTCCGGGCGGGTGAGGACGCGCGCGGGAAGGTCGTTCAGAACCTGTACTGGCGAGGTGTCGGTGGCGCTGGTCATGGCCTACCTCCGATCAGGAAACGCTGCGGGTTGCTGACATCGATGGCGTGGTCGGCGGCGCTGCCGAAGCCAAGGGGGACGGGCTGGGCGTACGGACGGTCGCTGCCCCGGACGATCGCGTCGATCCCGAGCACGCGGACCAGGGCGTCGATCGCCTGCGGGCCGTAGCTGGAGGTCTCGACGAACACACCGGGATCGAGCCGGCCCATCCGTCCGCCCCGGGCGGTCAGTCGCTCGTGCTGCAGAGGGGCCAGCCCGGCCCCGGCGACGAAACCGATCCGGAGCTTCGGCAGCAGTGCACGGCCCACGTGGTGCCAGGACCACCAGGCCGCCGAGAGCTGTGCGGTGTAGTCGACGACGGCGGGCCACCAGCCGGGAAGTTCCTCGACCGGTGCCTGCGCGACCGCCCCGGGGTGCACCAGGACGGGCTTGCCCGCCTCTTCGCAGACCCTCAGCACCGGTGCCAGGGCCTCGAGGGCCCGGGGGGTGGCCAGCCAGGGGGCCGGTACCTGCAGCCCGACGAAATCGCCGTGCAGCAGTTCGGCGAGGCCTGACCGATCGGGCTCGTGACGGCTGACCGCGGCCCAGGCCCCGAAACCGGACGGGAGCTCACGGGCTCCCTGGTGCCAGGTGTCGAGAAGGGGCTGCGCCTGCGAGGCCGGAAGGTCTTCGAGGCCCAGAGGGCTGGACAGCGAGATCAGGGCCCGGACATCGCCCTGCAGCTCGAGCCGGTCCGCGACATCGTGATCGGCCGGGTTCACCTCGTACGGCGGTTCGCCCGGGAGATGCAGGGTCCATCCGCGGAGAAAGGGCGGTTCCCGGCGAACGCGGAGCGCGGAGATCAGCGTGGGTGGCCACAGGTGCTGATGCACATCGCACGACTCGCCCGAACGCGACGCCACATCGACCACCTTTCCGCATTTCTCGGACCGCCCCCGCCCTGACCTGCATTCTCGACTAAATCTATAGACTTATTGAAGCGTTCCGCCCGGACGATTTCAAGTGCTGTTGCCCGCGCGTCCCCCGGTGTGCCGCCCCCATGGGCACCGAGCGACGCCCGATCTGACGTCAGTGATTTCGACGACCCGGCTTCACCTGCGGTGAAGCGCTTCACTGACGTCTATTGAAGCGCTTCACCTTGATCATTTCAAGAGGGAGATGCCGGTTCTGTTCGTTACGGTGACCGCATGACTCAGGGGCGTCACCGACCGACGCTGCGCGATATCGCCGAGGAGACGGGGCTGTCTCCGGCCGCTGTCAGTTATGCCCTGCGGGGTCTGCAGGTCACCGAGGAGACCCAGGCCCGCGTCCGCGAGGCGGCGAAGCGTCTGGGGTACGAGGCCGATCCGATCGCGCGGGCCCTGGCATCCGGGCGTACCGAGACGATCGGTGTGCTCTGTGGCTCTCTTGCCGACGGATGGCAGCAGCAGGTGGCCGCGGCCCTGGGGCGAGGGTTGCTGGGGGCCGGGCGCAACCCGGTCACGGTGGACGCCGGCAACGACCCGGTGCGGGAGGCCACCCTGGCCAAGCGCATGGTCGACCAGCGGGCCGACGCGCTGATCGTGCTGCCGGTCGACCCGAACGCGCCGCACTGGGCCGAGGTTGCCGATCGCACGGTGCTCGTGGCGGTGGGCGACGGGCTGCCCGGGGCTCCGGCCGCCGCCGAGGTGGTCTTCGACAACGACACCGGCGTCAGCCATGGCCTGCGCATGCTCGCGGCCGCCGGGCACACCCGCGTCACCCTGCTGACGCCGACCGACCGGGCCACCCCCGACCGGCCGGCCGAGCGGATCGTGCAGCAGCTGGCACCCGAGCTCGGGCTCGCCGCCGTGGTGCGCAGCTGCCCGCACGATCTCGACGGGGCCGCCGCGGTGGTGCGTGAGCTGATGGCTGTCGATGCGCCCCCCACGGCGTTCTTCTGTCTGGCCGACTCCATCGCATTCGGTGTTTACCTGGCGGCCCGGGAGCTGGGCCTGTCGATGCCGGAAGATGTTTCGGTCGTGGGGTACGACGACTTCCCGGCCGGCCGCCTGCTCACCCCGCCCCTGTCGAGCTACCGCTGGCCCATCGACGACCTGGTCTCGGCCGTGGTCAGCCACGCCGTCGAGGCGATCGACAGCAAGAAGACCGATCGGCAACGGCGCACCGTGCTGGTGCCCGAGCCGATGCCCCGGGGCAGCGTGGCGCCGCCCCGGTCTTGAGGTTTCGGCCGGCGCCCCGGCGCCGGCCTCCCCCGTGTAGCTCCGGTCGGCTCGTGCTCAGGCGACGGTGACGTGGATCGGGTCGCTGTACGAGGCGCCGCTGACCACGTCGCCGGAGTACTTCAGGCGGTAGTCGCCGTCGGTGGAGACCGGAGCGCGCAGGCCGCCGTAACCGCCCTGCCTCGTGGCGACGGTGGTCCAGTCATCGGTGCCGTCGGCCTTGAACTGCACGTCGAAGATGCCGTTGCCCGAGAACGCGCGCCACACGCCGGCATCCCAGTCGGCACGCTGGATCTCGGCCTCGAAGCCGATGTTGTCACCCGGGGTGAGCCCGTCGGTCGTGCCGGTCGTGAACGAGCTGAAGCGAGTTGCCCGCAGGATGGTGTAGGTGGTGTCGAAGGCCATCTTCGTCTCGCCGTTGTCCCAGTTCGCCCGGCCGTCGTCGACGAAGGCCTGGTAGTGGGCCTGCATCGGCTGACCGGCCAGGATGTTTCCGCTGTCGGTCCTCTCGACGTACATCGTGCCGTTCTCGGAACCCTCGGCCTTCGGGTTGCCGTTGAGGTAGGTCTTGAACCAGAAGTCGCGGTTGAGCCGGGTGGTCGGCACATCGGCGCGCCAGTCGGCCGTGTAGGCGAACTCCACCGAGGAGCTCGTGGGGCAGTTCGTCGTCGGGGTCAGGTCGATCTTCGTCCGCTCCAGCCCGAGGGAGACGGTGGTCTCGCCGGGGGCGGTGATCTCGCAGTCGGTGGCCGCGTTGGCCGGAAGTGCGACGAACCCGGTGGCGATGGCGGCGGTGGCCGCAATCGTCAGCAGAGCGGGGGTTTTGAATTTTCGCATGACTGGTTCTAACCCGGACCGTGAACCTTTCGCAGGTCTTTGCGTAACAAAGTCCGGGATGTCGCGATGATTGATGCGGTCCGGTTTCGGGGGTGAGATCTGTTTGCCCGGGATGAAATTGGGCTGACTGCGTTTGCCCGGCGACGACCCTGGGCGACACTGGGGCCGTGACTACCGGGGCGCAGGCCGAGGGAAATGCTCGACGCGAGAACGGCCGCCTGAAGACGGGGCGAGTGGCCCGGGCGGTACCGCTGGTGGCCCTCACCGGCCGCACGGCGGGTGAGGCGGTGATCTCCGCGCTGCGCCGTAAAGACCGGGCCGGTGTGCACCGGCGCGGGGCGGAACGATACGCCGAGTCCCTCGGGAACAGCCGCGGGGTGCTGATGAAGGCGGGTCAGATCCTCTCCTTCGTCTCGCTCGGCTCGCTGGCCGAGGGCAGTAGTCAGTCGGTGTACCAGGCGGCGCTCGCCCGGCTCCAGGACGACGCCCCGCCGATGGAGCCGGAGCTGGCCGCCTCGGTGGTGACCGCGGAGCTCGGGGCGTCCCCGCACGAGGTGTTCGCCGAGTTCGAGCCCCTGCCCCTGGCCGCCGCGTCGATCGGCCAGGTGCACGCCGCCACCACGCACGACGGGCGCCGGGTGGTGGTGAAGATCCAGTACCCGGGGGTGGACGAGGCGATCCGTGCCGATCTGGCCAACGCCGAGTTGCTCGCTACGTTCTTCCAGGTCATCCGGGGTGTCTTGCCCGATCTGGGCCGCACCGACGCCCGCGCCCTGGCGGCCGAGGTGACAGAACGGATCGGTGAGGAGATCGACTACCGCACCGAGGCCGCGAACCAGCAGGTCTTCGCCGATGCCTATCGCGACCATCCGTTCGCCCGGGTGCCGGAGGTGCTGCCGGAGTACAGCACCGGCCGGGTGCTGACGATGGAGCGCAGCGACGGGATGCGCTGGTCTGCCGCGAAAGATGCCGATCAAGACCTGAAAGACCAGTGGGGAGAAGCTGTCTATCGCTTCACCCTGGGCAGCCTGCGGCGGCTGGGGCGGTTCAACGCCGACCCGCATCCGGGCAACTACCTGTTCCATCCCGACGGCTCGGTCACCTTTCTCGACTTCGGCTGTGTGAAGACCTGGCACGAGGAGCAGGTCGGCTGGATGGTCAAGGCCGTTCAGGCGACCATCGACGGTGATGCCGACGAGCTGCTGAAGCAGTACCGCGAGCAGGGTTTCGTTCCCGGGGCGCCGCCCGACGCGCAGGCGATGCTGGCCTGGGCCCGGGAGTCCCTCACTCCGGTGATGTCCGATCAGCCCTTCACCTACACGCCGGAGTACGCGGCCCGCATCGTCGATCTCGAGTTCTCGCCCCGGGGGCCGCACTCCGCCGTCGTGCAGAAGCTGGCCCTGCCGGGGGAGTACCTGGCGCTCAGCCGCATCGACCTGGGCCTGACCTCGGTGCTGGCCGGGTTGCGCGCGAAGAACGACTGGCGCGGCATCCGCGAGGAGATGGATCTCGGCGCCGAGCCGGCGACCCACTACGGCCGGCTCGAGGCCGCCTACCGAAAGGCCCGGGCATGAGTCACGTCATCTGGGACGAGTCGGTGAAGGCCTTCCGGATCAGCGGGTTCGACGAGGCCTCGGCCGTGCTGCGCGGGCAGGGCTGGAGCAGCGACCCGGCCAACAGCCCTCTGGTGCCTGCCGACGTCACCCAGTTGCCGTCGTCCTTAATGCTTTTCACTGACCCGCCCGACCACACCCGGCTGCGCCGGCTGGTCGCCCCGGCGTTCAGTGCCCGTGCGGTCGAGGCCTTCCGGGGGCGGGTCGGGTTGATCGTGGAGTCCTGTCTCGATCAGCTGGAGGACGCGGGTGAGCCGGTCGATCTGCTGGCGGACTTCGGGTATCTGGTGCCCCTGGCGGTGATCGCCGAGCTTCTCGACGTGGGGGTCGAGGGAGCCGAGGTTTTTCTCGACCAGACCCCCGACCTGGTCAGGCTTCTCGAGGTCGACCCGACCCCCGACGACGTCCGGCTCGCCGTGACCGCCGGGTTCGAGGTCACGATGTTCCTCACCCCGGTGCTGGCGCGGCGCAAGGGCGGTGACGGCGACGACTTCATCAGTCAGTTGCTGCGCACCGAACTGACGGTGGACGAGGTGATGGCCACCTGTGTGCTGCTGCTGGCCGCGGGTCACGAGACCACCGCCAACCTGATCGCCAGCGGAGGGCTGGCCCTGATGCAGCACCGCGACCAGCTGCCCGCCCTGCACGAGAACCCGTCCCGGGCGATCGACGAGCTGGTGCGCCTGGAGGGCCCGGTGCGCATCATCGGCCGCACCGCCCTGATCGACCACGAGCTGGGTGGCGTGCCGGTGCCGCAGGGCAGTGCCGTGCTGATCGAGCTGGACCGGGCGGCCCGGGACGAGCGCCGCTGGCCCGACGCCGAACGCCTCGACCTGACCCGTGAAGGTCCGGGCAACCTGGGGTTCGGCACGGGTATCCATTTCTGCCTCGGTGCCGCCCTCGCCCGGCTCGAGGCCGAAGAGGCCCTGACCCGGTTCTTCAGCCGGTACCCGAACGCGCACGCGCTCACCGGCGTCCCTCAGTGGCGCGACTCGGGCACCTTCCACGCCCTGGCCGAACTGCCGATCACCCTCGCGGGACGGAACAATTCCGGCCCCGACCGGTTGCGAGAGTCATGAGCCTCCACGAGATTCCCCTGTCCACGCTCTCCGGCGACCCCACCAGCCTGGCCGACTACGCCGGAAAGACCGTGCTGCTGGTCAACGTCGCCTCCCGGTGCGGTCTGACGCCGCAGTACGAAGGGCTGGAACGGTTGCAGAAGACCTATGCGGACCGCGGGTTCACGGTGATCGGCGTGCCCTGCAACCAGTTCGCCGGGCAGGAGCCGGGCAGCTCCGAGGAGATCGAGGAGTTCTGCTCGCGCACCTACGGCGTGACCTTCCCGATGCTGGCCAAGACCGAGGTCAACGGCCCCGGCCGGGATGCGCTCTACCAGCAGCTCACCCAGCAGCCCGATGGCTCCGGCGAGGCCGGGGACGTGGCCTGGAACTTCGAGAAGTTCCTGATCTCCGGTACCGGTGAGGTGCTCGCCCGCTTCCGCCCCCGCACCGAGCCGGAGTCGCCCGAGGTCGTTGCGGCCATCGAGGCCCAGCTGCCCTGAGCACTCCTAATCGCGCTGCGCCAGCGCCTGGGCCGGGGGCAGGCGCAGCGCGTGCCGGGTGGCGAGCTCGACGGTGAGGAAGGCGATCAGCGCCACCACCCCGATCGTCACCGGCACCAGCCAGACCGGGCCGGACGGGTAGGGACGGCCGAGCAGGCCGAGGCCCAGCAGCACCATCGGGGTGGCTGCCAGCCCCAGCCCCGTCACCACGGCCGTCACCGTGATCAGCCCGGCCTCGCGCCGGGTCATTGAGTGGATCTGTCGCACCGTGCAGCCGTTCAGCCGCAGCGTGGCGAACTCGGCCCGGCGGCCCGTGGTCGCGGCCACCAGCTTGTTCGCGATGCCGAGCAGCAGATAGCCGAGCAGCACGCCGATGGCCGCCAGGTTGATCCAGACGTCGGCCGGAACGCCTTTCGGGCCGGTGGCCGTGGTGCCCGCCCCGCCCAGCACGAGTCCGGGCCGCCCCGCCACGAAGGCCGACAGCGCAGCCTCGTCCGACGTGCGCACCAGCAGGCTCGAGGCCAGGGCCGAGGTGTGACCGGCCACCAGATCGGTGGAGGCCACGAGCGGCCCGAAACCGAGGTCCCGCTCGTAGACGGCCACCACGCGGGCCGTGGCCGGGGTGCCGTCGCCGAGGTACAGGGTGGTCTCGTCACCGACCTCCAGGTGGGTCGAGGCCCCGGCGGCGACGGTCGCACCCGTCAGGTCGTCCAGCGAGCCCGCGCTGACACCGAGGTCGAGCACCGGGGCCGTGTCCGGGCCGAGGACCATCGCCGAGGTGCTCTCGACCTCCACGTCGCCCAGCATCCGGTACTGACGCAGCAGGGTCGTGGTGCTCACCGCAGCCGCACCCTCCACGCCGGTCAGCGCCCGGACCGCCTCCCGGGTGCCCGGCGGCACCCCGCCGAGAGCCGGTGCGGAGATGCTGAACCCGGCCCGGGTGCCGGCGGCCGTGTCGTCGGTCTGGGCCCGCATCAGGGTGGTCTGGGTGAACACGTAGGTGATGACGAAGACCACGGCGATGCCCAGGGTCGTCCCGGCCGCGGCGAAACGCCGTGCGTAGCCGTGCAGGTTGGAGACGGCGAGCCAGGTGGTGGGGGAGCCGCCGTGGGGGAGCCGGGCGCTGAGCGCCTGCAACTGGGTCGGTCCGGCCAGGGCCAGGCCGAGGGCCGCGAGGATGCCGGCCAGCGCCGACGTGGAGATCGCGATGACCGAGCGGGAGACCAGCGGCGTCACCGCGAGCATTGTGCCGCCGGCGATGAGCAGCAGCCCGGCGCCGTTCCGGATCCGGTCGCCCCGGCCGTTCGTGGGTGCCTCGGTGCGGGACTCGGCGACAGCCTCCGTGGCCGGGCGCCGGGAGACCCGCCAGGCCGCGCTGCGGGCCGCGATCTGCACGGTGAGCAGGAGTAGCAGGGCCGTGCCGAGGGCCGGCAACGGGCTGAAGGTCAGGGGCAGGCCCGCGGGCATCATGTCCAGGTACACGAGCAGTCGCCGGGCCTGGTCGGCCAGCAGATAGCCGAGCGGGATGCCCGGCACCAGGGCGACGGCGGCCGCGACCGTGGCCTGCCCGGCCGCCAGGTGCCGGATCTGACGAGGCGTGGCGCCGACGGCCCGCAGCAGCGCCAGTTCGCGGCGCTGGTTGTCGATCGAGACCCCGAGCGCGCCGGCGACGATGAAACCGACCAGGATCAGCGTGATCCCGGACATCGAACCGGAAAGTGCCGCCAGCAGGGTGCGGGCCGCCCCGAGCTCCGGGTCGAGCACGTCACCCCGCGATTCGCCCTGGGCGACCGCGAGATCGGGCCACCGCGAACTGATGTCCTCGACCACCGCATCGCGCCGGTCGGCCGGTACCGCGAGACCGATCAGATCCACCGACCCGACGGAACCGGCCAGCTCCGCCGCCGCCTCGTCCGTGAAATAGACCCCCGCGTCCGCCGAGGTGACCACAGAAGTGACGCGGACCGTCCGCGTCCGTCCGTCGGCCACCACCCGGGCCGTGTCGCCGATCACCAGACCCGCGGCCCGGGCCAGGTTCTGACCGAGGGCGACCTGACGGCTCCCCGCCGGTGCCGTACCCGTGGTCGGGCCGACGAAAGCCGTTGTCGAGAAACCGTGCCCGGCCGATCCCGGATCGGCGTCCGTGGTCACCGGCTGCCCGTCCGCACCCAGCACCGCCGCCGGGAAGCTGATGTCACCGACGGCGGTGGTCACCCCGGGCAACCCGGCCATCTCGCCGACCAGACTGTCCGGGAGAGAAGCTCTTTCCGGCAGGGCGATCGAACCGCCGGCCGGGTCGGGAAAGTTCTGGTCGGCCCCGACCAGCACGTCGGCGCCGGTCAGCCGGGTGACCGGGGCGTGCGAGCGGAAACCCGACTCACCCAGCACCGCGGTACCGGTGATCAGGGCGGCGCCACCGATGACGGCACTCACGACCGCGACCAGCGCCGCGATCCGTCGCCGCGCCATCTTTCTTGCCACGTAGAACATCTCAGCCCTCTCCCACGCGGATCAGGCTCGCGGCCAGATCGGCCGCCGACGGCTTGGCCAGCGTCTCGACGATCCGGCCGTCGGCCATCACCAGGGCTCGGTCGGAGTGCGCCGCGGCCGCCGGGTCGTGGGTCACCATCACCACGGTCTGGCCCAGGTCGTCCACCATGCTCCGCAGCAGCTTCAGCACCTCGCGGGCTGCGCGCAGGTCGAGGGCGCCGGTGGGTTCGTCGGCGAAGACCACGGCCGGCCGGGCCACCAGGGCCCGGGCGATCGCCGCCCGCTGCTGCTGGCCCCCGGAGAGCTGCCCGGGAAGGTGGTGCATCCGATCGGTCAGGCCGACCCGTTCGACCAGTTCCGACATCCAGGCCCGATCGGCGGGGCGCCCGGCCATCCGCAGCGGCAGCGTGATGTTGTCCTCGACGGTGAGCGAGGAGACCAGGTTGTACGACTGGAAGACGAAACCGACGCGCTCCCGTCGCAGTTCGGTACGCCGGGTCTCGTTCAGGCCGCCGATCGCGATGCCGCCGACGCTGACCCGGCCGCTGGTAGGGGTGTCCAGCCCGGCCGCGCAGTGCATCAGCGTGCTCTTGCCCGAACCGGAAGGGCCCATCACCGCGACGAACTCGCCGGGTTCCACGTCCACCGAGACCTGGTGCAGGGCGGTGACGTCGCCGTACTCCCGGGAGACCTCGGTGAGCCGGACGGCTGGACCGTTCATCGCCGGTGCAGCCAGTTCACGACGAGCGTGACCACACCGACCGCGGTGAGGGCACCGAAGCCCAGGTGCACGGGCATCGAGTCGCCGGCGAGGGAGGCCACGGTGTTGCCGACGACCCCGGCCACCACCGCCAGCCAGGCCACACCGATGAGTGCGGAGGCGTGCTCCGTCATGAAACTTCTCCTTGTCCGGGAGGGGCTTTCGTTCGTCCCACGCTAGGGACGAACACCCCTCCCGGCCGATCCCGGCTACTGCCGGATCGGGGGTACAGCAGGCTGTACCCCTAGGAGTTTCCGTCGGCCTCGGTCAGGCGCTGCTGCAGCCGCTCCCGGACCTGCTCGGGGGTGTACGACTGGCGCTGGCGCTCGTTGCGCACCACCAGAGCCCCACCCGCTGCCACCCCGGCCGCGCCGGCCAGCCCGATGAGTTTCCACCAGGGGATGCGTCGTTGTTTCTTCGCCATCGGCCTAGGGTAGGGGTCGTGCCCGCCCCGCAGCCGCTTCTCCTGTCCCAGGCCGCCGAGCTGACCCGAACCGGCGACATCTGGCTCTTCCGGGGGCGCAGCAGCGCTGACCGGGCGATCCAGACCGTCACCAATTCGCCGGTCAACCACGTCGGTATGGCCGTCGTCCTCGAAGACCTCCCCCCGCTGATGTGGCATGCCGAGCTCGGCCGGTCGCTCCCCGATGTCTGGGTCGGCGAGCACCGCCGCGGAGCCCAGCTGCACGACCTGTCGTCCGCGGTCACCACCTGGGTGACGAGGTACGGCCAGCGCGCCTGGTTCCGCCAGCTCGACCCCGAGGTGGACCGGGCCGCGGAAGACGCCGTGCTGCGCACCATCGCGCGGATGGACGGCACGCCCTTCCCGAGCACCGTCGGCCTGATGGGTCGCTGGGTCGGCAGCAAGAAGATCGTGCGCACCCTGCGCCGTTCCGGCCGCACCGACGAGGCCGTCGCGCTGGAGACCGCCTACTGCGCCGAGATCGTCGCCATGACCTACCAGGCGATGGGACTGCTCCCGGACGACCGGCAGCCCGGCTGGTACGACCCCGGTCGCTTCTGGAGCGGTGACAGCCTCTCCCTGCAGGGTGGGGCTGCCCTGGGCGGGGAGATCAGGGTCAAGCTCGACGACCCGACCACGGAAGATGTAGGAGCCTGACCTCAGGTAGGGGTGCCTCAGGGGGGTACTGGGGTGATTCCCGATATGCCTTTGTCTCACACCTGCAGCAGGGTGGACGAGTCAGCTCACCCCGAATCAGCTAGGACGTGACCACGCCATGAACACCGTTCGCCGGAACATGTACGAGCAGGGCCTCTTCCGACCGCGACACGGCGGAATCCTGGCCGGTGTGTGCGCCGGGCTGGCGCGGCGCTTCGGGATCAGCCCGATGATGGTGCGGATCATCTTCCTGGTCTCGATCGTCATCCCGGGCAGCCAGGTCCTGATCTACCTACTGCTGTGGCTTCTCATGCCGAAGGAAGAGACCGTCATTCACCAGGGCTGACGGTCGTGCAGCACCAGCCGCCGGTGCAGTCCGGCCAGCTCCGCCTCCGGGTCGCTGGTCAGGCCGGAATGCACCGGCCCGGTGTGCACCACGGTGCTCTTCGGGGCGGTGAGCCAGCCGAAGCGGGCCCGCCGGGGCTGCTCACCGATCAGCCCGGCGGCGGGTGACCCTTCACACACGGAGCCGATGGCCCGCAAGGCGGCCTCAGCCATGGCCAGGTCGACGTCCGGGTCGAGAGCCTGCAAACGCCCGGGGCTGAGGTGCTGGGTGCAGGCCAGGAACTCGTGGTGCTGCGAGTAGAGCACCACCCCGATGTTGACGAACTCCCCGCGTTCCATCCGGGGCACCGCCCGCACCACGGCCCAGGTGAACAGTTTGGGCCCGTCCGGGTCGCTGTCCACGTTGGCCACGGCGGGCGAGCTGTTCAGCCCGCTGTCCAGGCCTCCTCGCGAGCTCACGAGCCCACCTGCGCCAGCTCGGGGCGCCAGGTGTCGCGGTCGCGCAGCCGGGCCAGCAGATACTCCTGGTACCGCACCCGCCAGGCCTCGGCGTCCCGGTCGTCGCCGAAGGCCGAGTTCATCGACAGCAGCCAGTCGTCCGGTACGAGGCCCGTCACCTCGCTGAGCAGCTCGGGCGTGATCCGGGCGGCCAGATCGGCGTCCAGGGCGCTCAGATCGCCCGCTGAGAGCGTGTCGGCCACCTTCGCCAGGATGTGCTCGCTGAGGTCGTAGCGGCGCGTGGCCCAGCGGTCCACCGGCGGCCAGGCGTGCTGGAACACCAGGGAGGCCCCGTGGTCGATCGCCCAGAGCTTCCGGTGCCAGATCAGCAGGTTCGGATTGCGCCAGGTGCGGTCGATGTTCGCGGCGAACGCGTCGATCCACCGGATGGTCGCGGCCTCGGGCGCCGGGGGCTGCCAGTGGATGCCGTCGTAGCCGAACGAGCCCGGCAGGTAGTCCATGCCCAGGTTCTCGCCCGCGCTGTTGTTCAGGAGCTCCTGGACCTCCTCGTCGGGCTCCAGACGGGCCATCTGCGCGGCCACCCCGATCCGGACGAGCTCCGGCACCCGGACGCCGAGCCGGCGGGACAGCTCGCCCACCACCACCTCGGCCACCAGGGAGGCCGTGCCCTGCCCCGCCCCGCGGAACTTGACCACGTACATGCCGTCGTCGTCCGCCTCCATGAGTCCCGGCAGGGACCCGCCCTCCCGGAACGGGGTCACATAGGCGGTGGCGGTGACGGTACGGAGCACCCGGTCAGGGTAGGGGCTCGGGGTCCGGTGCGGGTTCCCGGGGTTCACAGCACCGATGGAGGACGCGGTTGGGCTCCCTTTTTGCGCGCGCGGGTTTCGCACGGGCGGCCGGGGACGACAGAGGGCGCCGGGCTCGTACGAGCCCGGCGCCCTCCGTCGTGCTGGTGCGACCTATGCGGCGCCGTTCTCGGCGGTCTGGGCCTGCTCGGCCTCGGTCGCGAGTTTCTCCCGGTGCAGAGCCATGCGGGCCACGACCTGCTGGTCGGTGACGGCGCGCTCGGACCGGCCACGGCCGATGAAGGTGACCGTCCAGTGCAATAGCGTGGTGACGCGGTTCTTGAACCCGATCAGGTACACGATGTGCACACCCAGCCACGCCAGCCAGGCGAAGAACCCGGAGAGCTGGATGCGGTCGTTGATCTTGGCCACCGCGTGGAAGCGGGAGACGGTGGCCATGCTGCCCTTGTCGAAGTACTCGAACGCCGGAAGCTTCTCGCCGCCCGGGTGCTTGATCCGGTGCGTGATCGTCTTGGCGGCGTACTTGCCCTGCTGCATCGCGACCTGCGCCACACCGGGGTACCGCTTGAGCGACATCATGTCGCCGATCACGAAGATCTCCGGATGACCGGGGAGGGTGCAGTCGTCCTCGACCATGACGCGACCGGCGCGGTCGGTCTCGGCGCCGGTCTGCTCGGCAAGCTGCTTGCCCAGCGGCGAGGCCTGCACACCGGCGGCCCACACCTTGGTGCGCGTCTCGATACGACGGGGACTGCCGTCGGGGTCGATCACGTCGACACCCTCCTCGTCCACGTTCACGACCTTGACGTCGAGCTGGACCTCGACGCCCATGCGCTCGAGCTGGCTCTGGGCCTTCTTGCCGAGCTTCTCGCCGAACGGCGGCAGCACGGCCGGGGCGGCGTCGAGCAGCAGCACGCGCGCCTTGGTCGGGTCGATGCGGCGGAAGTCCCGCTTCAGCGTGCTGTGGGCCAGCTCGGCGATCTGGCCGGCCATCTCCACACCGGTGGGGCCCGCGCCGACCACGACGAAGGTCAGCCACTGCTGGATCTCTTCCGGGTCTTCCAGCACCTCGGCCATCTCGAAGGCGCCGAAGATCCGGCCGCGCAGTTCGAGGGCGTCGTCGATGCTCTTCATGCCCGGGGCGAACTCGGAGAAGTGATCGTTCCCGAAGTACGACTGACCGGCGCCGGCGGCCACGACGAGCGTGTCGTACGAGGTCGCGACCTCGCCGACCGGCGACTGGGAGGTGACGGTCTTCGCGTCCACGTCGATCTGCGTCACGTCACCGAGCATGACCCGGGCGTTCTTCTGCCCGCGCAGGATCTCCCGGGTGGCCGGGGCGATCTCGCCCTGCGACAGCACGCCGGTCGCCACTTGGTAGAGCAACGGCTGGAAGAGGTGGTGCGAGGTCTTGGCGATGATCGTGACGTCGACATCTGTGTGGGCCAGCTTGCGGGCGGCGAACAGGCCACCGAAACCGGAACCGATGATGACGACCCGCTCGCGGGCCGGCTTGGCGGCAGCGTCGCGGGGCTGTGCAGGCTGGTTCGACATCGTGTCTTTTTCCACTCCCGAAGGTCTTGCCACGTGCGCTCAGTCTTGCATTGGCATCATCTGGAACAGTCGGCGGCACGGGTTTGTGCCGCCCTGCCCGATTCGCCCGGCAGATGTGCGCACCATCACGTCATCGCTGTTCACGGCCGGTTTGGCGACATCGTCGTCGCTTCGCCGACTGCCCCTGTGGGCTGTTGGTCGGCGGGTCTCGGCATCGAGTTGAGCCCTCGGCGACGGACCTCTGTGTCCTGTGCCACTTCCGGCGACCGCTCGGCGCACGGAATTACCGTGCATCTTGCCGGTCGGTCCGGACGGGGCTGCGACGTCCAGTTGGTGCCACCAGCGTTGAGCGGTGCGGTGAGCGCCGTTCGTCGCTGGCTGGGACACCGCGGCATCTACCGGTGGGCCGTGGCCGGCCGGGCGGGCTGCGGTGTGACGCGGTCGGTCAGCATCGTCCAGCGCGTCGGTAAGGCAAGCGTATCCGGGCAGATTTCTGGTCTCACCAGGGGGTGTACCGAAGTCGCACCGAATGGTAGGGCCGGAGGGCCCGGAAGGAACGTCATGAGGCGAGGGCTCCCGGGACGGTCACGGGAAGAAGTTTGGTGGGCGCGGGGTGAACGGGAGGGACTCGTTCATCCCCGCGCCATGCCGTAACAATACGAGTGACCGACGAGTAAATGCAAGGATTGCAAACTCATTTTGTGCTTGTCCGGCGAAACACCTGACCGAAAGGATGAGGTCCATGGCTCCGCGCACGCCGCCGACCGTCCGCATGCGCAGACTCGCGAGTGAATTGCGCAGGCTGCGGGGCGCAGCCGGCATGAGCCGCGAGGACGTCGCCGGGCGCACCGACATCAATGTCGCCACGCTGTACCGGCTCGAGACCGCCAAGGGGCGCCCGCAACGCCGCACGCTGACCAGTCTGCTGGAGCTCTACCAGGTTGCCCCGGAAGAGCGGGACGCGCTGTTCGCCCTGCTCAAGGCGGCCGGGGAGAAGGGCTGGGTGCAGCCGTACGCCGGGTCGATCCCGGAGGAATACAGCATGTACATCCAGCTTGAGTCGGAGGCCGCCTCGGTGCGGAACTACGAGTCGCTGCTGGTTCCCGGCCTGTTGCAGACCGCGGGCTACATCGTGGCCAGTTCGGCCGGGCAGATGCCGCTGATGCCGGTCGACCAGATCGATCTCCAGGCCAAGATCCGGGTCGGGCGTCAGGACTTGTTAACGCGCAGTAATCCCCTCGCGTTGTGGGCCATTGTCGATGAAGCCGTGTTGCATCGGATGGTCGGAGGGCCTGATGTGATGCGTGATCAATTTGAACACTTGCTGTCGATGATGGAATTGCCGAACGTGACTTTCCAGGTCGTGCCATTCTCCGCCGGTTCCCATGTCGGCATGCTCGGTTCCTTCTCGCTGCTCGACTTCCCTGACCCCGATCCCACGGTTGCCTGTGTCGAAACCATGGCGGGGAGCATGTTTCGGGAGACGGAGGACGAGGTCCGGGCCTGTACTGTGGCCTTCGACCATTTGCGGGCCACGGCCGCATCACCTGCCGAATCGGCACGCATGGTGAGCGACCGACTGCGATGAAGGACGGAACAGGGCAATGCGAACTGACGAGCTGACCGATGTCGTCTGGATCAAGTCCAGCCGCTCCGGTGTGAATGGGAATTGCGTAGAAGTCGCATTCCTGGGTGAAGGTCGTGTAGCTCTGCGTGACAGCAAAGACCCCCAGGGGCCCGTGCTGCGTTTCACCCGGGGAGAGTGGTCGGCGTTCGTCGACGGTGTCTCCGAGGGTGAGCTCCGCAACCCGTAGAACATGGACGAACGTCGAGGGGCCCGGCACAGGAGTGTGCCGGGCCCCTCGACGTTCTCGTCTAGCGCAGGGTGGGCAGTTCCTTCACCAGGTGGGCGCCCAGGCGCAGTGAGAGGGCCACGATCGTCAGCGTCGGGTTCACCGATCCGCCGGTCGGGAACACCGAACTGCCGGCCACGAACAGGTTGGCCGTGCCGTGCACCCGGGCGTTGACGTCGACCACGCCGGTGCCCGGGTCGGCCGACATCCGCACGCCACCCAGGTGGTGGTGGTTGCCGCCGATCATCCGCGGGTGGCCGTTGTCCCAGTCGGTCTGCACGAAGTCGCCCAGTCCGGCCGCGGCGAAGGCCTCGCCGTAGAGGTCGCGGGAGCGGGTGATGCGCTCCCGGTCCGGCGCGCTCCAGTTCCAGTGCAGGACCGGCAGCGGCCGGCCGAACCGGTCGGTGGCGCTGCGGTCGAGCACCACGCGGTTGTCCGGGTCGGGCGACTGCTCGGTCTGGTGCAGGATCTCGAAGACCCGGAAGCGGCCCACGTCGGGCTGCCGGGACCAGCCGGAGTGGTCCAGGCCCGGCTGGTCGGCCATCGCCTTGCGGGCGGTCAGCAGATGAGTCGCTCCCAGGGCGATACGGGCGCCCAGCGCCGCCTGATGCACCAGTCCCGAGCCGCGGCCGGAAGGGCTGCGGATCTCGGTGTAGGCCTGGACGGCGCTGCCCGCGAGGGCTTCGTGCCGGGGCAGGAACAGGCAGCTGGTGGAGAGCAGCCCTTCCTTGCGCATCCGTTCGGGCGCGACGGAGAGCTTGGCCATCACCTTGGTCGAGCCCTGCCAGTGCGCGTCGTAGAGCTTCAGGCGTTCGGCCAGGGACACGCCGGACCGGGCGACCAGCATGCCGCCGCGCACCAGCGGGTGCTCCATCCAGTAGCGGCCGACCTGATCCTTGGCATTGCCCAGGCCGCCGGGGACACGGTCGTCGGACATCAGCAGCAGCCGGGCGGTCTCGATGCCCCCGGCCGCCAGCACGACCGCGCGGGAGCGGACGGTGCCGCCGGCGCCGGTGGAGCGGGCGAAGTGGACGCCGGTCACGGTGGTGCCCTCGGCGTCCACCTCCAGCCGGGTCACGTTGGCGTCGGTGAGCACGAGCACCCCGATCGCGGAGCGCAGCGCCCCCGCGGCCCGGTTCACCCAGACCGAGGCCGGTGCGAACTGGAACATCTGGGTCTCGACCAGCGACGGGTCGAGCTCCAGCGGCTGGGCCTGCGGGGTACTCCAGGAGTTCGGGTGGTAGGCGAACTCACCCAGGCCGGCGATGCGCTGCGCCTTGGCGTACCAGGGGTCCAGATCGGAGCGGGTCAGGGGCCAGCCCGAGTGCGGTACGGCCTCGCGCTGCTCGAAGTCGATCGCGTCCATCGGCGCGTAACGGCAACCGCGCTCCCCGGCCTCGGCGTCGGCGTCCACGTTGGACATCCGGTAGCTCCACTGACCGGCCGTGCCACCGATGCCCGAGCCCCGGGTCTCGGAGATGCTGCCCTGGGGGTAGGGGTCGTCGCCCTCGGCGCTCACCTCGGTCAGCTGCCGCCAGGTGGCCTCGGCGCCGCCCTCGAGCAGCACGACGCGCACACCCGAGCCGGCGAGCACCGTCGCGACCGAGAGCCCGGCCGGGCCGGCTCCCACGATGCAGACGTCGGCCTCGATCGCCGCGGCGTCCGGGGTAGTGGCGTCCGGCGTATCGGTGGACGTGTCGCTCACGCGATGGCCCCCGGACCTCCGGAGGTGTTGCCGTCCAGGGAGAGGCGGTTGTGCAGGGCGCTGCCCTTTCCCCATCCGACAGCCTGCTTGATCATCCGCAGGGCGTTCGGCGGGATGGTGCGGTTGGCCAGCACGGTCAGGCGCATGCGCCGGTCGGCCTCGGCCACGATCGCGGCCAGTTCGGCGCGCAGTGCGGGGGAGATGTCGGCGCGCTGCACGAAGCGGCCGTGCGCCTGCAGGGTGGCGTCGGCGTGCTGCGCGGTCATCTGGTGCTGGCCGCCGTTGACCTGCACCAGCTGGAAGCCGGAGCTGGCCGAGCCGCCGTGCACCATGTAACCGGACAGCGGCGCGGCCAGGAAGCCGACGTCGGAGCGGCTGGCGATACGGCACCACAGGGCGATGTCGGCGTACGGGCCGTCGGAGATGTCGAAGCGCTCTCCGGCGACCATCGAACTGCGCGTCATCACCGAGGAGACACAGACGATGCCGCCGACGGCCAGGGAACGCCGCAGGAAGGCCAGGCCGGTCTCCAGGGTGTCGCGTTCCAGCCGGGACCAGTTCTGGGTCTCGCCGACCGGTGTGGGGCCGTCGTCCAGGTGCCGGAACGCGGAGTGCACCAGTCCCGCGGACGGATGGGCGTCGAGGAAGGCGACCTTGGCCTCCAGGTTGCCCGGCAGCATGCTGTCGTCGTCCGGCAGCATCACCCGGTAGCGGCCCGTGCCCAGCGTGAGGCAGCGCGACAGGTTTCCGAACAGGCCGATGTTCGAGGGCAGCCGGTCGTAACGGATGCGGGGGTCGCCGATCGAGCGGACGTAGTCCTCGGTGTCGTCGGTGGAGGCGTTGTCCGAGACGATGATCTCGACGTCCTCGAACGACTGGTCGAGCACACTCCCCAGACTTCGGCTCAGCAGCTCACGCCGGTTGAAAGTGGGGATGCAGACGGTGACCGCGGGCTGGGCCTGGGTCATGACGTGCCGTCCTGAGGGACCATGGGCTTGATCCTGTCTTGATCGTCCGTTTGACAGTTGGAGGATAGACCGCACGTGTTTCGGGCACAGTGACCCATTCGGGGTGGGTCTGGTCGTGGAGTTCGTCACCCCTTGGTGGACCGGGACTTTAGTCCGGGGGGCAGCTCAGGAGAAGGGCGCTGACCGAGGAGCTCAACGGTCGCGATCCAGGCGCCCGACCGTAGGAAGAGCGGCCTCTGGGGCCACACCCGGTCTCAGCAGTCGTTAGGGTCTGGGGGTGCCCACGACTGACGTTCCCGCGCCCGGCTCCGCCGGCACCCCCCGCTGTCTGCTGGTGACCAAGGAGTTCTCCACGGTCCCGACCTCGGGCGGCACCCTGCGCACCCTGGCCCTGCTGGAGACCCTCGCCACCCGGTACGACACCACCGTTGTCAGTCCCGAGGGCGTTGTGGCGAAGGGGCCGGGCCGACCGCTCGAAGAGCACCCGGGCCGCGCGTCGGGCGGCGACGCGCTGCGCCAGCTGCGCACCACCTGGCGGTACAAGTCGCTCAGCGGTATCCGCACCGGTGGTTCGAAGCTGCTGGACAATCTGTGGAACGCCGCCGAGGGCCGGTACGACGTCGGCATCATCGACCACACCGCGCTGGCCGGCCTGACCGACGAGGTGGCCTCCGGCTGCGACCAGGTCGTGGTCAGCATGCACAACATCGAGTCCGACCTGATGAACCAGCGTGCCCAGCTGGCCACCTCGGCCAAGTCCCGGCTCGCGATGAACGCCGAGGTGCGGCTGCTGCGTCACCTCGAGGCGCACGTGGCCGACCACTACCCGGTCGTCGTCTGCACCGAGGCCGACTCCCGCGCCCTGAACGCCAAGCGCGGCGGGATCGTCTGCAAGAACGGCATCTTCGCCGGGCAGGTCACGCCCTCGGGCAAGCGTCCGGCGAACTCGATGGTCTTCTCCGGCGCCCTGGACTGGGAGCCGAACATCGACGGCATCGTCTGGTTCTCCGAGAAGGTGTGGCCGCTCATCCGGGCCCAGATGCCGGACGCCACGGTCACGATCGCCGGCCGCAACCCCGGCAAGGAGGTCACCGCGGCCTGTGCGCCCGAGGGCATCACGCTGCTGGCCAACCCGCCGGTGATGGCGCCCGTGCTCGACGCGCACGTGATGGGCATCGTGCCGCTGCTGGCCGGTGGTGGCTCGCGGATCAAGATCCTGGAGTACCTGGCCGCGGGCATCGACATCGTCTCGACCGACGTCGGCGCCTCGGGCCTCGAGGACATCCCCTCCGAGCTGGTCGAACGCCTGGCCATCGACCCCCAGCTGTTCGCCGACATCGTGGTGGCCCGCCTGCGCGCCCCCCGGGACACATCGGCCCTGGCCCAGGACTGGGTGCGCAAGCACTACTCCTGGGACGTCACCCTCCAGCCCCTGCTGGACTTCCTGGCCCGCTGACCCCCGGCGTCTCCCCGCTCGGAGAAGGGGCGGCTCGTACGTCACCCGAGTAGGGCGACCCGGGTAAGGCGGCCCGCACGCCTCGCAGAACGACTGAGGGCGCCTCCCCAGCGGGGAGGCGCCCTCAGTCGTGCAGCGAGGTCTCAGCCGGCCTGGCGCAGCCGGTTGTCGGACGGGTTGGCCGTGGCCGGCAGCGCGGGCAGGGGCGGCAGTTCGTCGTCCTGGTAGGCGCGGTGGCCGACGTGCCAGCCGAGGGCCCACAGCAGGGCGCCGGGCGTCGGGTTCTCCCGCACCAGCTTCAGCGCGGAGGCGACGGGGCTGGAGGGGTGCTGGGACTCGGCCACCTGCGAGGCCTTGATCACGGCGATGGACGTGGTGACGGCCGTGACGCTGGCGATCGGCTTGTTGCCGTAGCGGCGCTCGAGCAGGGCCGCGGCGTGGCCGTACGACCAGCCCTGGCGCCACATCTTGCTGAACGAGGTCCGCAGTCGCACGTGCATCACGACGTCGGGGCCGAAGATCAGGGGCGTGCCGGAGAGCTGCACCCGCCAGCACAGGTCGGTGTCTTCCAGGGTGCCGACCGCCTGGTCGAAGCCGCCGACGGTCAGGAAGGTCTCCCGCTTGATGCCCATGTTGCCGGCGCCGGCGTGCGGTAGGCCCGGGCCGAAGGGGGACTCCTGGAGCCCGGTGCTCTGCTGCAGGGGGCGCGAGCGCCAGACCCGCTCGGAGTTGAGCTTGCGAGACTCGAAGCGGCCGGCCACGAAGGGGTTGCGCTCCAGCGCGGCCATCATCTGGATCAGCCAGTCGTCGGCCACCTCGTCGTCGGCGTCGCAGAAGGCGAGGAAGTCGGCCTTCGATGCGTGGGCGGCCACGTTGCGGGCGTGGCCGGCGCCGGGCCGGTCGGAGGAGTCGATGATGCGAAGGTTAAGAACACTCTCGTAACGTTGGGCTACGACCCGTGTATGGTCAGTCGACCCGTTGTCACTGATGATCACGTCCCAGTCGCCGTCGTACTGCTGCCGGGACAGGGCCTCGAGCTGGATGCCGAGAGTGTCGGCGGCGTTACGGCAGGCGATCACCACGCTCACAGACGGCATTTCAGATCAGGCCTCTCCGTAGGCAACACACGTGAAACTTACTCTTAAAGACTTGCACGCACACCCTAAGGCCAACTGAGAGCGGCCTGAGAGTCTGCCGTCATAGTTAATGCTCCCGATCTGCGGTTCAAGGGGCGATTGAGTGCTCCTCATCCGTTTGGACGATGTAATCAGCCCTTTAGGTCTCGTTGATGTTCGTTTCCGTAGTCAGACGGCGCCGAACAGGTGCAACGGAGAGAAACGGGCGTATCTGACGGGACGTAAAGGTAGGCTGGGGCGCCGGAAGCTCCCTGTGGTGATTTCCGGCTGCGCTCCAGTAAGGGGGCTGGCAGCGCCGATCGAACCGCTCATAGACGTGCCGGTCGATCGTTCGGCGGTCCTGTCCCGGGCCCGTCGACCGCGATCCGAAAGGTGTGCGTGAATGTCCGGCCGCAGCGGCGCCCCCGAGTCAGGCACCCGCCGATCAGCAGGTGACCCGTGGCCGTAACCGGTAGGCATGTGCGGGCGGACGAGGCCGACCTGGAGCCGGATCTCGACGACGCCCCCTCCAACCGCAGCCGTATCATCTGGACCTTCGCCGACCAGGCCCTGTCCAGCCTGGCCAACTTCGCGCTGTCGATCGTGGTCGCACGTGAGGTGTCGGAGGACGACTTCGGTTCGTTCAGCCTGATGCTGGTCACCTTCACCTTCCTGATCGGCCTCGGCCGGGCCATGGTCGGCGACCCCTACGTGGTCCGGTTCACCGACGCCGACCGGCACACCCGCCGCCGGGCGTCCCGCCAGGCCACCGGTGCGGCCATCAGCTTCGGCGTGATCGCCGCCGTGGTCTGCGGCGTCGCCTCGATCTTCCTCGACAAGCAGAGTGCCGCCGGCATCCTCGGTCTCGGCCTTGCGATGCCCGGACTGATGCTGCAGGAGACCTGGCGCAGCACCTTCTTCGCCGAGGGTCGTCCTCGCACCGCCACCATCAACGACGGCGTGCGCACCGTGATCCAGTTCGCCCTGCTCGGGGTGCTGCTGACCTCCGACAGTCCGTCGGTCTTCCTGATCACCCTGGCCTGGGGCGCCGGCGGCCTGGTTGCCGCACTCATCGGCATCCTGCAGACCCGGGTGGTGCCCGACCCGTTCGAGGCCGTGGCCTGGTACCGCGAGACCCGCGACATCAACCTCAAGATGGGCGCCGACTTCTCGCTCAACCAGGGCGCCACCACCCTGGTCAGCTACGTGATCACCGGCATCGTCGGCACCTTGGCCATCGGTGCCATCCGGGCCGCGCAGTCGTTGCTCGGCCCCCTGAACCTGCTGTTCTCCGGAATCTCCTCGTTCGGCCTGCCGGTACTCGCCCGCACCGCCCTCACCGGGCGTTCCCTGGTGAAGCAGGCCCTCCTGCTGAGCGCGGGCATCGGTGGCATGGCCAGTGTCTGGGTGCTGATCCTTCTGGTGGTGCCCACCTCGATCGGCCGTCAGTTCCTGGGGGACAGCTGGGGCAACGCCCGTGACGTGATGCTGCCGATGGGCATCATCACCGTCACGGTCGGGTTCGTGCTGGGCGCCAGCCTCGGTCTGAAGGCCCTGCGCCGGGCCGACCAGATGCTGCGGGTCACCTTCATCCAGGCGCCGCTCATGCTCGGGCTGGGCGCCGGGCTGGGTGCGGTCTGGAGCGCCCCCGGTGCGGCCTGGGGCATGGCCATCGCCCAGATCACCGGCTTCGTGATGTGCTGGTGGATCTTCGTCCGGGCCGACCGCATGCCCCGGGACTGGGTCGACGAGGAGAACGAGACCGGCCCGGACGCCCCGTCGGGCGGCGATCAGCCCCACGGCCGCGATCACGAGTTCCGCCACGACCCCCAGGGCGGTCCGCACGATCGTCAGGCCTTCTGGGACCAGGACGAGCAGGACCGCTGGACCCGCGAGGAGCCGGAGGGCATCTACGGCGGCCAGCAGGCCGAGGAACCCTGGGCACCGGAACATCAGCCGCGCCAACAACGGGCCTACCAACAACAGGCCTACCAGCAGCAGGCACACCAGCAGAATTGGGCGGACCCCAGCCAGCGCCCGGATCCCCGCCCGCGCCCGGACTCCTCCGGCGGATTCCCGGCCTCCGAGGAGACCGTGCAGTTCCGTCAGGACTGGCACTCCGGCCAGGCCGCACCGCCGCCGTCCCGGGGCACGTTCGACCCGGCCGAGCCCACGGTGCCCTTCATCGAGGAACTCCCCCGGGAGCCCTCGCAGCCGGGCCAGGGTTACGACAATCGTTACGCGGACGACCGTTACGCGGACGACCGCCACCCCGAGGAGAAGCCTCCCCACGGCGGCCGGAACTCCTGGCCGTTCCCCGACCCGGAGCACCAGGGCCGCTGACGCCGGCACCACGCCGTCCGCCCCGTCCACCCCGTCCGGCCCAGGGGGCGGCCCACCCAACTTCCTCCGTGATCATGCAAAACCTCCCCAGCGTTCTAGAACTGTCCGGCGGATCGTCGCCTACTGCGGGGCACCCGGTGAGCCGCAGTAGGCGTCCGGCGTGGCCCCACGGAGGAACCGCTACGAGGGGCCCCACCGGGCCACGCCCAGCCCGCTCACCGGGCACCTGCGCAGCTCTCGGCGTGATCCGAAGGAGAGTTCTAGAACTCCGGGGAGGTTTTGCATGATCACGAAAGGTTTGGGGGGCGACCACACGAATGAGGGACGCCGGTCAGCTCGCGAGCTGACCGGCGTCCCTCATTCGTGTGGTCGCCGGGGACTAGGCCACCGGCACCTGATCTCGGTCCCGCCGCATCACCGCGGCCAGGGCGTCGGAGACCCCCACGGTGACGGGTGGCCCCCAGAGGCTGGTCAGGAGCCAGGCCAGGGCGACGGTGTGTGCCTGGAGCAAACTCCCGGACAGGAAGAAGATCATGAACAGCATGGCCGTCGGCAGCACCGGGATCGGTGGTCCGCGGTACACGCTCACCATCAGGAAGGCGACGAACACGACCATCGCCACCAGGCCGTACTCGAAGGCCAGCTTGGGGGCGATGGTGTAGACCACCGCGTCACCCCCCGAGCGGAACGAGGTCAGCAGCCGGTCGGCGGAACCCGGCCCGGCCCCGACGAAGAGCCGGGTCGGATTGTCCGACAGCCCGGCCGACACCTCGGTGTACGGCTGGACGAACCGGATGTAGCCCGAGGAACCCTCCTGGGACGTCTCGCTGCGCCGGTCGAGCAGGATGTTCGCCGCCGGCGTCGCGAAGACGATGGCCAGACCCACCGCCCCGGCCAGGACGTAGGCCGGGCGGATGCGGTTGGGGGCCACGACGACCATCAGTCCGACCGCGACGACGAGCAGGATGATGCCGGTACCGGACAGCGTGGAGGCCATGCCGATGCCGAGCAGGGCCGGCTGCCACGCGGGGGCGCGGATGAGCAGCGCGATCACCAGCGCGAGCGCCAGGTACTGACACAGGAACGAGGGCTCCAGGAAGACGAACGCGTTCGCCTTCGTGGTGGGGTCGTTCCAGGCCAGTTCGTACGAGACGTTGTAGTCCTGGATGAGGAAGTTCTCCGGGACGAACTTCAGCAGGTAGTCGGTGTAGACCCAGACCCCGGCGTACTGCGAGCCCAGCTGGAACACCCCGACCACGGCCGCGACCAGCATGATCCGCGTGTAGAAGCGGGCCAGCGGCACGAACAGGTCGCGGAACTGGATGCTGACGCAGAACACCCAGGGCATCCACAGAACCAGCAGCAGCAGGACCGAGTTCAGCGAGATCGAGTTGCCGAAGAACTGGCTCAGGTAGGTCGCCAGCACGATCAGCGCCGCCGAGGCGATGAACAGCTCGGTGCGCACCCGGTTGTAGCGCACACCGCCCCGCAGGCGGGCCAGCACGACGAAGACGTACATGGCCACCAGCGGCAGGGGGATCGGGAAGCTGCCCAGCGGGATCGCGAACCGCATACCGACGATGCAGACCAGCAGGGTGATCTTGAGCAGGCGGAGGATGTACCGCCGGTTCTCCTCGCTGACCTGCTTGGTCGGACCCACGGCCTCGACCAGCCGCAGCCGGTCGGAACGCTCGTCGTAGGCGGCCAGCGCGTCGAGGCTGGGCTGCGGGCTGGAACGGTCGCGGCGCCAGCGCTGTCGCACCTTGCGGACCATTCCGGTACCGCCGCCGTCGAACGCCCGCCAGGGTTGGTGCGGGGTGCCGCCGGTCGGTGGCACACCGGGCCGGCCGGGCCGGCCCGGCGGCATACCGCCGCCGGGCCGGGGACCTTCCCCGTTTCTGGGGGTCTCGCTCACGCCCGGGTCACCGTCCGGCCGGCCACACTGGCCCGGCCGCTGGTCACGCCGAGGATGTAACTCCAGTGCTCCTGCGCCCGGGACTTGTCGCCCTTGGCCAGGGCGGCCAGCACCCGCAGGCCGTAGCCGAAGGTGAGGGCCAGGCGGATGGCGCGGGCGTTCTGCAGGTTGTTGTGCTGGGCCACGTAGCGCGCCATCGACGCACCCCGCAGGCGCAGCATCTCCTTCGACGGGGCGCCGGAGTTACCGGCCGCATGCTGCACCAGCACGTCGGTGCGCAATGCCTGGGTCATGTTCTTCTCGCGCACCGCCCGGCCGAACGCGACGTCCTCGTTGTAGACGAAGAACTGCTCGTCGAAGCCGCCGAGGTCGACGAACGTGCTGACCCGCACGGCCATGCAGGCCCCGGTGGTCCAGTCCACCCGGATCGGGAGATAGGGCCGTGGACGGGCGAACAGGCCCGCCTGAGGGGCGATCTTGTGCAGCCCGATCGAGTGGATCACGGCGCGCCGCACGGTGGGCTCCCAGCCACCCGTGCCGATCTCCACCGACCCGTCGGCGCCCACCGTGGTGGCTGCCGAGGAGGCGATGTTCGGCTCGGCCGCGAGCTGGGAGACCAGCGTCTCGAGCCCGGTCACCGTGGGACGGGTGTCCGGGTTGACGAAGATCACATACTCGTACGCGGAGCTACGGGCGCCGAGGTTCGCCGCGGTGGCGAAACCCTGTCCCGCGCCTTCCAGGTAACGCGCGTTGGGGCGGTCGCGGATCAGGTCGCGCAAGCCGTCCGCACCCCGTGCGTTGTCCACGACGGCAAGTGGGATGTCGTTGGGAAGCCCGGCGAGCAGGCCTTCGATCTGGGACCTGCTGTTGTAGCTGACAATGATCAGCTCGTAAGCGGGTACGGCGCCGTCCTGGGCGCTTGACTCCACGTCATTCCTCCTGTGAACCGGCTCGGTGCCTCAGCGTTGTTGAGCGCGACGTGACAGCCTGATGGCCGAGTGTTGCCGTCGCGGACCCAATCGCCGCAATCATCGGGGCGATATAGCCCAAGGCTGCGCAACTCTGCCGCCCAGGCTAGGCGTTCGTGACAGACTGTCGCACGGATACCGGGTGGCTCAATGTGGAGGAACCCATCCGGCTGCGGGGCATTTACCCATTCGGCCGCACTCGGGGGGTGCTGCGGGCCGGTACAGATTTTCGCGACCAGGAGGAGTACGCGTGCAGGACATCTTGGCGGCGCGGCAGGCCGATGGCAGTTCGGCCGCCGAAGAGGCGCCCAGCCTGGTGAACGCCATTGTGCGGGAACGCTGGGTGGTCCTGGCCTGCGTCGTGGTCGCGGCTCTGCTGGGTATCGGTCTCAGTCAGTTGCAGTCGGCCAAGTACACGGCCGAGACCACGATTTTCATCTCGGCCCAGGGCGATTTCGACCCGATCTCCGAGAACCCGACCACCGACGTCACCCGTTATATCGCCAACCAGGCCGCCCTGATCCAGACCAACCAGGTCATGGAGCAGGCGAAGACCGACCTCGGTCTCGAGGGCAGCGCCACCGCGCTGGCGAAGGAAATCACGGTCACCACCTCCGAAGACGCCAGCGTCATCACGGTCTCCGCGACCGACGCCACCCCGGCGGGCGCCAAGGCCCTCGCCGACGGTGTCGTGGCCGCCTACCGCAAGGTGCGGCTGGCCCAGGTGGAGGCCCAGCGCGACCAGGTCACCGCGTCGAGCAAGTCCGGGGCCACGAGCAGTGCGGTCACGGCCTCGGCCGCGGTCTACGGCGACGGTGTGGGCAACGTGCAGGAAGCGGTGGAGCCGGGCTCGGCCTCCGAGCCGCAGCCGGTGCGCAACGCCCTGATCCTGGCCCTGATCGGTCTGATCGCCGGTACTGGTTACGCTCTGTACACGCAGTCGTTCACTCGTCGTAAGGTCGGCCCGGCCGAGGCCAGTGCCATCTTCGGCGCCCCGGTGCTGACCCAGGTGCCCGACCGCGGCCGGATCTCCGCCGACGACGCGATCGCGGCGGCGTACTCCGAACCGGGTGACGCCTACCGGATGGCCGCCGTCGGCCTCGACTACATCCGCGGCACCGCACCCGGTGTCTTCCTGATCACGGCGCCGCACGACGGCGCCGGCTCCAGCCTGACCGCGCTGAACCTGGCTGCGGCCGCCGCCGACCACGGTCGGCGGGTGTTCCTGCTCAACATCGAGGACACGGTTCGCCCGGCCTCCCAGGCCGACGCGGGCATGCTCCGGGTTCCGCTGCACGACCTGGCCCAGGGCCGGGTCGACCTCGGTCACGCGGTCGAGCGCAAGGCGGCCTCCCGGGCCCAGTTCGGCATCATCCGGCTCCAGGTGCTGCAGCCGGTGCAGGGGCACCCGGTGCCCGACGTGCAGGCGATCCTCGACCAGCTGCCCGACGACACCGACCTGGTGCTCATCGACGCCCCGCCGCTGCCGGCGTCCTCGGCCTCGTTCGTGCTCGCCGGCCAGGTCGACGCCGCGGTCGTGGTGATCGACGAGGTCACCACCCCGGCCGACCTCGAAGAGCTCCAGCGTCGTTGCCGTCTCGCCGGTATCCCGGTGGCCGGTGTGCTGGTCAACCACATCCGCCGTCCCAACATGACGAACAGCCGTCGTCGCCAGCGGGCGGAGATGAGCTCGGTCCCCGGCCGGATGTACGACACCTCCCCGCGCGGTCTGCCGATCATCAACGACAGCTCGGGCGGGTTCCCGGCTCTCGGCGGTGATGACCGGGGCTACGGCGCCGGTCAGAACGGTTACGACGGCGGCGACTACAACAACGGCGGCCAGAGCCGGCCGGAAGACGCCGACCTGCCGTGGAACAAGAGCAACAGCAACGCCCGGGGCAACCAGGGCTGGGAAGAGAGCGAGTCCCGCGGCCGCCGCCGCTGAGTCGCCTGTGAACCAGTCCTGAATGACCTCTGACAGCTACGATCATGAGGAACGGTCACCGGAACCGGTGGCCGTTCCTTGTTTTTTGCGACCGCCGCCACTCACCGCTGAGTCACCGCTGAGTGGCGGTTGACCGGCCCGACCCTCCCGGTCAGTCTGGATGAACTGCCCGGTGGACCGGGTATATCTGCGCGTCATCACACCGATCGGCTTGAACACGGATGCTCGAGCTCCTCCAACGTCACGGGCGTCGTCTGGCCCTTGTGACGGGCGTTCTCACCCTCGCGGCGGCTGTCGTCGCCGGGACCGGATACTGGTTCTGGCAGCGCGATCCCGTGGGTGACGAAGCCACCTCCGGCGCGGTTCCCGAGCGCACCGTGCCGCCCTTGCGCAACGGTGTCTTCGTCGGGACCTCGAAGGAGGACGCCGACGCCTTCCAGCAGTGGCTCGGCGGCGACGTCGACCTGGTGGTGGACTTCTCCACGCGGGAGACCTGGGAAGACATCTCCGACCCGGACTACATGCTGCAGACCTGGAAGGGATCCGGCTACCGGCCGGTGTACTCGGTGGCGCTGCTCCCGACGGGTGATGCCTCGGCGACCGTGCAGCGGGGTGCCACCGGGGAGTACGACGAGCATTACCGCGAACTGGCGCAGAACCTGGTGAAAGCCGGTCAACCACGCGCGATCCTGCGACTGGGCTGGGAATTCAACCTGGAGAGCTCACGCTGGGCCACTCCCGACCAGGACGCGTTCATTGCCTACTGGAAGCAGATCGTCGACACCATGCGGTCGGTCGAGGGACAGCATTTCGAGTTCGACTGGAACCCCAACAACGGCAAGAACACGTTCGACGCGGTGAAGTACTACCCAGGCAACGACTACGTGGACTACATCGGGGTCGACGCCTATGACGTCTCGTACGCCTGGCGCACCTACCCCTACCCGGACGACTGCGACAGCGACTGCCGCCTGAAGCGTCAGCACCGGTCCTGGGAAAAGGCGATCTACGGCGGCAAACGGGGACTGGAGTTCTGGTCCGACTTCGCCCGGCACCGGGGCAAGCCGATGTCGCTGCCTGAATGGGGCCTGTGGGAACGTCAGGACGGGCACGGCGGCGGGCTCGACCTCTGGTACCTGCAGAAGATGGGGGAGTTCATTGCCGATCCGGACAACGGGGTTGCCTACCAGGCCTACTTCGAGTTCAACGGCGATGACGGCCCGCACAAGCTGATGACGACGTACCCGGATGCAGCCGAAACTTTCCGTGGTCTTTTCACGGATTAAAAGTCGCGCACACACGGCCGGTGTGCCACGCTAAGGGATTCTGTGGGGCGAAGCGGACACTCTGGGAACCCATTACACTCTCTCAGCGTGACCCAGCAGCGCTCAGACATGCCCGGTGAAGGTTTCTGCGCGCTGTCGAGATGGGCTGCTCAGGGTGAGTGGCCAGGGTTCGGTCATGCCTGACCACCCGCCTGGCCGGCCGAACCGCTACGGGGCGGATCCCAGCGCGGAGCCCCCCTACGACCGCCTCGACGGCCGGGGTCCAGGTCGCGATCAGCGGGATCCCTATGCCTCCGAGCAGGATGTGTATGGGCACGAAAACGTCCGTCCTGAGCGGGAATCCGGATATGAGCGGTCGGATCCGGCGTCTGAGGGAAAGGGCTGGCAAGACCGGCAGAACACCCATCCACGGTATGAGTGGCAGGGCCGGGCGTCGGCCGACGAGTACGACCAGCGCCCCGATGGCCAGCGATCCCGCCGGGAGATCCAGGGTTCCTGGAGCGAGCCCGACGACGTGCGCCGAGGGGCGCCGGGTTCGGCCCGGCGACGCACCGAGAGGCCCCGCGGCCAAGAGACGGAGAGTTCGCGCCGAACGGTGCAGGGGCGTGCGCAGCGCGCCGGCCGGTCCCGCCCCGAACGCGCGGAGAACACCGAGCGCACCGACCGCATCCGCTCGTCCCGGGGCGGCGACCAGAACGATCTGAACGACCGCACCAACCCTCGGGGCTTTCGACGCGACAGCGGCAAAGAGCTCAATACCGGGGACGAGCGGCCGAGTTTCTTCCCTATGGAGTCCGAGGCCCGCGACGACGGCAGGACCTCTGAAGCGCAGCCCGTTCCCGGTGAGGGAGGGGCGAGTTTCCCGAGTCTCGGAGGCAGTCGTACCTCCCCGCCCCCGCGCAACCAGCCCTCGTTCCGTCAGCCCAAAGACCGGACCACCCGGCGCCGGGTGCCGATGATCGCCGCCATCCTGGCCGTGCTGATGATCATCGGCGGTGTCGCGTACGCGCTGGGCACGGCTGAGAAGGAGGAGTCCGGTACGTCGGCCACCCCCACGGTCGCCGCGACGGGCAGCTCGCAGGTCACCGAGACCACGGCCCCGGTCACCACCGGCGCCGCGAAGAAGGTGCCGGTCGGCGTCTTCCGCGGCACCTCGCCGTCCGAGGTGCAGCAGTTCTCGCAGTGGCTGGGGAAAGACGCCACCTACGCGGTGGACTACTCCAGCCGCACCACCTGGGACGAGGTGGCCAACCCCACCTACATGCTCAGCACCTGGCAGAACTCCGGCTACACGATGGTCTACGCGGTCGCGATGCTGCCGACCCAGGTCAGCTCGGTGAGTCTGGCGAAGGGTGCCGACGGGGAGTACGACCAGTACTTCACCACGCTCGCGCAGAATCTCGTGGCCTACGGCCAGGGCGACTCGATCATCCGGCTGGGCTGGGAGTTCAACGTCGGTGGCTGGACGTGGCACCCGAAACCCGACGACAACGGCGACTTCGTCACCTACTGGCGCCGCATCGTGAAGGCCATGCGGGCGGTGCCGGGCGCGCAGGACCTGAAGTTCGACTGGAACGTCAACAACGGCGGCGACACCTACGACTCGACGGTCTACTACCCGGGGAAGAAGTACGTCGACTACATCGGCGTCGACGTCTACGACATCTCCTGGGAGGAAGACGCCTACCCGTATCCGTCCGAGTGCACGTCGGCGTGCCGCCTGGCTCACCAGGAGGCGGCCTGGGCGAACATTCTGGACGCCCGGTTCGGGCTGGTCTTCTGGTCAGACTTCGCGGAGTCGCAGGGCAAGAAGCTCTCGCTGCCCGAATGGGGTCTCTGGGAGCGTCCCGACGGTCACGGCGGGGGAGACAACTCGTACTTCATCCAGCAGATGTACGAGTTCATCGACAACCCGCAGAACAACGTCGGTTATCAGGCGTACTTCGACTTCACCACCGATACCAAGGGCACTCACGCGCTCGACAGCATGCCCAAGGCCGGGGCCAGGTTCAAAAAGCTCTTCAGTAAATAGACCCCACACCATGGAGGACGCCTCTGGAGACTCGAGTCTCCAGAGGCGTCCTCCAGCAGGGTTTTCCACAGATCAGGCGAAGAGCCCGGCCTGCTCGATGCGCAGCTGGTCGATCAGCCGGCCCTCGGGCAGCGTGACGTCGGCGTAGGTGAGCACCTCGTCCTTGGCCACGTCCCGCAGGAGGACGCAGCCCTCGGTGACGCCCATCGGCAGCAGGTTCTCGTCCCGGGTGACCGAAGCCTTCTCGGCCACCGAGTACGTGTCGTAACCCCCCAGGCCGTCGATCGTCTGGCCGGCCTTCAGGTCGCGCTTGGCGACCGCGACGACCTCGACCGTGGGCGCGCCCAGGGGCTGCATCACGGCGTCGTTGAACAGCACGGCCCGCGCCACCGACAGCGGAACTTCGAAGTGGCACAGGTGGTACGGCGTGTAGAAGCTGTACAGCGGGCCCTCGCCGAGCTTGTACAGGTTCAGGTAGTGCTTCTGCTTCGGGTCGTCATGCGTGGCGAGCACGAAAACGCCCGGGCCCGGCTGGCTTCCGACCACGTAGTCGACGTAGCCACCGGCCGCCTTGAGTTCCTCGACGTCGTACGCGCCGGTCAGCTCGTCGACGTGGGCGCGGTGGTCGGAGCCGCGCATGCCGCGCTTCTCGACCGTCATGCCGGTCGCGTTGGCCACGATCGCCTGCTCGAAGGAGATCTTCGTGCCGTCGGCGAAGGAGGTCACCATGTGGGGGTCCTGCCCCCACTGCTTGGCGAAACCCTCCTGCGTGGTGGGGTTCCGGTACTCGTCCTGCAGGCCCTTGATGTTTCCGCAGACCAGCGGCGTGAGGCCGATGCTCTTCACGAAGCGCACCAGGTTCATCTGCACACCGGGCTGGTCGCCGTCGCAACCGGTCACGATAACGCCCTTGGCGTCGGCGCGAGCCTTGAGCGCGGAGCCCACGGTGCCGTCGACCTCGGCGTTCAGCAGCACCACGTGCTTGCCCCCGTCGATGGCCGAGGTGACCACGTGGGCGCCGAACTCGACGTTGCCGGTGGCCTCGACGATCGCGTCGATGCCCTCGGCCAGGGTGACGGCCTCGTAGTTCGAGGTGATGACCGGGATGCCCGCGGCGACGGCCTTGGACGTCTCCTCGGCGGTCTGCGTGACCTCCCACGACGTCACGCCGGCCTCGGTGTAGGCACGCTCGGCGTTGGCCTGCGTGCGGTTCACGATGGCGGCGACGACCATGCCGGGAACCGAGTTCACGACCTGGTTCACGAAGCCGCGGCCCATGAAGCCGGCGCCGACCAGGGCGACCCGCACCGGGTTACCCTCGGCTTCACGCTTGGCCAGGGCGGTGTCGACGATGATCACTGGTCGGCACCTTCCATCAGCGCCCAGGAGGCGTCCTTGGCGCTGATGACGTTGACCGGCAGCGGCCAGGTCAGGCCCAGCGCCGGGTCGTCGTACCGCTGGCCGCGCTCGGCGTCCGGCGTGTACTTGCCGGTGACCTGGTACATCACCTCGGTGTCGTCGACCAGGGTCTGGAAACCGTGGGCGAACATCGCGGGCACGTACAGCGCCTTGCGGTTCTCCGCGGTCAGCTCGACCGACACGTGCTGCAGGTAGGTCGGCGAGTCGGGACGCATGTCCACGATCTGGTCCACGACCGCGCCGCGCACGCAACGGATCAGCTTGACCTCGGGGGCGTACGCCAGTTGGTAGTGCATCCCGCGAAGGGTGCCCGCCTTGTGGTTGTACGACATGTTGCACTGCTCGACAGCCGGGTTCAGGCCCGCGGCCTCGAACTCGGTCACGTCGAACGTCCGGGCGAAGAAGCCCCGGTCGTCCTCGCGACGCTCGAGCTCGATGATCGCGACGTCGGGGATGTGCGTCTTGGTGATGATCACTGGGCCGCCTCCTTGGTCCAGAACAGGTCGGCGTCGAGCTGCTTGGTGCTGATCAGGTGCTCGAGCTGCTTCAGGCGCGTGTGGCCGCGGCCGGTGAAGGTGGCCTCGTCCATGTCGATGGCCTGGAAGACCTGGTGCAGCTGGGCCGCACCCTTCTGGGCGTCCCAGTCGCAGGAGAAGCCGGGCAGCTGCGAGGAGATCTTGTCGAAGTTCACCTTGTAGCTGCGGTTGTCGCCACCGGCCGGGCCGAAGGTGACCTCGCAGCCCGGGAACTCGGCGCCGACGGTCTCGGCGATCGTGCGTACCTGGTAGTTCTGCTCGTTGCTGCCCACGTTGAACTTCTCGTTGTGGACGGCCTCGCGCGGGGCCTCGAGCGCGCAGTAGATCGACTTGGCGATGTCCAGGCCGTGAACCAGCGGACGCCACGGCGTGCCGTCCGAGTTCATCGCGATCTTCTTGGTGGTCCACGCCAGGCCGGACAGGTTGTTCAGCACGATGTCGAAACGCTGCCGCGGCGAGGCGCCGAAGGCGGTGGCGTTACGCATGAAGGTGGGGGAGAAGTTGTCCGAGGCCAGGGCGCTCAGGTCACGCTCGACCAGGGTCTTGCAGTCGGCGTAGGCGGTCTGCGGGTTGACCGGCGAGTTCTCGTCGACGGTGCCCTCGGCGACGCCGTACACGCTGCAGGAGCTCATGTAGACGAAACGCTCGACGCCGGCCTGGATGGCCATCTCGGCGAGCTTGACCGAGCCCTTGTGGTTGACCGTGTAGGTGACCTCGGAGAGCAGCTCGCCCAGGGGGTCGTTGGACAGCTCGGCCATGTGCACGATCGCGTCGACGCCCTCGAGGTCGGCGACGGTGATGTCCCGGATGTCCTTGGCCAGTGTCTGGGCCGTGAACGGGACGCCGTTGTACAGCCAGCCCTGCCGGTAGTAGCCGGTGTCGACGCCGATCACTTCGTGACCGCGCTTCATCAGCTCGGGCGCCACCAGGCAGCCCAGGTACCCCTCGGTGCCTGTCACCAGGACCTTCATGGTCAATTGCTCCTTGTTGTACGTACTCGGGTATGTGGGCGGTGCGGGGGTGGGGCTGCTCAGTCCTTCCAGAACTTCCAGACGGCTTCGCCCTTGTCCCACATCTTGTTCAGCTCGGTCCAGTCCCGGTAGGTGTCCATACCCAGCCAGAAACCCTCGTGGCCGTTCAGCGTGAGCTGACCGTCGCGGGCCAGCTGCTGGAGCGGCACCTGCTCGAGCATCATCGAGTCGTCGTCGATCGGTGCCAGGTAGTTGTCGATGAAGCTGCGCTCGAACATGAAGAAGCCGCCGTTGACCCAGCCGGTGGCCAGGGTGGGCTTCTCGTTGAACTCGACGACCTGCCCGTCCTGCACGTGCATCTCGCCGTAACGGCTGGTCGGGTGCACGGCGGTGACGGTGCCGATGCGGCCACCGGCGCGATGGGTCTCGACCACCTTGCTGATGTCGACGTCGCCGACGCCGTCGCCGTAGGTCAGCATGAACTGGTCGGCCTTGAGGTACTCGGCGACCTTCTTCACGCGGCCGACGGTACCGGTCTGGAGGCCGGTCTCGACGAAGGTGATCTCCCAGTCCTCGACCTGGCCGGCCGAGTGGTACACCGGCTGGGCGCCGTCGTGCGTCAGGGTGAAGTCACCCATCTGCTCGCGGTAGTCGAGGAAGTAACGCTTGATCGTGTCGCCCTTGTAGCCCAGGCAGATCACGAACTTCCGGAAGCCGTGGGCGCGGTACATCTTCATGACGTGCCACAGCACCGGCCGGCCGCCGATGTCCACCATGGGCTTGGGCAGCTTGTCACCGCTGGCCTCGCGGAGCCGGGTACCCATACCCCCCGCGAGCAGGACCACGGGGATCTCGGAGACGGGCAGCTGTTCAGTCACAGGGCATTCCTCGCACATGGGGGGTGAACGGTCGGGTTCGGGGGGTGCTCAGCGCATTACCGCATGGTGCTGCGGTGGCCTCGGCGACCCAGTATGACGGCGCCCCTTGTTGTTCCGGCCGGGGTTGACCGGTTCGGCCCAGGGCACCGCCACCGGTGTCTGACGCATCGGGTCAGGACACCGTTGCGTCGGATCAGCCGCCCTCGGCCCGGATCACGGACATCGCCGTCCGCATCAGGATCTTGATGTCGAGCCAGAGCGACCAGTTCTCGATGTAGTAGTTGTCGAAACGAGCCCGCTCGGCGATCGAGGTGTCCCCCCGCAGGCCGTTGACCTGGGCCAGGCCGGTGAGGCCACAGGGCACCCGGTGCCGGGCGACGTAGTGCGGGTGCTGGCTGCGGAACGTGTCGACGAAGTGCGGGCGCTCCGGCCGGGGGCCGACCAGGCTCATGTCACCGCGCAGGATGTTCAGCAGCTGCGGCAGCTCGTCGAGCGACGAGCGACGCAGGAACTTGCCCACCGGACCGAGACGGTCGTCCAGGGCGATGTTCCAGTTGGTGGCGGATTCGGTCTCGTCCACCGGCTTGAGCGAACGGAACTTCATCACGGAGAAGTGCTGGCCGTCGACGCCCACGCGCTCCTGCTTGAACAGGATGCCGGGGCCACCCTCCATGCGCACGAGGGCGGCGATGACCGCCATCAGCGGCGAGAGGCACATCAGGGCGAAACCCGAGAAAGCGATGTCGATGGCCCGCTTCACCTGCCAGGCCCGGCTGCGGTAGGCCGCGCGGCGCAGGCGGATGAGCGGCATGCCCCACGCGGTGTCCATCTCGCCACCGACGTGGTGGAGCTCGAACAGGCGCGGCACTACGAAGATTTCACAGTGCAGACGGTCACAGGTGCGGATGATGTCGACCAGCTCGGACTCACGCATCGAGCCGAACGCGACGATCACGTTGCGCACCTGGTGGTCGAGCAGGACCTCGACCAGCTGCTCGGGACGGCCCAGGATGCGGTGCGAGGCGCTGACGCCCGGCCGCGGCGGGTCGATGTCGAGGAAACCGATCGGCTGCAGGCCGTACTGCGGGTGCTGGGAGAGCGACTCGGCCAGATAGGTACCGACCCGGCCGGCGCCGAGGATCAGGGTGCGGTGCGCGATCCGGCCGGTGCGGCGGGCGTAGCGCACCAGGCCGTAGGCCATGCTGCGCAGGCAGACCGCGGCGACACCGGTGACCGCGGCGGCGATCAGCAGCTTCCAGTCGACCATCTCGATGTCCCAGCGCAGCTGGTTCAGCGTGAGCTGGCCGGTCACGGTCAGGGCCAGGACCACCAGGAGGCGGCCGGACAGGGCCGGGAGGTCGTCGAGGATGCCCGGCGACAGCCGCGAGCGGTACAGGCCGGCTGTGGCGTAGGCGGAGATCAGCAGCACGGTGAAGAGACCCATGATCGGCCGGATCCCGCCGGAGGCCAGGGCCCCGGCCAGGCAGGCGATCAGGTCGAGCAGCACCAGCATCGGACGGATGCCGGCGCGGACCAGCGGCCCGGTCCAGGAACCGGCCGGCGGGTCGTCGTCCTGCGCGCCCTGGGTGACGTGGAGGTCGGCGCCGGGGCGCGGGGCCTGGTTCAGCTGCGGGAGCTGAATCGGCTGGGTCGCGGTCTGCTGATTGAACGGGGCCTGCGGGGCGTATCCCCCGTAGCCGTGCTGGGCCGCGCTCTGACTGGTCAGGTGCCGGTCGGGGGCTGAACCCCCACGAACATCGATGACCAGCCGTGGTTCGTCCGGGCGGGCGGCGTCCGGGACAATCCCCCCGGCGTCTCGCGAAGCCCTGCCCATCGGATCACGGAGCGTCACTTAAAGCCCTCCCTGTCGCACTGTGTCATCCGCAGCCCCGCACTGCCGTCACTGCCAACGTACGGTCTCGTCATCTTCATCGTTAGCCAATGCTGACTTCGTTACCGCAACGCAGGTGTCGAGTGACGGTTCTGGCATCCTTGACTACCTTGCGTAGTCACCGGAGAAACACTGGTCTCAGAACCTGGCACCCGAAACCTATCTTTCGGAGCTTTGCCGGTCGAACCACCGATCCCGGGCCGCCAGCAGAATCTGGCCGTTCGGATGAGGTTTGGCATCTCCCGTTCACCCGGCCCGCAGCGTCCGGCGGAACGACAGCAGCGCTGCTGCCCCCCTGGCGTAAGCATGCCAGGGTGCCGGAGGCGATGCGCCCACGCCTCGGAAGAAAGCATGAAGAATCCGGATATGCGTAACACCTGTCACAGGCCGTGAGATCCTTCGCGTTCGCGGATCTCACGGCCCGTGCTGCTGGCTGCCGCCGGGAAGTACCTCAGCTGGTGGCCGAGACCATCAGGTCGCGCAGTTCGTCGGTGATGTACTCGGCGATCGCCAGCGACGACGTCGCGGCCGGGGAGGGCGCGTTGCGCACCGCCATGACCTTGTCGAGCTTGGAGATGCGGAAGTCGTCGACCAGCGAGCCGTCGCGGTCCACGGCCTGGGCGCGCACGCCGGCCTGGGCCTTCACCAGGTCGCTCGCCTGGATCTCGGGGACGTACTGCTGGGCGAACTTCACGTACAGCTTCTTGCTGAACGAGCCCGCCATCTCGCCGGCGCCCATCCGCCAGTGCTGCTGGGCGAGCTTGCGCATGCCCGGCCACTTCAGCGTCTCGAACAGCTCCGAGGGCTTGATCGTGCCGCGGGTGTACCCCTCGCGGGCGAAGGCCAGCACGGCGTTCGGGCCGAGGTCGACACCGCCGTGCACGCGCTTGGTGTAGTGCACACCGAGGAACGGGTAGTCCGGGTTCGGGACCGGGTAGATCAGGCCCTTGACCATGTGCGTGCGCTCGGGCAGGAGCTCGAAGTACTCACCGCGGAAGGGCACGATCGCGGGGCCCTCGTCGTCACCCGCCCAGGTGGCGACCTTGTCGGACTGCAGACCGGCGCAGACCACCAGCCGGTCGAAGACCAGGGTGCGGCCGTTCGACTTCACCTGGACCTTGCCGTTGTACTGCGTGATGCCGTCCACCGGGAAGTTGAACTCGATGGTGCCGCCCGCGGCGCGCACGTCGTCAGCGTAGGCGTCGGTGACGGCCACGTAGTCGGTGATCGCGGTGCGGGGGGAGTGCAGGGCCGCGACACCGGCCGCGTACGGCTCGATCTCCCGCAGGCCGACGTTGTCGAGCCACTTCACGTCCGGCACGCCGTTGGCCGCGGACTTCTCCTCGATCTTCTTCAGCCCGGCGACCTCGTCCTGCGTGATCGCCACGACGAGCTTGCCGCACTCGTCGTAGGGGAGCTTCTTCTCCTGCGTGTATTCCTTGAGCAGCCCGACGCCACGACGGCAGAGCGTGGCCTTGAGGGAGCCCGGGGTGTAGTAGAGGCCGGCGTGCACCACGCCGCTGTTGTGGCCGGTCTGGTGGACCGCCGGACGGTCTTCCTTCTCCAGCACCGTGATCTGGGTGCCGGGGTAGACCTCGGTGATCCTCCGGGCGACGGCGAGACCGACGATTCCGGCGCCGATGACGCCGACGTGCTGAACGGACATCTGGAATTCCTCCGAAATCAAGAAGAGTTCGAGGGTATCCAGCACCGCGGTGTGGTGATGACCGACTTCGGTCCTTCGTAGCCGGTTCGGTGTACTCCTTCAACGCATTGTTCATGGCGGATCCCCCGAACGGTGCCGTTCTGCTCCACCTCGGTGGCCCTGTGTGACGGCGCCGGGAACCGGCAGCCCCGATCGATAAGGTCGCACCATGACTGGTGCCCCCGCTCAGGCCGCCCGGCGGCCCGTCCTGGATCTCTCCGCCACCCTGGTGCGGCGCGGATACGTCTGCGACTACGAGGTCGGCGAACGGCCGTTGCCCGGTCCGGACAAGGTGCTCACCTACGGCCGCCCGGCCCTGCTCGCGGTCAGCACGGTGGCCTGTGTCTCGACCACCGAGAAGGTCGTCAGCCTCACCTACGACGACGGCCCGAACCCGGAGTACACCCCGCAGGTGCTCGACGCGCTGGCCGCCGCCGGTCAGCGGGCCACCTTCTTCGTGCTGGTCGAGCAGGCGGAGCGCTACCCGAACCTGATCCACCGGATCATCGGCGGAGGGCACGAGGTCGCGCTGCACGGCATCGACCACACCCGGCTCAGCTCGCTGCCGCTGAAGAAGGCCGTCTCACTGATCAAGGACGGCAAGGGCCGCCTGGAGCAGGTCGCCGGCCGCCGGGTCACGCTGTTCCGTCCCTGCTACGGCGCGCAGACCGTCGGGCAGTACCTGGCCACCCGGGCCCTGGGCCTGGAGGTCGTGGTCTGGTCGGCGTGGGCCCGCGACTGGGACAGCGCGGACGCCGGCGTGATCGCCGAACGGGCGATCGGCTCGCTGCACCAGGGCGGGTTCGTCCTGCTGCACGATCACTCGGGCGACGGTGTGGGCGCCCTCGACCCGGTCACCGGGGCGGAGCTGGAACGCGGTGAGGCGACGCGGATGCTCCTGCGCGGCCTGGCCGACCGGGGCTACACCTCGCGCACGGTCGGTGAGCTGCTGAACCAGTACCCGGCCGTGCGCACGGTCTGGGCGGAGAAGCGCGACCTGAACCGGCCGGGGGGCATGCCGGCCTCCACCTGAGAGCAGGCAACAAAAATGGGGGACGCGTGCGTCCCCCATTTTTGGTTGCTTCCGATCAGAGACGGGGCAGCTGGATCGGCCGGGTCTCCGGCGGGATCGGACGGGCCAGGCCGAAGATGTCGTCGTAGCGCCGGCGCACCACCGCGGGGGAGTATTTGGTGTCCCAGGCGGTGCGGGCGGCGGCGGAGAGCTGCTGGTTACGGATCGGGTCGGTGGCCCGCAGCATGGCCGAGGCCAGGTCCTGCGGGGTCTGGCCGACCAGCAGGCCGCTGCTCTCGTTGCCGTCGATGCCCTGCACGCCGGCCGGGGTGCCGACCACGGGCAGCGCCCGGGCCAGAGCCTCGAGCACCTTGATCTTCACGCCGCTGCCGGTGCGCAGCGGGGAGAGCAGCGCGGCGCTGCCGTTCAGCACGGTGTCGAGGTCGTCGACCCAGCCGAGGAACCGCACGGCGCCGCCCCAGGCCTCACCGGAGGGCAGACCCGCGTCGGTGCCCGGGCCCACCACGTTGATGACCACGTTCGGCAGCACCTGCTGCACGGCCTCGCGGCACTCCTTCAGGAACCAGTCCAGCCCGTCGCGGTTCGGGGCGTAGTCGAAGCCACCGATGAAGGTGAACTCCGGGGCGCCGGTGTAGTAGCGCACCCGGCTGTTCGACGGCTCGCGCAGCAGCGGGGGCAGGGTGCCGATGTTCGCGCCGGGCACCTTGGCCTGCAGGCGCGCGGTCTCCTCGGGACTGATCAGGTAGGTGCCGTCGAAGTACTCCGGCTGACGGGTCTCCGAGGCCGCCACCAGGTCACGCTCCAGGCGCAGCAACGGCCGGTGCACCCGGGGGCTGGCCAGCAGGCGCTTGGCCGGGCCGGGCAACAGCTTGGCGAACTCACCACCGGGGTTGCCGGAGCCGCCCTGCTCCTTCAGCATCGCGTCGTAGCGCTCGGAGAACAGGTCGTCCGCGTAGAGGATGCGGCGCTTCACCTGGTGGCCGAAGCTGGTGCCGGGCCACAGGGCCGAACGGTCCCGCGCGGTCTCGCCGCGCTCCAGCACGTACTGGCCCATCCGCACGGTGTCCCAGATCTCCAGGTCGGCCTGGATCTCGTCCACCGCCGAGAAGATCCGGCTGCCCAGGGCCGGGGAGTGCAGCACGGCCTCCTGCAGCGGGTGGCGGTAGCGGCCACCGGCGTGCTCACCGGCGGCCTGACCGAAGCCGGCCGGCCGGAACCGGGGCGGCAGCACCACATTGGCGAGCACCGAGGTGGCCTGCTCCACGGTGCCGGGCTTGGAGAGGACGTGCCGCCGGTAGGGCACGTCGGGCCGCTGGATGTCGGCCCGCCCGACGAGCACCAGGTGCACGTTGTCCGGCCCGAGCCGCTCGCACAGGTGGTCGAGGATGCCGCCGATCACCACCGGCTTGCCGTACTTGCGCGGTTCCGGCTCGGTAGCCGTGATGAAGACCGCGCTCGAGATCGTTCCGTCGTTCGTGCCCGCGTCCATGCCCCGCACCTTATCTGCGGTACCGGTATCGGCAGCCGGGGAACAACCGGGGAATCAGCCGCCCGGATCATTCCCGGACCTCAACGCAGCCGGGTTGCGAGCTCCTGGGCCGGGGCGTTGATCGCCTCGGCCCACGACGGGAAGGCGTGCGGCTGGTCGGCGAGCGCCTGCACGGTGACGCGGGCCCGCACGGCCAGGGCCAGTTCGGCCGCCCAGGAGTCGGCCTCCGGCCCGATCGCGGCCGCCCCGATCAGCACGCCGGTGTCGGCGTCGGCGATCAGTTCCAGCCCGGCCGGACGGTGGTCGTCGTGGTCCAGCGCCCGTTCCACGGCGCTGCGGGTGGTCCGGGTGGCGTCGGAACGGGCCGTCGACGTACGGACGCCCCGGTCGGCGGCCGTCTTCTCGGTGTCGCCGACGGCGAACACGGGCGGGTCGGTGTAGACCACGCGCGGTGTACCCGAATGGTCGGCGTCGCGGCCCCGTCCGAGCAGCTCGTCGGCGACCACGCGGGCCTGGTGGTTGGCGCCGTGCGTGTAGGGGTTGATCGCGGTCAGGTCGCCGATCGCGAACACGTCAGGGCGGCCGTTGACCCGCATCCGGGCGTCGACCAGCACCTCGCCCCTCTCACCGGTCTCCAGGGCGAGGTCTTCCAGCCCGTCGAGCACGGGCTTCTTCCCGACGGCCACGAGCAGCCGGTCCACCGCGAACGTCTCGCCGTCGGTGGTCAGCGTGGTGCCGTCGACCCGTTGCAGCTCGGTGCCCGGGCGCACGTCCACCCCGAGCCGCTCCAGCGCCCGGGCCATCGTCTCGCCCAGCCAGGGCTGCTCGCGGTCGAGCAGCGTCGGGGCCGACTGCAGCAGCGTGACCCGGCTGCCGAACGAGGCGTAGACCTCGGCGAGTTCGCAGCCGATCGCCCCGCCACCGAGGATCGCGAGCCGGCCGGGCAGTTCGGCGGTGGACAGGGCGACGTCCGAGGTCCAGATGCCCGGCGCGCCCCGCTCCAGCCCGTCGACGGGCGGCATCACCGCCGCCGACCCGGTGGCCAGGACCAGGGCCGCGCGCCAGTGCACGGTGCCCGTGCTCGTGCCGTCGTCCAGCCGCACCCCGCCGGGCCCGGCGGTGGCGCGGGCCCGCACCAGTTCCACACCGTCCTCGAGCATCCCGTGGGCCGCCAGAGTGTCCTCGCGGTGGTGGACCGTGTCGTCACGCACGCGTACTGCCCGGGCGAAGGCCTCGAGATGGGGAACCGCCGAACCGGCCGAACGGTGTCGCCGGGCGGACAGCAGCATCGACTTCGACGGTACGCAGGCGACGTAGGCGCATTCCCCGCCGATCCGGTGCCGTTCCACCGCGAGCACCCGCAGACCCGCCCGGGCCAGCTCCGCGGCCAGCGGTTTCCCGGCCGAACCGGTACCGATGACGATGACGTCGAAGTGTTCACCGTCGACGTCCGCCGGGGTTTTCACGGCTTTTCCGACAGCCTCTGCCACTTCTTCGTCGCCCGCGCCGCTCATATCCCGAATCATGCCTACGACCTGCTGATTCGGCATCCCGGGGAAGGGCCCGCCGGATGCATTCGATCTTCGCAGCGGTTAGTTTGGGGTATGGCCGGTTTCCTCGGGAAGTTCAGTGTGTTCGCCCGCTCCCCTCAGGGCAAGAAACTGATCCAGCAGGTCCAGACCGTCGCCAAGGACCCGGCCACCCGGGCCAAGGTGCAGGCCCAGGCCCAGCAGATCAGCAAGCAGCTCAAAGACCCGGCCACCCGGGCCAAGGTGCAGGAGCAGGCCCGCGGCCTGACCAAGCGCCTGAAAGACGCCACGGGTGAGAAGCCGAAGCCCGGGCAGTCGTCCCCGCAGACGAAGCCCACCAAGCCGGCGTCCGGCCCGGTCTACGGCACCCCGCCGGACGATGCGCCGAAGTACGGCCAGCCCCCGCAGCACTGATCCCCTCGACCTCGAACCCGAGCGCGTCCTCGGGGCTTAGCCTCTCGCATCGCGCCTCACCCATCGCGCCGCACGGGTATGCGGAGGGTGCTCTAGGGGGCCGGGTTCGGGTCGTGTGCGCGGGCCTTGGTGTCGGCCCGCCCGCCGGGGCCGATGGGTGACGACGCCTGCGGCCCGGCTTCGGCCAGGGCGGTCTCGAACCGGGCCGCGGGGCCCCGCCCGAGCAGGTGCACCACGCCCGGCATCAGGCCGCGCACCGGCCGCAGCAGCCGGATGAAGGCCTGGCCGTAGACGTAGGGCGAGCGGCGCTCGATGCCGTTCACGATCCGGGTGATGGCCGAGTCCAGGTCGTGCAGGCGCAGCCGGCCGGAGCGCCCGGCCACCCGGCCCATGTCGGTGTCGGTGAACGACAGGTAGGCCACGCCTACCCGCACGCCGTGACCGGTCAGTTCGGTGCGCAGGCCCAGGGCGAAGGCCTCCACACCGGCCTTGCTGGCGCCGTACGCCGTGATCATCGGGGTGGGCGCGAGCGCGGCCAACGACGCGACCTGGAGGTAGTAGCCCTGACTGCGGACGAGGTGGGGCAGGAACGCGCGGACCGTGCGGATGCTGCCGAGCAGGTTGACCTCGATCACCCGGTCGTAGGCCGCCGGGTCGGACAGGCTCAGCGGGCTCCCCATCGCGATCCCGGCGTTGGCGATCAGCACGTCCACACCGCCGAAACGCTCCTGCACCCCGGCGACGGCGGTGGCCAGGGCGTCGGGGTCGGTCACGTCGCACTCGAACCAGGCGGCCCGGTCGCCGCAGCGGACGGCCACGGCGGCGAGCTGCTCCGGCTCCAGCCCGAGCAGGGCGACGTGGGCACCGCGCTCGGCCAGCCTCTCGGCCAGCGCGGCGCCGATGCCTCGCGCCGCGCCGGTGATGACAACGACCTGGCCGGCGATCGGCTGCGGGATGCGCATCGCGCTGAGTCTCCTCGGGGGGACGGGGGGAGAGAAAAGGCTCAGAAAGTACCTGTGAACGAAGATGCCGTCGCGAGTGCGCCTGATACGCGCGCGGGGCGCGATGTGACGAGCGCGACGTCCCCCATGATGTCCCTGGATGTCCGTGGAACCGGTGCAGTGAGGCACGGTCGGAATGCACCGGGTGCCAGAGCGGGTTCGCACCGGTGCGAGCAGAAGCAGACCAGTGGCAATCCGGTGGCTGTCCGGTTGCTGTCCGGTTGCTATTCAGGCAGACCAGTTGCTTGCGCACGACTTGTGCACGATCACCGCAGAGGAGTCTTTCGTGACCCAGACGCCGACCCCGTCCTCCGGCCCGGCACCGACCGAGGCCGCGTTACGGCGGGCACTGCGGCGCGCGTCCGACGGCGTCACCCTCGACCAGGCCGAGGCCGAAGTGCTGCTGCAGGCCCACGGCGAGCACCTGGACCGGCTGTTGCAAGCGGCCGGGGCAGTACGGGACGCCGGGCTGGTCAGTGCCGGGCGCGAGGGCATCGTCACCTACTCGCGCAAGGTGTTCGTGCCGGTCACGCACCTGTGTAACGACCGCTGTCACTACTGCACGTTCGTCAAGACCCCGAAGCAGCTGGAGCGCGAGGGCAAGTCGCTCTACATGACGCCGGACGACGTGCTCCGGGTGGCGCGTCAGGGCGCCGCGCTGGGCTGCAAGGAAGTGCTGTTCACCCTCGGCGACCGCCCCGAAGACCGCTGGCCCGAGGCCCGCGAGTGGCTGGAGGAGGCGGGTTACTCCTCGACGCTGGGCTACATCCGCGCGCTCGCGGTGCAGGTGCTCGAGGTCACCGGCATGCTGCCGCACCTCAACCCGGGCGTGATGTCCTGGCAGGACCTGGGCCGGGTGAAGCCGGTCTCGCCGTCGGTCGGGATGATGCTGGAGACCACCTCGCGTCATCTCTACGAGACCCCCGGCCAGGCCCATTACGGCAGCCCCGACAAAGACCCCGAGGTGCGGCTGCGGGTGATCGAGGACGCCGGACGGCACAACATCCCGTTCACCACCGGCCTGCTGATCGGCATCGGTGAGTCGTTCACCGACCGCGCGCAGTCGCTGTTCGCGCTGCGCCGCCTGGCCCGTGAGTACGGCCACATCCAGGAAGTCATCATCCAGAACTTCCGGGCCAAGCCGAAGACCGCGATGCGGTCGGCGGCGGACGCGCAGGAGGACGAGTACCTGGCCGCAGTGGCGGTGGCCCGGTTGGTGATGGGGCCCCGGATGCGGATCCAGGTGCCGCCCAACCTGTCCGAGCCGGAGCAGCTCGGCCGGCTGCTGCAGGCCGGGGCCGACGACTGGGGCGGCGTCTCACCCCTGACCCCCGACCATGTGAACCCCGAGCGTCCCTGGCCGCACCTGGACGACCTGGCCCGGTACAGCGCCGAGGCGGGTTTCGAGCTGACCGAGCGGCTCACGGTGCACCCGGAGTACGCGTCGGTGGGGGAGCCGTGGCTCGACCCGCGGGTCTACGGCCATGTGAAGGCCCTCATGCGTGAGGACGGCCTGGCCAACCCGGCCGCGTTGCCCACCGGAATGCCTTGGCAGGAGCCTGATCCCGAGTGGGGCAGCAGCGGCCGCATCGACCTGAACATCACGATCGACACCACGGGGCGCACCAGCGACCGGCGCAGCGACTTCGACGACGTCTACGGCGACTGGGCGGCGCTGCGGGAGAAAGCCGTGCTCACCGGGGCCCCCGAGCGGCTGGACGGTGACGTGGTCAAGGCGCTGAGCGTGGCCGAGACCGACCCGCAGGCCCTCACCGAAGACCAGTCGGTGCTGCTGGCCTACGTCGAGGGCGATGCGCTCAAGCAGCTGGCCCGGATCGCCGACGACCTGCGCCGCGAGGCGGTCGGCGACGACGTCACCTACATCGTCAACCGGAACATCAACTTCACCAACGTCTGCTACACCGGTTGTCGCTTCTGTGCTTTCGCGCAGCGCCGCAACGACGACGACGCCTTCACCCTCTCGCTGGACGAGGTGAAGAGCCGGGTGCGCCAGGCCTGGGACATCGGCGCGACCGAGGTCTGCATGCAGGGCGGCATCGACCCGCACCTGCCCGCGACGGCCTATTTCGACATCGCCCGGGCGGTGAAGGAGGCCGTGCCGCAGATGCACATGCACGCGTTCAGCCCGATGGAGGTCATCAACGGCTCCACCCGCACCGGCCTGCCGATCCGCGAATGGCTGCGGCAGGCCAAGGAGGCCGGTGTCGACTCGATGCCCGGCACCGCCGCCGAGATCCTCGACGACGACGTGCGCTGGATCCTGACCAAGGGCAAACTGCCCACGGCGTCGTGGATCGAGTGCATCACCACCGCCCACCAGGAGGGCCTGCCCACCTCGTCCACCATGATGTACGGCCACGTGGACAACCCCTCGCACTGGGCGAAGCACCTGCGGCTGCTCGCCCAGTTGCAGGAACAGAGCATGGAATACGGCGCAGCGCGTTTCACCGAGTTCGTGGCGCTGCCGTTCGTGCACCAGAACGCGCCGATCTACCTGGCGGGCGTCGCCCGGCCGGGGCCCACCATGCGCGACAACCTGGTGGTGCACGCGCTCGCGAGAATCCTGCTGTACGGCCGGATCGACAACATCCAGACCTCGTGGGTGAAGCTCGGCGTGGACGGCACCCGGGCGATGCTGCAGGCCGGCGCGAACGACGTGGGCGGCACCCTGATGGAAGAGACCATCTCGAGAATGGCCGGTTCTCAGTATGGTTCGTTGAAGACCGTGGCCGAGCTGGAAGAGATCTCCGAGCACCTCGACCGACCCGCGCGGCAGCGCAACACGTTGTACGAAGAGGTCCAGCTACTCGGGTAGAGCAAAAATTGAGGACGCCCACCAGAGTCTGGTGGGCGTCCTCAATTTTGGTTCTTCTACAGGGACCAGTCGATCGGCTCGGCACCCAGGTCTTCGAGCTCGGCGTTGGCCCGGCTGAACGGGCGTGACCCGAAGAAGCCGTTGTTGGCCGAGAGCGGGCTCGGGTGGGCGCTCTCGATCAGCGGAATGTCTTGCAGCGCAGGGGCGAGCGAGCGCGCGTCGCGACCCCAGAGAATGGCCACCAGGGGCTCGTCCCGCTCCGCCAACGCGTGGATCGCCTGCGCGGTGACCTCTTCCCAGCCCTTGCCCTTGTGCGAGGCGGAAGCGCCGGGCGCGACCGTCAGCACTCGGTTGAGCAACAGCACACCGCGTTCGGTCCAGGCCGTCAGGTCACCGTGCTTCGACGGCTCGATGCCCAGGTCGCTGTGCAGTTCCTTGAAGATGTTGTTCAGGCTGCGCGGCAGCGGGCGCACGTCCGGCCCCACCGAGAACGACAGCCCGACCGCATGACCGGGAGTGGGGTAGGGGTCCTGCCCCACGATCAGCACCCGCACGTCCTTGAACGGCTGCTTGAAGGCCCTCAGCACGTTGGGGCCGGAGGGCAGGTAGGTCCTGCCGTCGGCGATCTCCTTGCGAAGGAAGTCGCCCATCTCGGCGATCTTCTCCTCGACCGGGGCAAGTGCCGCAGCCCAGCCCGGGTCGATCTGCTCAGCGAGTGGTCGGCGTGTCACGGCCGCCGACAGTAGCGCCGTGCACACCTAGACTGCACATCCGTGCATCGCTATGACGCCGGGACCGAGGTTCTCGCCGAGGCCGTGATGAGTTACTCACGGCAGCGCATGAGTTACCAGGACGTTCCTCTGGACGCTCCACTCACAGCCGCGCAGCTGCGCGCCCGGGCCGGTCAGACCATCACGCCCGAGGGCATGGGTGGTGAGAAGGCTCTGCGGCTCTTCGGTGACGTGCTGGCCCCGGCCTGCATCTCCACCGACCACCCGCGCTACCTCTCCTTCATCCCGTGCGCCCCGACCAAGGCCGCGACCCTGTTCGACCTGGTGGTGAGCGCGTCCGGGCTGTACGCGGGGACCTGGATGGAGGGCTCGGGCGCCGTCTACGCCGAGAACCAGGCACTGGCCTGGCTGGCCGGGATGGCCGGCCTGCCGGAGAGCGCGGGCGGGGTGTTCGTGCCGGGCGGTACCACCGGCAACCTGTCCGCCCTGGTCGCGGCCCGGTACAGGGCTCGTCTCGACCGTGCGGAGCACCCTCGCCGCTGGGCCGTCGCCGGCACCGTTCACGCGCACTCGTCCATCGTCAGCGCGTGTGACGTGATGGACGTCGACTTCATCGGGGTTCCGGTGGGTGAAGACGGCCGGCTGACCGGTGCCGCGTTGCGTGAAGCCCTGGAGAAGGCCGGGCACGACGGGGTGTTCGCGGTGGTGGCCACGGCCGGCACGACGAACCTGGGCATCGTCGACGACCTGGAGTCGGTCGGCGCGGTCTGCGAGGAACTGGGCCTGTGGTTCCACGTCGACGGTGCCTACGGGCTCGCCGGCCTGGCGGCACCGAGCGTGCGGCACCGGTTCAGCGGCATCGAGCGCGCCGACTCGTTCGTGGTCGACCCGCACAAGTGGCTGTTCGCCCCGTTCGACTGCTGCGCCCTGATCTACCGCGACCCGACGGTGGCCCGGGCCGCCCACACCCAGCGGGCGGGATACCTGGACGTGGTCACCGACGGCGCGTCGCACGACGAGATCAACCCGTCCGACTACGCGGTCGGCCTGACCCGCCGGGCCCGGGGGCTACCCTTCTGGTTCTCGCTCGCGACGCACGGCACGCAGGCCTACACCGACGCCGTCGAGCGCACCCTGACCGTGGCGCGCCACGCCACGGAACGGATCCGGCACAGCGACGTGCTCGAACTGCTGCACGAGCCAGAGCTGTCGGTGGTCTGCTTCCGCCGGCAGGGCTGGACCCCCCAGGACTATCGCGCCTGGTCGGACCGGTTGCTGGCCGCCGACATCGGGTTCGTGGTCTCCACCACACACGCGGGGGAGACCGTGACCCGACTGGCCGTGGTGAACCCGGAGACCAGCGAGGCCGATATCGACACGATTCTGGACAGTCTGGTTTGAATGACACGGGTCTGCCGCGGTTCTAGAGTGAGCCCGACAGATCTTGAGGTGGGTTGAGGAGCGGGATGGATTCGCAGGAGCAGCCGGAGACCGGTCCGACCGGTCTGACTGCGCGGGAGGCCGAGATCCTGGCCTTCGAGCGGCAGTGGTTCCGGTTCGCCGGTGCGAAGGAGCAGGCCGTCCGTGAGCTCTTCGACATGCCGGCGACCCGCTACTACCAGGTCCTGAATACGCTGATCGACCGACCCGAGGCCCTTGCCGCGGACCCTATGCTGGTGAAGCGCCTGCGCCGGATGCGGCAGACGCGGCGCCGGAGTGGATCCGCACGGTCACTGGATGCTCACGGCTGAGTATCAAAAGCGTCCGATGGGGCACACCACAGTGATATGGCGTTCTGAGATGCCCGGCCGGGAGGGGCCGGGTCGGTAGTCTCAGGCCGTCGAGTACCCCTGAACCGGGTGGTGCTCGTTCCATCGTTCTGGGAGTCATGCGATGACCGCCACGAGGCCTCCGGGCTACGACGACCGCTCCGCCGCGCCGGTGGAGGCGAGCCGCCGCGGTGCACACCGCGCGCGGCCGAAGACGATTGCCGCGCTGCTGCCGGTCATCGCGGGCGTTGCCGTCGTGCTGCTCGTGATCGGTGCTGTCTACACGGTGGCCAGCAGTCGTTCCGGTGGCGAGTCCAGCAGTTCGGCGGCCGGTGGCCTGAGCGACGAGACCGAGGCAACGGCCTCGGCGACCGCCGGTGGTAAGGGCGGCGACAAGACCCCGGCGGCCGGCGGTGACACCACGGCCGAGCCGACGGCAGACGCTTCGGCGACCGAGGACGCGGGCACCGGCGGCGGTGCTGACACCACCGCCGACCAGACCATCCCCGTCGTGGTGCTGAACTCCCTCGACGTGGCTGGCCTGGCGAGCACGTACAAGGAGAAGCTCGAGGCCAAGGGCTGGACGGTCTCGCGCACCGACAACTCCGTCAACCGCGACCTGCAGGCCAGCAAGATCTACTACGAGGACGCGTCGATGAAGGCCTCGGCCCTGGCGGTCAAGAAGGCCCTCGGCGGTATCGGGGTGCTCTCCATGAACCCCACGGTCACTGACGACGACATCATCGTCGTGCTGGGGCAGGACTCCCAGTAGCCCGAGGGCGGTGACCACGAAGGTTGGCCACCCCGCCCGTTCGTGATCATGCACACCTTCCCCGGGGAGCTGGGGCACGTCCCGGCCGAAGGCTGGGGGATTGCCTGATCGCGAACGCAGTAGTGCTGGCGGGCGTTGGTGGGCCACCGCACTAGCTGCGCCCTCCTGAGGTGCTGCGGGGCGGACTGAGGTGCTGCGGGGCGGGCCGAGGTGCTGCGGGGCGGGCCGAGGTGCTGCGGTGCGGGCCGAGGTGCTGCGGTGCGGGCCGAGGTGCTGCGGTGCGGGACCGGTCGGGCGAACCGCGTGGGCCGGACCGGGTGCTGTCAGGCAGCCACCGGGTGCCCCGGGGGACTTCCCCGGCAGGCCCTGGCGCATGCATCGGTTGTCCGCCACGGGAACGTGCCCGGGCCCGGTTCGGCGGCTCGCTTGTTCCCCGATTGGGTCATTTCCGTGCGGTCAGGGCGCACGGAAGTTCCCCGATCATGGACGCGGGCCGGTCAAAGTACGCGGGCGGCGCCCCAGGGGCGCCTTCAGGGGCCCACGCGCGCCTAGGTGTCCTGACCACGGAGGTCGGCCACCGGCTCGTGCGTAGTCAGGCAAACCCTCGGCCGGCGTTCGGCGAGGTGACCGCACTTCCCGCTCGTGGAGACGTTGTCTCCGCCGAGGGCTGGGGGCCGCGTGGGCGTGAACGAACCGTGGGGTCACGTCGCCTGTGCCGGTGTGCTCACTGCCTGCACACGACGGGCCTCAGGGCGTCGTCGCGGGCAGTTGCCTGACCAGCGAGGATAGTTCTGGTTCGAATAGTCCTACGTTTCGGACCGTCATCATTCTGCCTTTTATCCGGTCGTGGAAAAAGGCCGTTGCCATTCATCGAACGGCGCTCGGTCTAAGTGCGGTTCACGAACATCGCTAAGAACTGGTATCTCCCGCATGTCGCATTCAGGCGCTACTGTAGGCGTCGGTCGAACAGTTCGATGAGCAATGTCCTCTCCAGCTTTCACGCCAGAGGCCCGCACGTTGGACCATCCCGGACCTGCCTTCTCAGGTGGAAACGGCGAGCGTGAGACCCGGTTCGTGTGCAGTGCGCGAACCGCGCCGCAGTTACAGCAAGCAGGAGTTGGAATGGCTCAGGGAACCGTCAAGTGGTTCAACGCCGAAAAGGGTTATGGCTTCATCACCGTTGACGGTGGTGGCGCGGACGTCTTCGTGCACTGGTCGGCCATCCAGATGGACGGCTACCGCTCGCTCGACGAAGGTCAGCGGGTGGAGTTCGAGGTCGGTCAGGGCCAGAAGGGCCCGCAGGCAGAGGCCGTGCGCCCCGCATCCTGATTCGTCGGTCGTTGGCCCCTTCGACGGGCTTATGACTTGACTCGTCACCGAAGCCGTTCCCGGCTCGACCCCGGGAACGGCTTCGTGTGTTTCCGAAAGTTTTACATTCCCGAGACCAGGTCGAACTAATAGCGTCGGTAATGGCCGTCGCCGGTCGCTCTCCTTGAACCGCGGATCGCTGAACCAATAGCGATGGATGATTGTTAGGGCAACGAGCCGGTAAGGCTATGGCTGCGCGCCGGAATGCGCTGAGCGGTTAATTCTTCTCGGCGTAGGACGCGATCGGGGCGGCGGCCAGAGGGATACGAACACCACGATCCCCGAGAACCAGGGAAGTGGCCTCGGAACCGCTGTCGACGATCGCCGCGACGGCTTCTGCGGCCAAGTGCGCGGGGGCATGCACGATCACTTCGTCGTGCTGGAAGAAAACCAGTTCGGCCCGGCCCTGATCATCGGGCAGCCCCGACAGACGACGGCGTAGTCCGGCCACGAGCGCGTTGGCCCAGTCGGCCGCCGAGGCCTGGATCACGAAGTTACGCGTGAACCGGCCCCGGGCCCGGGAGCGGGCCAGCGCCTGTTCCGGCGGCCCGTCCTGCCAGGTCGGTTCCGGTGGTGGGCAGGTGCGCCCGAGCACGCTGCGCACGATGCCGCCGTCTTCACCGGTGCGGGCCGCGCGCTCGAGCAGTTCCAGAGCCTGCGGGAAGCGCCGGCGGAGCGCCACCATCGCCAGGGAGTTGGCCCGGGCGCCGTACATGGCGGCCAGCAGGCCGATCTTCGCCTCGTTGCGGGCCTCGGGTTTACCCAGGGCCTGCCGGGCCAGGGCGGTGTACATGTCAGGGTCAGCCGTGGCCGCGATCATGCCGCGGTCTCCCGACAGCGCCGCCAGGATGCGGGGCTCCAGTTGACCCGCGTCGGCCGCCACCAGCACCCAGCCCGGATCGGCCACCACACACGCGCGCATGACCTTGGGAATCTGCAGCGCCCCGCCCCCCGATGTTGCCCAGCGCCCGGTGACCACCCCGCCCGGCACGTACTCGGCGCGGAACCGGCCCCCGCTGACCCACTGGTCCTGCCAGGCCCAGCCGTGGGCCACATGCAGCCGGGCCAGCTCCTTGTAGCGCAGCAGGGGCGGCACGGCCGGGTGGTCGATGCCCTTCAGCTCCCAGGCGCGGGTGGTGTCGACCGTGATCCCCTGCCGCCTGAGCGCCTTCAGCACCTCGGCGGGGGAGTCCGGATTGACCTGATTGATCTGGAACCCGGGCCCACTGCTGCCCGGAGCCAGCTCCTGCGCCACCTCCTCGGCCAGCGTCTGCAGCTTGCGCGGCCGTCCGTGATGCGCAGGCCGCGGCCCGAGCAGCTCGGTGAGCACCTCGTCGTGGATGCGCACGCTCCAGGGCAGCCCGGCCCGCCCCATCTCCACGGCGGCCAGACAGACCGCGGACTCGGCGGCCACCAGTAGCGGGAAGCCTGGATGGGCGACGCGAATGTCGGCGATCTGCTCGACCTGGGTCGCGTAGAGGCGGAGTAGCCCGGCCAGACCGTGAGGTTGTTCTCCACGCGGAGTGGGGCCCACCACGGGTTCACCCTCGTCGAGGTGGTCGGGGAAGCCGGTCGGGGCGGGGTGGCTGAAGCGGTCGGGGCGGCCGCCCGGGGCAAGGTGGTCGCTCGGGGCAAGGTGGTCGCTCAGGGTCAGGTGGTCGGCCGGGGCATGGTGGCCGGTCGGGTCATTGTGGCGGGCCTGGTCGCCGTGATCGGTCGAGTTGGGGTGGCTCGTGGTCGGGTCGCTGCGGCGGGGGTCGGTGGGGCCGGCCGGATCGGCTTCGGGAACGTGACCCGTGGCGGTTCTGGGTACCGTCAGGCCCGCATTGTCGAGCTCCTCGACCCAGGCGGCGACCTCGTCCGGCACGGCAAGCATGCGGGGGTCGATCTCGCCGCCGGCCGGTAGCTCAGGGCCGGAGCCGACCGAGCCGGAGCCGACCGAGCCGGAGCCGACCGAGCCGGAGCCGACCGAGCCGGGCCCGACCGAGTCCGACCCACCCGGGCCGACCGGCGTCCCTCCTTCTGGAGTTGCCCCCGAACCCTCACCGAACGCGTTCTCCTCGAACAGTGAGATCTGGGTGGCGCGGCCCGGCGTCACCGGCTCGCGGACCGCCGACTGGGGCGGCACGAACGGCTCGCCCTCGTACGTGCGCAACAAGTTCTCGACGGCGGCCAGGTCGTGGCACCGCTCGACCCGCACCCCGGCCTCGAGCAAGGCCGGATACATCTCGGTCGTACGCCACCAGATCCACCGGGGGCGGGCCTGGAGCTCCAGCCGGCGCACCTCCGCGACCGGATCGGCCGCCCAGGTGACCGGGCCGACCGGGCGACCGGCCCCGTCCACCCTTTGCCACTGGACACCGTTCCCGGAGGGCACCACCAGGACATGCCCCGGCGCGACCGCGGCCGCGCCGGCCGAACCGCTCTTCACCGCTCCGCCCGCCACAACCCCATGCTGGCAGCCACCACCGACAGTTCTGAGCGCCCGGCACCGGTTACGCGGTCAGGGGAAACAATGTGCGAACGGCCGTTCGGAGGGGCTCTGGAGGTTTGCACTCACCATGGTCGAGTGCTAATCATTGAACTAGCACTCTCCAAGTGTGAGTGACAGTTTTGCGAGTACGGCCAGGTGGATGAGGGCCGGTGTCGGGCGGGACAGGACCGTCGGGCGTCGGTCCGTCCGTCGCGGGCATCTCCCTGGCCAACAACCCACCCTACGTGGAGGGAACACCACACGATGGCCAAGATCATCGCGTTCGACGAGGAAGCCCGTCGCGGCCTCGAGCGGGGTATGAACCAGCTCGCCGACGCCGTGAAGGTGACCCTCGGGCCGAAGGGCCGCAACGTCGTTCTGGAGAAGAAGTGGGGCGCCCCCACTATCACCAACGACGGCGTGTCCATCGCCAAGGAGATCGAGCTCGAGGACCCCTACGAGAAGATCGGCGCCGAGCTGGTCAAGGAGGTCGCGAAGAAGACGGACGACGTCGCGGGTGACGGCACCACCACCGCCACCGTGCTCGCCCAGGCCCTGGTTCGCGAGGGTCTGCGCAACGTCGCCGCCGGCGCCAACCCGATGGCCCTGAAGAAGGGCATCGAGGCGGCTGTCACGGCCGTCAGCGCCGAGCTTCTCGCGCAGGCCAAGGAGGTCGAGACGAAGGAGCAGATTGCTGCTACCGCGTCCATCTCCGCCGCTGACCCCGCGATCGGCGAGCTCATCGCCGAGGCGATGGACAAGGTCGGCAAGGAAGGCGTCATCACCGTCGAGGAGAGCAACACCTTCGGGCTCGAGCTCGAGCTCACCGAGGGTATGCGCTTCGACAAGGGCTACATCTCTGGTTACTTCGTGACCGACCCGGAGCGTATGGAGGCCGTCCTCGACGACCCGTACATCCTCCTGGTCGAGGGCAAGATCAGCACGGTCAAGGACCTGCTGCCCCTGCTCGAGAAGGTCATCCAGAGCGGTAAGCCCCTCGCGATCATCGCCGAGGACGTCGACGGCGAGGCGCTGTCGACCCTGGTGGTCAACAAGATCAAGGGCACGTTCAAGTCGATCGCCGTCAAGGCGCCCGGCTTCGGCGACCGCCGCAAGGCCATGCTGCAGGACATCGCGATCCTGACCGGTGGCCAGGTCATCTCCGAGACCGTCGGCCTCAAGCTCGAGACCGCCGGCCTGGAGCTGCTGGGCCAGGCCCGCAAGGTCGTCATCACCAAGGACGAGACCACGATCGTCGAGGGTTCCGGTGACGCCGAGCAGATCGCCGGCCGCGTCACGCAGATCCGCAACGAGATCGAGGCCAGCGACTCCGACTACGACCGCGAGAAGCTGCAGGAGCGCCTGGCCAAGCTGGCCGGCGGCGTTGCGGTGATCAAGGCCGGAGCTGCCACCGAGGTGGAGCTCAAGGAGCGCAAGCACCGCATCGAAGACGCCGTGCGTAACGCCAAGGCCGCCGTCGAAGAGGGCATCGTGGCCGGTGGTGGCGTCGCGCTGCTGCAGGCTTCGGTCGTCGCCTTCGAGAAGCTCGACCTGACCGGCGACGAGGCCACTGGCGCCAACATCGTCAAGGTCGCCGTCGAGGCCCCGCTCAAGCAGATCGCGATCAACGCCGGTCTCGAGGGTGGCGTCGTGGCGGAGAAGGTGCGCAACCTGCCTTCCGGTCACGGTCTGAACGCGGCCACGGGTGAGTACGTCGACCTGATCGCCAAGGGCATCATCGACCCGGCCAAGGTCACGCGCTCCGCGCTGCAGAACGCCGCGAGCATCGCGGCGCTGTTCCTGACCACCGAGGCGGTCATCGCCGACAAGCCGGAGAAGTCGGCGGCTCCGGCCGGCGGCGCCCCGGACATGGGTGGCATGGACTTCTGATCCACCTGATCCATCTGCACCACAGTGGGGCGGCTCTCCTTCGGGAGGGCCGCCCCTCGTGCTTGGTCATGGAGGACGAGGATGCGCACCTGGGGTGCCCACCCCGGAACCGGGGGCTGACCGGCGTCCGCAATTACGTCTCTTCACGGTCGATCCGCACGTAGACACGGATCGGTGCGCAGTCATGCTCCAACGCTGCTTACCCTGGTTCCTGTGCCGATCGAGACCACACGCGACCACAGCCGGATCGTCCCGCCCGCCCGGCAGGTGCTGCTGGCGCAGGTGACGGACCAGCCGATCGACCTCCAGGCGCTGGCCTCACGCGTCGAGGGGGCGTCGTCGGGGGCCGTGGTCACATTCGGCGGCGTGGTGCGCAACCACGACGGCGGTCGCGAGGTGACCGGCCTGGAGTACGTCGGCCACCCCACCGCGCAGGCCGTGCTGGAGCGGGTGGTCGCCGAGGTCACCGCCGCCAGCGACGCCGAGGCCGTCGCGGTCTCCCATCGCATCGGCACGCTGGCCATCGGCGACACGGCGCTGGCCGTCGCGGTCGCCGGGGCCCATCGTCAGGAGGCCTTCGAGACCGCCATGCGCCTGGTCGACGAGGTCAAGGCGCAGCTGCCGATCTGGAAGCGGCAGGTGCTCGCCGACGGTACCGACGAGTGGGTTGCCTGCCCCTGAGATCTACTTCTTGGAGCCGGCGTTCTTGATGCCGGCTTCCTTGCTGCTGCGCTGGTACAGCTGCACCTGGTAAGTGCCCAGATCGGTCGCCTTCTTGGCGTGGAAGTTGTTGCTCAGCAGCCGCTGCTTGTCGGCTTCGGGGTCTTCGGCACTCTCGCCCAGCCGGGTGTTGCTCGTGACCACCCAGATCCGGGTGCGCTTGCGCAGGGCCTTGGTGATGTCGGCGGTCGTGGCCTCGACACCGAACAGCGTGGCGGAACGGGCTCCGGTCTGGCCCAGGGCGATGTCGTCGACCTCGTCGAACGCCGCCGGGTAAGCCAGTTTCACGACGCGCCGGGACTCGGGCAGGAAGATCACCGCGTCGCCCGGCTGGGCCTGCGACTCGATGGTCTGGGCCACGCCCCGCAGATTCTCCGAGTGGCCGGTGGCCCGCCAGCGGTAGACAGCCTGCATGTGTGCACCGCCGAGGGTGAACACGAGCAGCATGATCGCCAGGTACCGGACTCGCAGCAGGGTGGCCAGCGAGGCCAGGGCCAGAGCACCTCCGGGCACGGTGAAGAAGACGTAGCGCCAGTCGTACAGCGGGTGTATCTGCGAGACGCTCCAGAGCATCACCGTCGGCAGCACCGCCCAGGCGAGGCCGAGCGCCAGGGCCGGGTTGTGCGTGCCCCGGCCGATCCCTGCGAAAGCGAGGACCAGGAGGCCGACCACGATCCAGGTGAGCTCGTACTGGGCCTCGAAGAAGCCGGTGAGCCGGTTCCAGTGCGGCACCGGTAGCCAGGCCACCTGGGCGCTCTGCTGACTGGAGAACCAGAGCAGTGGGCTGAGCAGGGCCACGGCCAGGCCGCCGGCCAGGAACCAGCGGTGCCGCACCGGGGCGGCCGACGTGGCCAGCACATAACAGAGGTGGACGGCCAGGATGGTGAGGCCGATGACGTTGAGCAGGCCGAGCGCGGTCACGCAGCCGATGTAGACCGCCCAGCGTGTGCGCAGCCACGGCTTGCGGCAGACCTGCACCAGGGCCAGCGTGGCGGCCGTGGCCATCAGGGCGACCAGCGCGTAGGGACGGGCCTCCTGGGCGTACCGGGAGGACAGCGGCGCGATTACCCAGAGCAGGCCGGCGACGAGGCCGACCCGGCCGGATCCCAGTTCCCGGCCCAGACGCACCAGTAGGACGCCGGTGACGGCCGCGGCCGCCGCGGACAGCAGCCGGATCGGGGTGATCGAGGTGCTGTCGCCGAGCAGGGCGTGCGCGAGCAGGTAGTAGGTGGCGTGGACCAGGTCGACGCTCTTGGTCAGGTCGAGGATCTCGCCGGTGCTGCGCGACACCACGTCGCGGGTCACAGCCTCGTCCCACCACGGGCTGGGCCGGTTGATCCACCAGGTGAAGACCACGACACCGATGAGCGCGACCAGACCTTCGGCCATCCACGGCCGGGCCAGGACGTCGTGGGCGCGGCCCTCGAGGCGTTCGAGACGGCTCGAGCGGGGTCTGATGCTCTGGGGGGTGGTCTGCGGTCCGGTGAGTGCTGTGGTCTTCCGGCCTGAATCAGCCGGTACGGCCCCGTCGGGTCCCCGCCCCGTGGTCTGCGTCACCGAACGATGTCTCCTACTTCGACGTGGTGAATCGGCACCTATGAGAGTGCCTATGGTCACGCACGGCGACGTTGCCGCATCCTGATCCGTGGTCACCCACGGCGGACAGCGTCGACAACGGGAGACCGTTTCGGCGCCTTCGGAACGGGCGCCCTCGATCAGCCTACGTCAGGCCGGACACTGTCACCCGTCGGAAGGGTCACGGGAGGACAACGGTCGACTGAGAGATTCCTGGGAGTCGAAAACCCAGTAAAACTGGATCAACCGCCAGCAAATGGCGGCAGAACGTCGACGACGGCGCCGACCGGGACGACCCTGAGGCGGTCGCCCGTGACCTCGTCCACAAGGAACGACGACGCCTCGAGGACCCTTGCGAGGGCCGCTCCATGACGGTCGGCCAGGTGCAGCAGGAGTTCATCAAGGGGGGTGGGGCCGGCGATGGACAGATGCTCGGACTCCACTCCGGCCGCGGCCCGGGCCCCGGCGAAGTAGCGGATCGTGACCGACCCTGCCGTGGGGTTGCTGTTGTCCGTGAGGCTGTCACTGGTGATACGGGTGTTGCTCATGAGAAAGACTCAGCCTCCGATGGCGCTCATCGGCCGGGCCGGCTGGATGAACGAGGTGTCGTTGATGCCATGACCCGCCGCCTTGCCCCACATCGCCGCCCGCCAGATCTGGGCGAGCTCCGCGTCGTCCGCACCTGAGCGCAGCAGGGCCCGCAGGTCGGTCTCGTCGCGGGCGAACAGGCAGTTGCGGATCTGGCCGTCGGCCGTCAGCCGGGTGCGGTCGCAGTCGCCGCAGAACGGCCGGGTCACCGAGGCGATGATGCCCACGGTGCCCGTATTCTGGCCGTCCGAGGCGGTCCAGGTCTGGGCCGGTGAGGCGCCCCGGACCCGGGCGTCGACCGGAACCAGCTCGAACTCCCCGGCCAGCGCCTGCTGGATGTCGTCGGCCGTGACCATCTGCTCGCGCTGCCAGGCGCCCTGCGCGTCGAGCGGCATCTGCTCGATGAACCGCAGCTCGTAGCCCTGGGCCAGGGCCCAGCGCACCAGGGGTACGGCCTCGTCGTCGTTGATGCCGGGCAGCAGCACCGTGTTCACCTTGACCGGCCCGAGCCCGGCCGCGGTGGCCGCGGTCAGTCCGGCCAGCACGTCGCGGTGCCGGTCGCGCCGGGTGATCCGGTGGAAGCGTTCCGGGTCGAGCGTGTCCAGGGAAACATTGATCCGGCTCAGCCCGGCCGAGGCCAGGGCTCCGGCGCGCTTGTCCAGACCCACGCCGTTCGTGGTGAGCGCGGTGACGGGCGCGTGGCCCGTCTTCGTCCGTAGCCGGGCGGTCGCCTCGACGATGCGCTCCAGGCCCCGGCGCAACAGCGGCTCGCCGCCGGTGAAGCGGACCTCCTCGACCCCCAGCTCCGCAACCGCGAGGGTGATCAGGCGGATCAGCTCGTCGTCGGAGAGCACCTGTTCGTCGGGAAGCCAGTCCAGGCCCTCCGGCGGCATGCAGTAACCGCAGCGCAGCGAGCACTTGTCGGTCAGGCTCACCCGCAGATCGGTGGCCACCCGTCCATAGGTATCGATCAGGCGGGAGTCTTCGGGTCGCCCCGTGAGGGAGGGAACCCGCCCTTCTCCACGAGTCCTCGGGAGGCCGAGCATCACCGTTGCCACCTCGCCACTGTAAACAACGCTGGGGAAAAGGTGTGTTCGAGGCCTGAACCGGGCACACCGCGGCTCGCCGTCCCGGGTGGTGTGGTCGCCCGGGTGAACGGGAAGAACTCTCTGCGAGCCGGTGGTGTGGGGCATTTGTGCCGGTGGGCGACGCTGTGACGTGGCCCTCTCCAGGCACTTCCGGTCGGCGGTTCCGGTCGGTTCAGCCGGTCGGCGGGCTCCGAAAACACCCATCTGCGTGCTGTTATGACAGAGGGTAAAAACTGGTGACGCGGCGAGGGGTGCCGCGGGTGGGCGTTTCCTGTGGGTTCCCAGTGTCGTCCTACTTGACCAGGTGCTAACCTGAAGGTGAACAAAAGATGAACGAGAGGTGGCTAGGGGACTATGAAGCGAACCTATGGTCTTGAGACGGTCTCCGGTGCGTCGTCTACGGAGTCGGTTTCCGCGACGGGTGACTCGTCGCTGCACGAGGGGCACCCGGAGTGGACGACCGCCGGGCTGAGCCCGGTGGCCCACTGGGTGAAGCTGCCCGACGGTAAGGGTGGCCGCCGGCTGTCCATGGTGTGGGAAGTTCCGAACCCCATGCCCTACGCCGCGCACTGAGGTCGGTAACGACCCGCAACGACCCGCAATGACCCGCAACGACGCACAGCGACCCGCAACGACCTGGACCGGCGGTCCGGCCCGCGCACTCTGTCTGATCGGTCGAGAGGTCCCGTCCCGACCGATCCGATGAGTGCCGGCCGGCCGCTGTCCTTCCGCCGCCGCGCATGGCTCCCTGAGGGAGCTGTGCGCGGCGGCGTCGTTTTGCTGGCGTCCTCACGCTCGACCGGGCTCGGTGACTCACACGAACCCGGGGTTTTCCACAGGCGCGGATTCTGTGGGCAGTGCCGAACGCCTTCTGGTGGAAGCTGTCATGGTCGTTCCACGCCACCTGAACCGGTGGCGGAACGGCCGCTCCCGCCCGTGCGCACCCCCAGGCCGCAGGCGGGAGCGGTCTCTGAGTAAGGCATTTCGCGATGTCAGGGGTTCGGCAGAGGGAGAGGGTATGCCCAGGTTCGAGGTGGACAGCGTCCAGGTGGTGCAGGCGAGTGCCGCGGTGCAGGCGTCGGCCCAGCAGATCGGTACCGAGGTCGACCGCATGATGCGGCATCTCGTGCAGTTGCAGGGCAGCTGGAGCGGATCGGCAGCCACGTCGTTCCAGTCGGTGGTCGGTGACTGGCGGGTGACGCAGGAGCGGGTGCGGGTGGCCCTGGAACAGATCCAGGCCGCGCTGGCTCAGGCGGGGCGGCAGTACCAGGAGGTGGAAGACGCTGCGGTGCGAATGTTCACGGTCTGACGGGAGGTGTGCCCGGTCGGGATCGGGCGGAGGGCGTACAACGCGGAAGGCCTTCGGTGATCCTGCTGGATCGCCGAAGGCCTTCCGGGAAAAGGCTGCTCGGATCAGCCCTTTCGTTGTGACGGCCGGAGGGGGCCAGCCGTCGGAACCGTTCGCCCCGGGTGGGGGACCAAGGCGGACGGTGGTGCGGTGTGGCTACCTTCCGATCCTTTCGATCCTTTCGGACCGGGCGGGGATCAGTTGGCGCTGTCCGGGCGGGTGTCCAGCGTGACCTTCACGTCCTGGGCCTTACCGTCCCTGACGATCGAGACGGTCACCTCGGTTCCCGGGGTGCGCTCGCGCACCTGGGCCATGAGCGACTCGGCGCCGTTGATGTACTCGCCGTCGATGGCGATGACGGTGTCGCCCTTCTTCAGGCCGGCGGTCTCGGCCGGGGAGTCGGCGACCACGGACTGCACCGAGGCGCCGTCGCGCTCGGCGTTGTCCACCTTCACGGTGGCGTCGCCGAGGGTGATACCCAGCCACGGGTGCTGGGCGCTGCCGTTCTCGATCAGCTGGTTGGTGATGTTCTTGACCTGGTCCACCGGGATGGCGAAGCCCAGGCCGATGCTGCCGGACTGGCTGGAGCTCTCCTGGCCGAAACCGCTGCTCTGGCTCAGGGTGGCGATCGAGGAGTTGATGCCGATCAGCTTGCCCTGCGCGTCCACCAGGGCACCGCCGCTGTTACCGGGGTTCACGGCCGCGTCGATCTGGATGGCGTTGGTGACGACCGTCTCGCTGGTGCTGCTGGACGACGAGTCGCTGCTCTCGGAGGACGAGGTGGTGACCGGGCGGTCGACGGCGCTCACGATGCCGGTGGTGACGGTGCCGGCCAGGCCCAGCGGGTTACCGACGGCCATGACCGAATCGCCCACGCTGACCGACTCGGTGTCGCCCAGGGTCGCGGGCTTCAGGTCGCTCGGCGGGTCTTCCAGCTGGATCACGGCCAGGTCGGTGGCCGAGTCGGTGCCGACGATCTTGGCGGTGTACTTACGGCCGTCGTTCAGCACCACCTCGATGGTCTGGGCGCCCGTCACCACGTGGTTGTTGGTGACGATCCGGCCCTTGGCGTCGAGGATGACGCCGGAGCCCTCACCCTCGGACGACTGGCTGGTCACCTGCACCGAGACCACGCTCGGCTCGACCGCGGAGGCCACGGCCTTCCAGTCCGGGTTCTCCGAGGAGCTGGTGGTCACCGGAGCCTGCGCGGAGTCGTCGTTCTGGGAGGACGAGGTGAGCGAGCTGGTGACGGAGGAGGAGTCGTCGTTGTTCACGGCGAGAACCACGCCCGCGGTGAGCAGGCTGGCGATCAGGGCCGCGCCGAGACCGGTCGCGATCACACCACGCCATCCGGGCTGCCCGGCCTCGCGGCGCTTCTTGCCGTTCGGCGGGAGCGGAGGCTGACCACCCTGACCCAGCTGGCCCGGCTGACCCGGCTGACCGTTCGAGCCCGGCTGGCCCCAGCCGGTCTGCGGCAGCGCGCCGGTCTGCGTGCCGACCGGGGCTCCGGTCTGGGTGTCGGTCGTGGTCGGGTAGGCGGTGAGGGTCTGCGTACCGCCGCTGGTGTTCTGCATGTTCTGGCCTCCGCTGCTCCAGCCCGTCTGCTGGGTCTGCCCGTACTGGGGGCGTGTGTACGGGCTCTGCCACTGGTTCTGATCGTGCTGCCGGCCGTACTGCGGGGCGCCCTGCGGCTGCTGCCCGTAGGCCTGCGGGTTCTGCTGGGTCTGGCTGTACTGCTGGCCGTACTGCTGCTGGCCGTACTGCTGCTGGCTGTGCTGCTGCGCGGGCTGCTGTCCGTAAGGCTGCTGTCCGTACAGCTGGGCACCCGGCTGCGACTGGGCACCCGGCTGGGGCTGGGCGGCCGGTGCCGTCGGGGCGGCCGGGGGCGCCTGCGGGGACTGCACCGCCTGTGTGTCCTGCGTCGCGCTGTATCCCGGGGCCGCGCTGTACGCCGGTGTGGCCGGCGTCGTGGCGGTCTGGGACTGCGCCTGCGTCTCGTTCGCCGGGCCGGCCGGAGCGGAGGAAGCCTGCGCAGCCGGAGCCGGGTCGGTGGCGGACGAGTCGGCACCCGGGTGGTTGCCCCAGGAGGACGTGTTCTCGTCGTGGTTGTTCGTGGTCTGCGACATTCTTCTCACCCTCATGGCCAGCTTGCTGACGTGAACTAGTTCAAGCCCCGCCCCTCGGCGTTCGCTGCACCACGTCTGTGAGAAGCCTGAGAACGTGAATCCGGTAGGCGGGGGAGACCGTAAAACGAACGCAAAACGGCGATGCCCCGGTCGTGAGACCGGGGCATCGCCGTTCGAACGCAAGCGTTCTAGGCGTCCATAAGCGCTTTATTCAGCGGCGGACGGGGCGGCCGGAACGTTCAGCGGCCGGCCGTCAGCGCCGAGGCGCGTGCGACGGGGGTTGGCGACGGATCGAGGAGCCTCAGTGTCGTCACGGTCCGGGGTGGTCGCGGTGTGAAGCATCTTCCCTCCTTAACAAAGGGTCGTAGGCCGTTGTGCTCTACCGATGGCCAGGCTCTCGCAACTCTGTGACCGCCTGGTTTCGATTCAGGGAACGCGGTGTTCTCCCGGAAAATGCCCGGAGGAGGGTCGGCATCACCTGTACGGACAAGCATATCCCCGCAGGCCAGACCATACGAGTCGGATTGACGAGATCACCCTGTGGTTGGTGTCACGCCGTAGTGCCGGTTTTCCTCACACCTGCGGGAATGCCCTGGAGAGAGCGCTGTGGCGGGTGGGGACAGGACCAAAGGACCGCCCGTCCGATGGTCGGCCATTCGGACGGGCGGTCACTGACGGTCAGCGATTTTGCGCTCAGCTGGACGGACCGGCATGGGGTGACAGGGGTTCGTCGCCCAGTTCGTCCGGGGTGTCCGGGGCATCGGGTGCCTCGTCCGGATCGGTGCCGGCCAGCGGCAGTTCCACCCGGAACGTGGCACCGCCGCCCGGGGTCTGGGTCACCCCGACCCGTCCGCCGTGCGATCCGATCACGGCCGAGACGATCGACAGACCGAGACCGGAACCACCGCCCTGATGCCGGGCCCGGGACGCGTCCACCCGGTAGAAGCGCTCGAACACCCGGCTCGCGTGCTCGGGAGCGAGCCCTTCGCCGTGGTCACGGACCTCGAGCACCGCAACGTTGTTCTGCTGCCCCGCGGCCACCTCGATCGGGCTCCCGGCCGGGGTGTGCCGCACGGCGTTGGCGACCAGGTTGGCCACCACCTGACGCAGGCGGTGGTCGTCGCCCGTCACCACGGCCGGGACCGGGCCGCTGCCCTCGGTGAGCCCGACCAGCCGGACCCGGCGGTCCGGCGCCAGACCGCGCGCGTCGTGCACGGCGTCGCCGGCCAGCACGGCCAGGTCGACCGGTTCGGCGCGGGCCGGGCGCTGCTCGTCCATCCGGGCGAGCAGGAGCAGATCTTCCACCAGCGCGCCCATGCGGTGCGACTCGTCCTCGATCCGGCTCATCGTGCGCGCCACGTCTTCCGGCTCGGAAACCGCTCCCTGCCGGTAGAGCTCGGCGAAACCACGGATGGAAGCCAGCGGCGTGCGCAGCTCGTGCGACGCGTCTGCGGCGAACCGGCGCGTTCTCTGCTCCGAGGCCTCCTGCTGGTGGAACGCCCTCTCGATCTGGGCGAGCATGCCGTTGAGCGAGTGGGTGAGCCGGCCGACCTCGGTCGTCGGCGGGTGCGCGGGCACCCGGCGGGACAGGTCGCCCGCGGCGATCGCGGCGGCGGTCTCCTCGACCTCGGTGAGCGGCTTGAACGAGCGCCGGATCACCAGCCAGCCCAGGCTCGCGAACAGCACGGTCACCATCAGGCCGAACATCACGATGAGGATGCGCAGACGGTTCACGGCGTCCTCGACGTCGTCGAGAGGGATCGCGATCTGCACGCTCCCGGTGGTGCCGACCGGGCTGCTCCACCCGGAAGCGATGACCCGCCAGCTAGATTCACCCTCTTCCGAGCCGACGGTGTAGATCTTGTTCTTCGTGGCCCAGGCCTGCTCGGAGGTCATGTCGCTCAGGGCGGGCACCGGGCCCTCGGCCGGTACGTCGGCGTCGCCGATTCCGCCGTTGTCCACGCCGATCTTGATCACGTACCGGACGAGGCCCCACTTCAGCGCGTCGCTGTTGTTGCCGCCCCCGTTGAGAGCGTCTTCGGCGACCGGTTTCAGGCTCTTGGTGAGCTGGCTGTCGACCTTGCCGACCAGGTAGCTCTTCAGGACGTACTGGCTGGCGAAGCCGGTCAGGGCCAGGCCCGCGACCAGCAGGACGACCATGATCCCGACCAGCCGGGCGCGCAACGGCGCCTGGTTCCATTGATTGCGGACGCGCTGCACGGCCGACGAGCGTTTCGCCCGGGCCGGTGGGGGCCCGAGTTCGGGCGCGGGCAGGAGGTTCTGCGTCGGAGCGCTCATCGGGATCAGCCCTGGGGAGGAAGACGCAGCACGTAGCCGACGCCGCGCTTGGTGTGGATCAGCGGGGGGTCGACATCGTCGATCTTGCGTCGCAGGTAGGAGATGTAGGACTCGACGATCCCGGCCTCACCGTTGAAGTCGTAGGCCCAGACGTGGTCGAGGATCTGCGCCTTCGACAGCACCCGGTTGGGGTTCAGCATCAGGTAGCGCAGCAGCTTGAACTCGGTGGGGGAGAGCTCGACCAGGCGGTTCGCGCGGCGGACCTCGTGCGAGTCCTCGTCCAGTTCGAGATCGTGGAAGACGAGTCGCCCACTGGCGGCGTCGGTCGCGACGCCGGTGCGGCGCAGGACGGCGCGGATCCGGGCGACGACCTCTTCGAGGCTGAACGGCTTGGTCACGTAGTCGTCGCCGCCCACGGTGAGGCCGGTGACCTTGTCCCCGGTCTCGTCACGGGCAGTCAGGAATACGACGGGTATGTCCCGGCCGCGCTCGCGCAATTTGCGGGTGACCGTGAAGCCGTCCATGTCCGGCATCATCACGTCCAGCACCACGAGGTCGGGGCGGTGCTGCTCGGCGAGCGCCAGGGCCTGGGCGCCGTCCGCAGCGCCCACGACGTCGAAACCGGCGAACCGCAGACTGGTGGTCAACAGTTCGCGGATATTCGGTTCGTCGTCCACGACCAGCAACTTCGCTTCAAACGTCTTCTCAGCCACGGCTCTAGCGTGCACCCGGTTTCTGGGAAGTTCCTGGACGCCAGCCGTTAAGGCTGCTGGGTGTCGGGGCGGCGCAGGAGACCGATGATCCGGGTCAGTTCGCGGCGGTCGGCCTCGTCGAGCCGGTCGAAGAACTGTTCGGCCTCGCTCGCCCGGGCCTTGCGCACAGCCTCGGCGATCTCCTCGCCCTGGCTGCTGAGCGTGACCAGCGTGGCGCGCCGGTCGTCCGGGTCGGGGGAGCGCAGCACCAGGCCCCGCTCCTGCAGGGCGTCGACCACCTCGGTGCCCGAGCGCGGGGCGATGCGCAGGTGGTCGGACAGCGAGCTGATGCGCAGGCGGCCGTGCCGGCGCAGCACGCCGATGGCCCGGGCCTGGGCCGGGGTGATGCCCAGCGGACTGACGCTCTCGTGGCTGCGGTGGCGCAGGGTTCGCGACACCGACCAGAACGCCTCGGCCAGCGTCTCGTTCTCCTCCTGCGTACTCACCGGAATACCGTAGCCGAGGTTACGGTTGGGACCTCATAGTGAGGTAACCTCACTAAATATTCGCCCATCCCGGAGGTCGCTCTTGCCCCGCCCTTCCCGTTCCCCCGAACTCAGTCCCGCCCAGCGTGCCGCCGAGAAGGCGCAGGCCCGCGAGGTCTCGCTGCGCCGTGTCGGCGTGCTCTTCGCCCACCATCGATCCCCGCTCGCCGTGGTGATCGCGATCATCGTGGCGTCGTCGATCATCGCGATGGCCTCACCCTTCCTGCTGCGCGAGATCATCGATGTCGCGATCCCGCAGCAGAAGGTCTCCCTGCTGGTCTGGCTCGTCGGCGGCATGGTCGCCGTGGCCGCGGTGACCAGCATCTTCGGTGTGCTCCAGACCTGGATCAGCACCCGCGTGGGGCAGGAGGTGATGCACCGGCTGCGCACAGACGTGTTCACGCACCTCCAGCGGCAGTCCATCGCCTTCTTCACCCGCACCCGCACCGGTGAGGTGCAGTCACGCATCACCAACGACATCGGCGGCATGCAGAGCGTGGTCACCTCGACCGCGACCTCCATCGCCTCCAACCTCACCACCACGGTCGCCACCGCGGTCGCGATGATCGCGCTCTCCTGGAGACTGTCGCTGATCTCGCTGGTGGTCATGCCGCCGGCCATCTACTTGAGCCGTCGCGTCGCCGACCTGCGCCGGGCCATCACCGCCCAGCGTCAGCGCGAGCTCGCCGACCTGAACGTCACCATCGAAGAAGGCCTTTCGATCAGTGGTGTGCAGCTCAGCAAGACCCTCGGCACCAGCGCCGCGCTGATCGAGCGGTTCACGAAGACCTCCGAACGGCTCATCGACCTGCAGCTGCGCTCCGACCTGGCCGGCCGCTGGCGGATGGCCTCGATGAGCGTCATCTTCGCCGCCATCCCGGCCGCTATCTACCTGAGCGCCGGGCTGCCCGCGACCGCCGGGCACATGACCATCGGCACCCTGGTCGCCTTCACCGCCCTGCAGCAGAACCTGTTCCGGCCGCTGATGAGCCTGCTCAACGTCGGGGTGTCGATCACCTCGTCGCTGGCCCTGTTCGCCCGCATCTTCGAGTACCTCGACCTGCCCGTGGAAGTGGACGACCCGGCCGACGCGGTGCCGATCGACCCGGCCTCGATCCGCGGTGACGTTTGCATCGAAGACGTCACCTTCACCTATCCCGGCAACCGCACCGCGGCCCTGGCCGGTGTCGATCTCATCGTCCCGGCCGGGAACACTCTCGCCCTGGTCGGCGAGACCGGTTCGGGGAAGAGCACTCTCGGATCTCTGGTGGCCCGGCTGGCCGACCCTACCGCCGGCCGGATCACGATCGACGGCATCGACCTGCGCCGGTTCCGGCTCGAAGACCTGGCGAAGGTCGTCGGTGTGGTCAGCCAGGAGACCTACCTGCTGCACACCACGGTGCGGGAGAATCTGCGCTACGCCCGGCCGGACGCGACCGACGAGCAGATCGAGGCCGCGGCCCGTGCCGCCCAGGTGCACGACCTGATCGCCTCGCTGCCCGACGGTTACGACACCATGGTCGGCTCACGGGGCCACCGGTTCTCCGGGGGCGAGAAGCAGCGCCTGGCCATCGCCCGCACGCTGCTGCGTGACCCGCGGGTGCTCGTGCTGGACGAGGCCACCAGCGCCCTGGACACCGCCACCGAGCGGGCCGTGCAGCAGGCCTTCGACGAACTGGCCCGGGGCCGCACCACGATCACCATCGCCCACCGGCTCTCCACGGTGCGCGACGCCGACCTGATCGCGGTGCTCGACCACGGCCGGATCGTCGAGACCGGCACTCACGAAACACTTCTCGAGCGGCACGGGCAGTACGCCGCTCTCAGCGGGTGAAGACCTCAGGCCTCCGGCTCCCGGGCCCCGATCTCCTCGGCGTCCATGATCCGGTAGGCGTATCCCTGCTCGGCCAGGAAGCGCTGCCGGTGCGCGGCGAAGTCCTGGTCGAGGGTGTCGCGGGAGATGACGGCGTAGAACCGGGCCGTCTTCCCGTCGTGCTTCGGGCGCAGGAGCCGGCCGAGGCGCTGGGCCTCTTCCTGGCGTGACCCGAACGAACCCGAGACCTGAATGGCCACACTGGCTTCCGGTAGGTCGATGGAGAAGTTCGCGACCTTGCTGACCACCAGGGTGTGCAGTTCGCCCGAGCGGAACGCGTCGAACAGTCGCTGCCGCTCGGCCACCGAGGTCTCGCCCTTGAGAACCGGTGCGTCCAGACGGTTCCCGATGTCGTCGAGCTGGTCCAGGTACTGCCCGATCACCAGGATCTGCTCACCGGCGTGCTGACGCACCAGCTGCTCGACCACCTTGGTCTTCATCTCGCTGGTGGCGCACAGCCGGTACCGCTCCTCCGGTTCCGCGGTGGCGTAGGTCAGCCGCTCCCGTTCGGGCAGGGTGACGCGCACCTCCACGCAGTCGGCGGGGGCGATATAGCCCTGGGCCTCGATGTCCTTCCACGGCGCGTCGTAACGCTTCGGGCCGATCAGGCTGAACACGTCACCCTCGCGGCCGTCCTCGCGCACCAGCGTCGCGGTCAGGCCCAGACGGCGCCGGGCCTGCAGCGAGGCGGTCATCCGGAACACCGGCGCGGGCAGCAGGTGCACCTCGTCGTACACGATGAGGCCCCAGTCACGGGCGTCGAACACGTCGAGGTGGGCGTACGCGCCCTTCCGCTTCGTCGTCATCACCTGGTAGGTGGCGATGGTGACCGGTCGGATCTCCTTGCGGGAACCCGAGTACTCGCCGATCTCCTCCTCGGTCAGCGACGTGCGCGCGATCAGCTCGTCGCGCCACTGCCGGGCCGAGACCGTGTTCGTCACCAGGATCAGCGTGGTGGTGCCGGACTTCGCCATCGCGGCGGCACCGACCAGGGTCTTGCCGGCGCCACAGGGCAGCACGACCACCCCGGAACCGCCGTGCCAGAAGCCGTCCACCGCGTCGGCCTGGTACGGCCGCAGCTCCCAGCCGTCGGGGGCCAACTCGATCGGGTGCTTCTCGCCGTTCACGTAACCGGCCAGGTCTTCCGCCGGCCAGCCGAGCTTCAGCAGCACCTGCTTGAGATTGCCGCGCTCGCTGGGGTGCACCAGCACGTTCTCCGGATCCAGCCGGGCTCCGACCAGGGGCGCCACCTTCTTGCTGCGCAGCACCTCCTCGAGCACCGGCACGTCGAGCGCGCGCAGCACCAGGCCGTTGTCAGGGTCTTTGATCAGCTGCAGCCGCCCGTAGCGGGCCATGGTCTCGGCCACGTCGACGAGCAGCGCGTGCGGCACCGGGTAGCGCGAGTACTCCAGCAGCACGTCGACGACCTGTTCGGCGTCGTGACCGGCGGCCCGGGCGTTCCACAGACCCAGCGGCGTGAGCCGGTAGGTGTGCACGTGCTCGGGCGCCCGTTCCAGCTCGGCGAACGGCGCGATGGCCCGGCGACAGGCCGCCGCCTGGTCATGGTCGATCTCCAGCAGCAGCGTCTTGTCGCTCTGGACGATCAGTGGTCCGTCAGTCACGAAATGCAGTCTCCCTCATTGCCGGCAGGACCGGACACGACCTCAACCCGATTCCTGCCCAGGTTCATCCCCAGAAGCGGTGGAGCCCCCGGAGCCCTCGGCGGCCCCGGCCACCGCGATCACCCGGTGCACGGAGTACCCCCGCACCTTCCCGGTGCTCAGCTCCAGAGCCCGGATCCGGCCACCCTCCACGGCCAGCGGCTCGATGATCTGCCGCACGGGCCGCCCGGCATCCTCCAGGTATCCGATCCACAGCGCCCGACGTGAGGCCGCGGCCTCCCGCAGCACCGCGATCGCCCCGGCCGGGTCCATCGGCACCAGCGGCGGGGGTTCGGAGTCGTTCGTGACCGGCCGCCGCACGTTCGCGTCCACCGCCCGCATGGCCCGCACCGCCTGGTGCAGGGCCTGCGCGGTGGCGGTGGGCGGCGGCTGGCGTCGCGCGACCGGGGAACCTCCCGAACGGGCGCGGCGCGGCGGCACGGACTGGATGACCAGGTCACCGTCCGGCGACTCGGCCGCCGGGGCCAGACCCATCTCCCGCAGGGCGGCGAGCACCAGGTCGGGCGGGGCCCCGGCCGCGAGCACGGTCGGGGCCAGCCGGCGCAACCGCAGCCCGGCGGCCCGCCGGTCGGCCAGCACCTCCGCCAGGAGGCCCTCGTCGTCCGCCCGCAGATACGCGGAGGCGACCCCGACGCGCAGACGTCCGTACCGGCGGGCGCTGTCGGCGATCAGGTACTCCAGCGGCTGTGGCACCGGGGTCCGGCTGTGCTGGGCCAGCCAGCGGGTCAGGTCTTCCCCCGTACGCCCGGCGTCGAGTGCCCGGCGCACCGAGGCCGCGGTGAAGCGGAAGACCGAGGCACCGCCCCGGCTCTCCACGTCGGCCATGAGCAGCAGTTCGCGCTCGGTCACGGTGGGCAGCCGGCCGGGTGCCACCACGGTCAGGTCGGCCTGCAGCAGCACGTGGTCGACCGGGTCGGGCAGGGTCTCGTCCAGCAGGTCGCCCGCGGTCCGGGCCTCGATCGTGCGGCGCGACACCTGCGCGGCCGTGGGCTCCGGACCGGACCCCGAACCGTAGGTGGGCACCGCCCCGCTCGACTCGGTCGACTCGATCAGCGCCCGCCCGAACGACGAGATAGCCGCCATACCGGTGATTCCCAGCCACGCCGCCTCGGTGAGGGCCCACCGCACCAACTCCGGCTGCGACGCCGACGACCGGCGGGGAGAGGTCCACACCAGCCGCTCCACGAGACCGGAGCCGGACGCGTCTTCCATAGCGCTGACGGTGTCGTCGCTGCGGGAGGGGCGATGGATCGTCTCCACCGAGAGATCCGTCAGCACGTGCTGCCGCACGATCCGCGCCTGCGGGCGCTCCACCAGGGGCCCGAGCGCCGCGATCGGCCCGTCCTTCGGGCCCCGCGAGCCGATCAGGGCCGCCGCCCGGGGACTGTCCCACCAGGCCAGCGCGATCCGGGCCCAGCGCTCGCCGATGCTGCCGGCCAGCCAGACGTCGAAGTCGGGGGTGGGCAGCCACGACGGGTCGGCCTCGCCGTCGTCCGCGATCAGCCCGGCGGCCAGGGCGATCTCCACCACCAGGGCCGCCGGGGTCTCGTCGATGTCGAGCTGCGTGGCGACCCGGCGCAGGTCACGCACGCTCAGCCCACCGGCCCGCAGCAACGGTGGCGGGTCGGTGCCCCAGGCGCTGCACAGTTCCTCGACCAGCCGCACCGCCTCGGCCGCGGACAGGGCCGCCGTGTCGTCGACGTGCCGAGCCTTGCGCTCGCGCACCGGCAGGGCGGGCGGGCTCTGCTCGGGGCGGCGGTGCACCCGGCCCCCACGCAACGCCATCCCGATCTCGCGCGGCAGCACCACGTGGCCCGGGTCGGCGACGGCGAGCAGGCCGTGGGCGAGTAGCCACTCCACCGGCGAGCCCGCGGTGCCGGCCCGCACCGGGCGGTCGGCGTCGGGCACCTGCCCCACGGGCGGCCCCCAGACCAGCCGTTCCAGCACCTGGGCCGCGTTCGCCGGGGCCTTCTCCAGCAGGGCCTTCACCGTGTCCGGGTCACCCAGGTGCTTGGCCAGGCGGGCCAGCGCCGTGTCCGGGTCGCCGGAGGGCGGCAGTCCGAGGTCTTCCATCACCTCGGCCAGGCGCTGCGGTGAGCGGCGGCCCAGGGCCTCGTCCAGCGGCGGGCCCAGACCGGCGGGGTGCGGGCCGAGGCTCTCCCGGGCGGCGCGCACCAGGTGCAGGGAACGGATACCGCCCCAGACCAGGCCCAGCCCGCGCAACCGGGCCAGCGGGCCGCTCACCGGGGCACCCCAGCGGCGGGTCAGCTCACCCGACGACACCGGCTCGGGGCTGACGGCCAGCACCTCCAGTACCTGAAGCGTGCGCGCGTCCAGCCCGTCGACGGCGCGCTGCACCGACAGCCGGCTCACGGCGGCCGTGGCCAGGCCGCCCAGATCGACCGGTGGCGGCACGGTCAGGTCGGGGCGCTGCTCCAGGAGCGAGACCAGCGCCTCGTCGTCCCAGCTACGCAGTTCGTCGGCCAGGCTGCGCACGGGGGTGGGAGGCACGGCCTAACGGTAATCGCCCGCAGCGATCCGCCCGACCTGTCGGGGGCGTGGCGTTGGCATCTCGACAAGCGGTTTGCCCGATGTGTGGGGATGCTCGATCAAGGAAAACGCTCCGGGTCGTCCGGACGCGTCTGAAGAAGGAGGACGCATGGTTACGGCGATCGTCATCATCGTCTTGCTGGCTTTGCTGCTGCTCGGTCTCTTCGCCTTCCAGAAGGCCCGCCGTAACGCGGAACTCCAGCAGCGACGGTCAGAGCTGAAAGACCGGTTCGGGCCCGAGTACGAGCGGTATCTGGCCGGTTCGGACAACCGGACCAAGGCCGAGCGTCGCCTGGCGGCCATCGCGGACCGCCGCGACAAGCTCCAGATCCGCGACCTCAGCACCGAGGAGAAGGCCCGTTTCGGCACGCGCTGGTCCGCGGCCCAGGCCCGCTTCGTCGACGAGCCGCCGGCGGCCGTGGACGACGCGGAGACCCTGATCAACACGGTGATGAAGGAACGCGGTTACCCCGTGGACGACTTCGCCACCCGCTCCGACATGGTCATGGTCGACCACGCCGAGATCGTTCAGGAGTACCGCAGCGCCCACGAGTCGCACGAGCGTCACCGCAGCTCCGGCACGCTGGAGACGGAAGACCTGCGCCAGGCGTTCATGCACTACCGCAAGCTGTTCCACGCGCTGGTCGGTACGCCCGAGCCGGCATCCACCACTCGCCCCCTGGCTGCGGGCAAGCACGCCGACGCCCCCGTTGCTGATGGTGACACGCCCGTGCGCGACACGGTGCCGCTGCCGGCTCGCGACGCCGGGCGTCGTCCGCCGGTCAGCCCCACCCGTCACGAGGGCACCGGCGAGAAGGTCGCCGAGAGCACCACGGTGAACGCTGACCCCGAGAACACCACCCGGCACCCGCAGGAGACCCGATGACGACCCCCACGAACGGCCCGGACCAAGACGTCAGGAACCCCGACGGGCTGCGGACGGATGAGGCGGTCACCGCCGAGCGGCGCGCCGATCAGGCTGCCCGCGCCGCGGCGGACCGGGACGCCGGAGCAGCCCGGGACACCAAGGACGCTCAGGACCCGGTGACCGCCGGCCGGGGCACCCCGCAGGAGACCTCCGCGCAGTCCCGGCCCAGCTGGCCCGGGCCGAGTGCGGCGAGTTCGGTGGGGCAGGCGGGTCCCGGTGAGCGCCCGGTGGGCGGCACGGTCGACGAGACGGTCGATGAGGGCAAGAGCGGCGAATCACGGACGTCGTGGGCGGGTCCCACGGTCGTGTCGCCGGAGCAGGGTGACCCGTCGGTGCGGGAGGACTACGCGCACGGCGAGGCCCACCGCCGCGCCGGTTCCGGGGGTGTCTCCGGTGTCGGCAAGGACGAGGTCATCGGCAAGGACCCGGTCGTCACCCGGGTCCCGGCCGAGCGGCCCCCGCAGCCCGACCCGGTGGACACCGTTTCCGGCAGCTCGGATTCTGGTAGTTCGGACAGCTCGGTCGGCACGGTCCCGGTCAACACGGACCCGGCCGTCGGCAAGACCTCGGACCGCGACGTCGTGGCCGGTGTCGCCGAGGGCGAGAAGATCGACGACACCGACGCGCCTTCAGCTCCGGTCACCTCGATCAACAGTGGCCGGCGTCGTTCCCCGGCCGCGCCCGACGCGGTCGACGGCGTCACCGACGTCACCTCGGACGACGAATGGCGTGATCTGCAGGCCAAGTTCGTTGACGACCCGGAGTCCACGGTCACCGAGGCAGCCACCCTGATCGAGCGTGACCTCGCGGGCCTGCGCTCGAAGCTGGCGGGCGGCTCGACCGAAGACCTGCGCAACGCGTTCAAGCGTTATCGCGGTCTGCACGAGTCGCTGCGCTGACCACCGGCTGACCATCAGCTGACCAGTACCCGCACCACCGGACGGCGAGGGGCCCGCACGGGTGCCTCGTCGTCCTCTGTTGTGCCGGTGTTGTGTCGCGCCGGGCCGAGAGTTGTGCCGGGCGGTGCCGAAACCCCCCTAAACTGGCGGCCGTGCCAACTGAACAGCTGGTGGTCGGCTTCGACCTCGACATGACCCTGGTCGACTCCGCCGACGGCATCGTGGCCACGCTGGTACAGGCCCATCAGCAGGTCGGCGGGGGTGCGCCGGGCACGGTCGTCAATCGTGAGCGGGCCTGGCCGCTGATGGGATACCCGCTCGACCGGATCATCACCGAGCTGATGCCGGGGGTGGACGTCGAGCGGATGGCCGACACCTACCGCTCGCTCTACTCCACCACCGGGCTGGCGCGGAACACGCTGCTGCCCGGTGTGGCGGAAGCTTTCGCGGCCGTCCGCGCGGCCGGCGGCCGGGTCCTGGTGATCTCGGCGAAGTCCGAGCCGGGGGTCCGGTCCGTGCTCGAGGCCATCGGTCTGCTCGACCATCCGCATCGGCCCGACCTGATCGCCGGGGGCCGGTTCGGCACCGCGAAGGGCGAGTTGCTCGTGGTGGAGGGCGCGTCGGTCTACGTCGGCGACCATGTCGGTGACGTGGCCGCGGCCCGGTTCGCGGGTGCCACCAGCGTCGGTGTGATCACCGGACCGCAGTCGGCCGACGAACTCACCGCGGCCGGTGCCGACGTCGTCCTCCATGATCTTCTCGGATTCCCCCGGTGGCTTTCGGGTCATCTGGCCGGATTAAGCCGTTCGCACGTCGGCAACTGACGGCTAATCTTGAGGAAACGACAGATCGTGAGCAAGAGCGGTTGCCGCGGATAATAAGGTCCGCGGCAATCATCACGTGACAGGGGAAAAAGACGTGCCGACTGGCAGGGTCAAGTGGTTCGACGCCGAGCGAGGCTTCGGTTTCGCCAGCAACGATGACGGTGGCGAGGTGTTCGTGCACGCCTCCGCGCTGCCCGACGGCACGACCACGCTCAAACCGGGCGCCAAGATCGAGTTCGGGGTTGCCGAGGGCCGTCGTGGCCTGCAGGCCCTGAGCGTGCGCCTGGTCGAGGCCAGCCCGTCCGTGGCCCGGGCGATGCGCAAACCGGCCGAAGACATGACGGTCATCGTCGAAGACCTGATCAAGCTGCTGGACAATGTTTCCAACAGCCTGCGCCGTGGGCGTTACCCCGACCGTTCTTCCGCGAGCAAGGTGGCAACCGTGCTCCGCGCCGTAGCGGACGACCTCGAGGCGTGATCGGCCGACCGGCTCGCCGCCCGCGCCTGCTCGACACCCTGCGCGGATGGGGGAGACTTGCGGGCGCGGCCACTGCCAGATCGGCGCCGCCCCCGTCGTCGTCGACGGGTGGCACGGCAACCGGTGAACGGTGGCAGGCAGGTCGGGGTGCAGCAGGAGTGGAGCAGATGGTGGACCAGCAGGTGACCGGAACGATCGACGAGGCCCAGGCCCCGATCTTTCCTGAGCAGGCCGAACCGCAGGGCCAGGCTCCGGCCGCGCTGCCGACCGAGCCCGATCCGGTAGCAGCGGCCGCGGTCGACCTGGCCCGTGGCGCCGCGGAAGACGTCGCCCAGCCGGACACCGTGGGCCGTCACCTCTCGGTGTCGGTCGACCAGGCCGGGCTGACGATGCACGCCTTCGACTGCACGGCGAAGGGCTACCGGGGCTGGCGCTGGGCGGTCACGCTCGCCCACGTTCCCGGGTCCGATCGGGTGACGGTCTGTGACACCGTTCTGCTGCCCGGCGCCGAGTCGATCATGGCTCCGGACTGGGTGCCGTGGTCCGACCGGCTGGCCCCGGGTGACCTGGGCCCCGGCGACGAGCTGCCGTTCCGGCCCGAAGACCCGAACCTGGTCCCGGGCTACACGGTCACCGACGAAGACGACGCCGACCAGCAGCTCTTCTGGGAGCTCGGGCTGGGGCGCGAGCGTGTGCTGGGGCCCGAAGGGGTTTCGGGTGCGGCGGATCGCTGGCACCGGGGTCCGCACGGTCCCACGGCCGACATCGCCGTGCAGTCCGCTGCCTCGTGTGTGACCTGTGCGTACTTCGTGCCGCTGTCCGGCCGACTGCGCCAGTCGTTCGGCGCGTGCGCCAACGAGTGGTCGCCCGCCGACGGCTCGGTGGTCACGGTCGACTTCGGCTGTGGTGCGCACAGCGAGACCGACCTGGAGATGCCGGGGCCCGAACCGCTGAGCGACCACATCCTCGACGACACGGTCGTCGACCGGTTCGACCTGTCGGCTCCCGAGCCTTCGGCCGAGTCGGCTCCCGGTATCGAGACCGGGCCGAGGGTGGACGTCGATGAGCCCCAGGCTCCCGGCGACAGTGCGGACGCGGTCGGCCCGGAGTCGTCGGTAGAGGCTCCGGAGTCGTCGGCCGATGCCGAGTCGCCGGCCGATGTTGAGGCGCCGGCTGATGTGGAGCCGCGGGCCCAGGTGCCCGATCGCCGGACCCCGCGGGACGCCGGTGGCACGATGAAGGATCTGGTCGAGCCCGACACCTCGCCTCCGGTGGAGATCTCGGTCGAGCCGACGATCGATCCGGAGCCGGTGGCCTCGCCGGAAGACCTGGTCACGGTGCGTCCGCTGGGCGAGTCGGCGGTGAACGGGACCACGAAGGACGAGTCGTCCCCGGGCGAGTCGGCTGGGGACGCGTCGGTGGCGGACGAGGTTGATCTGGCCGAGACGGCGACGGATGAGTCTCCGGTGGTTCAGCCGGTCGCAGACGAGGTTGCTGAGGCCGGGTCGGTGGTGGACGAGGTGGTTGCCGAGGAGGCAGCGCCCGCCTCGGCCGAGTCGACCGAGCAGGCCGAGTCGACCGAGCAGGCCGAGCCGGTTGAGCCAGCCGAATCGACTGAGAAGGCCGAATCGGCTGAGAAGGCCGAATCGGTTGAGCCGACCGAGCGGGTCGAGTCGGTGGAGCCGGCCGTCGAGGTGGTTGCGTTCGGGGGTGTTCCCCAGGAGCAGACCGTGAAGGCCGAGCCCGAGGAAGACCAGGCTCCGCCGGTCGCGCTGGGTCCCGATGCGCGGGTGGCTGACGGCGATGCTCCGGAAACGGTTGCGTCGAGCGAATCTTCGCAGGGCCAGGCCCTTGAGCCGGTGAGCGAGTACAACCTGCCCGCCGACGGCTCGATCGAGTCGTCAGTGACCGCGCCGGGTGAGTCCATCCGGGAGTCGGACGGTGCACTGGTCACTCCGTCCGAGTCGGCAACCCCCTCCCTCAGCAGTGGAACCGCCGGTGCTGCGGTGGACGCGGTGACGGGGCCGGACCCTGACGGGGCCGGCGACGCCGGTTCCGGGCCGGTTCGGGCCGGAACTGCCGAAGCCGACCACGCTGGTCGCGATGCGGTTGACACCGATTCGGTGGCCGACGTCCTCAATGTCGAGGCACCGGAGAACCATTCGGCGACATCGGTGCCCGAAGCCGCTGAGCTGACACCGGCGGCCGACTCTGTTGCGACGGATGACCCGGCCGTGACCGATGCGCCTTCGGTTGCTGACGAGGTACCGGCCGCTGGCGAGGCCTCGGCTGCTGAAGAAACAGCGGTTACAGGCGATCCGGTCGTTGTCGACGAAGCGCCGGAAGCCGGTCAGGCGCCGGAAGCCGGTCAGGCGCCGGAATCCGGCCACACGCTGGAATCCGGCCACACGCCGGACGACGAGCGTAAGCCTGAGAGCCGGACCGAGGTGCCGCCGCAGTCGTGACCAACGACCGGTTCGGTGTGGCGGACATCCGGCACCGGGTGCTGGCGGCCTGGGCGGCCTCGCCGACCCGGTTCCGGGAAGACGCCAACGCCGAGGAAGAGCTTGTCCTGGGTGGTTACCGGGATCGCCTGGTGATCGAGTTGGCCCAGAACGCGGCCGATGCCGCGTCGCGGGGCGAGGTGTCCGGGCGGTTGCTGCTGCGGCTCGCCGAGTCCGTCGACGGTCCGGGCGGTACGGGCGGCACCGGCGGACCGGTGCTGGTCGCGGCCAACACCGGTGCGCCGCTCGACGCCGACGGCGTGCAGGCACTGTGCACACTGCGGGCCTCGGCCAAGCGCGACGGCGGCACGGTCGGCCGGTTCGGTGTCGGTTTCGCGGCTGTACTGGCGGTGTCCGACGAGCCGGTGGTGCTGAGTCGATCCGGCGGAGTTCGCTTCTCGGCCGCAGATACTCGCGAACTGGTGAGCCGCAAGGCTTTCGAAGACAATTCCCCGAAGCTGGCGGAAGAGCTACAACGCCGCGACGGCAAGGTTCCGGTGCTGCGGCTGCCTTTCGAGGCCGAGGGGGTGCCGCCGGAGGGGTACGACACGGCGGTGCTGCTGCCACTGTCGGGCCCGGACGCCACCGCCCGGGTACGGCAGTTGCTGGCCGAGGTGTCCGATGTGCTCCTGCTGGCCCTGCCCGGGCTGGACGAGATCATCGTCGAGCTGCCCGGTGAACCGCCGCGGGTACTGCGCGATGTCGCGCACCGCTGGCGAATCCTTCGGCGGGAGGGTGACATCCCGGCGGAACTGCTGGCCGACCGGCCGACCGAGGAGCAGTTGCTCACCCGCTGGAGCCTGACCTGGGCGCTGCCCTCCGGCGAGGGTGATCTGCCGCAGCCGGCGGTGCTGAACGCGCCCACGCCGAGTGACGAATCCCTGCCCTGGCCGGCGGTTCTCGTGGCCACCGTGCCGATGGACGTGACCCGGCGGCACGTGGTGGCCGGCCCGGTCACCGACCTGATCGTGGCGAACGCCGCCCGGGCCTATGCGGATCTGCTCGGCCAGGTCGCCGCCGAGGGTGGCGAGGCCTGGCCGCTCGTCGTCACCGGTCTGCCCGCCGGGGCGGTGGACGGTGCCCTGCGCGAGGCCGTGCTGGCCCTGCTGCCCGACATCCCGCTGCTGCACTCGGCCGAGGACGCCACGGTGCTGTTGCGCCCGACGCAGGCCCTGGCGCTCGCCGGACCGGTCGGCGCCGATCGCGCGGTGGTGAGTGTCTTCGCCTCCTGGCTGGACGGTCTCGTGCACGCACCGCGTCCGTCCGGGCCCGTGTTCGACCACCTGAACGTGCGTCGCCAGTGGCTCTCCGACGCGGTCGAGTCCCTGCCGGCGCTGCCCGACCCGCAGCGCTGGCGCGCGGCCTACGAGGCGCTGTCCGGGCTGACGATCGATGAAACAGTACGCGAGGCATTGGCTTTCCTGCCGGTCCCGCTGGCCGACGGTTCGGTCGCGCGCGGTGCCCGAGGTCTGCTGCTGGCCTCCCCGGAGACCGATGTCGACGCTGGGGCACCGATCTCGGTGCCCGAGGCGCTGAGTGTGCTCGGTGCGAAGGTGGTGCACCCCGACGCGGTGCATCCTCTGCTCGAACGGCTGGGCGTCACCGTGGCCGGGCCGCGAGCGCTGGTCGAGCTGCCCGTGGTGCGCTCGGCTGTTCGTGAGATCGGTGATGAGCCAGGTGCTTTCGTCGATCTCGACCGTTCGCCCGACGAGCTGCGCGACGCAGTGCTGGCCTTGGTCGCGGTGGCCGTGACCGCAGGTGAACTGGGCCCGGGGGAGCTGCCCTGGCTGGGGGAGCTGGAACTGAGTGACGAGGACGGAGAACCCACCCCGGCGTCGGCCCTGGCCATCGAGGGCAGTCCGGCCGCCGACTGGTTCCATCCCGACGACGTCGGCATCCTGCCCGAGTGGTGGGCGCAGCGCTGGGGCGAGAGCACCCTGGTCGCGGTCGGTGTGCTGCGAGGGCCCGGTGCCTTCCTGGCGTCCGAGGCCTCACTGGAGCCCGACCTGCTGGGGCTGGACGACGAGGAGGGCACGCCCTCCACGGAGCTCGACGCCTGGGACGACTACGCCGCCTGGGTGCAGGCGACTCATCCGGAGATGCTGCCTGGCGGAACGATTTCCGAGCTCATCGCGGTCCGTGACCTGGACCTGGTGCGGCCCGAGGCGCTGCCCGACGTGGTGACGGCGATCGCCGGCGACCCGCTGCTGCGGCCCGCGCTGGTGCGCCCGGCGCGAGTGGTGTCGGGCGGCCGGGGCTTCGATGTTCCCTCGTACACCGCCTGGTGGTTGAGGTCCGAGCTGACCGACGGCGATGAGGAGGGCGGTGTCCTCGCGGCACCCGACGCCGAGCCGTCGCTGCGTGCCCTGCTGACCCCGGCACCGGACTGGCTGGCCAGGCTCGACGCCGTCGCGAGCCGCGCGGTCGGCGTGGTCACCGGGGTGGACGACCTGGACGCCCAGGGTCTGCACGACGTGCTGGACCGGCTGGCCGATCCGGAGGTCGAGCTGACCGCCGCGATGTTGCTGCCGCTGCTCGAGCGCATGGCCGATCTGGCCTCCGGGCCGGTCGTGGAAGAGACGGAACGTCCCTTTTCCGTGCGTGCCCTCGATCCGGACGACCCGTCCCGCACCGTGGTGGTGCCGGTCGCGCAGGCCGTGATCGTCGACGCGCCGATGTACCGCCAGCGTCATGACCTCGGGGCGCAGGTGCCCGTGGCACCCGCCCGGGCCGGTGCGCTGAGCGACCTGCTCGGCGTGTCCCGTGCGGGTGACCTGATCTCTGGCGTTCTCGACGATGCCGACGGTACGGAGCAGCCGGTGGGCGAGGCGGTACGCGGTCTGCTCCCCGAAGCTCCGGCCACCTGGTGTGAGCACGAGGCGCTCGTCGTGGATGGCGTCGAGGTGGACTGGTGGGTCGAGGGCGAGGGAACGACAGCGAGGCTGCACGCGTCGACCGTCGACGGTCTGGCCCGGGCACTGGCCTGGTCGGGGGAACGCTGGGAACTGCGCGACCTTCTGGCGGCGGTGCTCGCCGACCCGGATCTGGGTGCGGACGCGCTGGTCGACCAGACTTTCGGCTAAGGGCTGGTCGGGCTAGGTCAGATCAGGTCAGATCAGGGCAGGGTGCCCGGCACGCCGCCGGGCCGGGGCACGGGCTTGCGCCGCAGCTTGGGCAGCCCGGTGGGCTCCCCGTTGTTGCGTGGCACGTCGTCGACGTCTCCCGTGTAGCCGCTGGAGGGGATGACCTCACCCGGCTTCGGCTTGGGGCGGCGGACGAGTAGATACGTGTAACCCACGAACCCGAGCGCCACTCCGGCCAGGGCGGTCCACACCCACCAGCCGCGTCCGGTGGACTCCAGCTCGGGGCGCAGGACCAGTCCCAGTACAAACAGCAGCGCCCAGATGCCGGTGCCGACCGCCACCGGCAGCCGTTCGCCCGGACCACCCTGGGTGACCTGGTAGGGCACTTCCTGTTCTCCCACTCTTTCGAGGTTACCTGTCCGAACGGGCGGACCAGGGGTTATGTGCCCCACTGCGTGATGATCTTGCGTCGGACAGCCCGAACAGGCGACCGGAAACCACCCCGAGAGGCGAGGGAATAGTTAGCACGGCTAAGCAGTTCGGTAGACTGTGAGCGTGCTCGAGGAGACAGAACTGCGCGTGTCCCTGATGAAGGTGACACGCCGGTTGCGCGCGGAGAAGTCTGACACCGAACTCACCGACAGTCAGATGTCGGTGCTGGCTGTGCTGGATCGGACCGGTCCTGCGACACCCCGGGCGCTGGCTGATTTCGAGCGGGTGCAGCCGCCCTCCATGACCCGCACGCTCGCCGCCCTGGACGCCCGCGGTCTGGTCGACCGCGAGCCCGACCCGGCCGACGGCCGGCAGATCATCGTCCGGATCACCCCGTCCGGCGAGGCCGCCGTCACCGCGACCCGTCGTCAGCGCGACGCCTGGCTGGCCCGGCGGCTGGCCGACCTCGACCCGGAAGAGCGAGCCGTTCTCGCCCGTGCGTCACAGATATTGAGGAGGATCGCCGACTCGTGAGTCCCATGTTCAGGGCCCTGGGCATCCGTAATTACCGACTCTGGGCAACCGGAGCCATCGTGTCGAACACCGGCACCTGGATGCAGCGCGTGGCCCAGGACTGGCTGGTCCTCACCCAGCTCACCGACAACTCCGGCGTCGCGGTCGGCATCACGACCGCGCTCCAGTTCCTGCCGGTGCTCCTGCTGGCCCCCTGGGCCGGCGCCGTCACCGACCGGTTCGACCGCCGCCGGGTGCTCATCTCCACGCAGGTGGCCTTCGCCGTTCTCGGCCTGACCCTCGGCCTGCTCGTCGTCACCGGCCTCGTGCAGCTCTGGATGGTCTACACCCTCGCCTTCGGTCTCGGTGTCGTCGCCGCCGTGGACGGTCCGGCCCGCCAGGCCTTCGTCTCCGAGCTGGTGCCGGTCGACTACCTGCCCAACGCCGTCGGCCTGAACTCCGCCTCGTTCAACGCCGGCCGTCTGATCGGCCCCGGCCTCGCCGGTCTGCTGATCGCCTCGTTCGGCACCGGTCTGGTGTTCCTCGTCAACGGCGTCAGCTTCGTCGCCGTGGTGTTCTCCCTGACCCGGATGAACCGTGCGGAGCTGAGCGCCCAGCAGCGTCCGCCCCGCGGCAACCGCTCGGCCCGCGCCGGCCTGGTCTACGTGCGCAGTCATCCCGAGATCGGCCTGATCATGGCCATTGTCGGCACGGTGGCGATGCTGGGCCTGAACTCTCAGATCACCATCGCCCTGATGGCCCGGCTGGTCTTCGACAAGGGCGCCGGGGAGTACGGCATCCTCGGCTCGGTCATGGCCATCGGATCGCTCGGTGGCGCCCTGCTCGCGGCCCGGCGGGAACACCCCACGGTGAAGCTGGTCATCACGGCCGCCGCGGCCTTCGGCGTCACGTCGATCCTGTCCGCGGTGATGCCCACGTACTGGTCGTTCGGCCTGATGCTGATCCCCGTGGGCCTGTCGGCGCTGACCATGCTCACCGCCGCCAACGCCACCATCCAGCTCTCCACCGAGCCGGCCATGCGAGGACGCGTGATGGCCCTCTACATGGCGGTGATCATGGGTGGCACACCGATCGGGTCGCCCATCATCGGCTGGGTCGGCGAGACGTTCGGCCCCCGCTGGACCGTGCTCATCGGCGGTATCGGAACCCTCCTCGTCGCCGTCGTGGCCGCAGCCGTGCTGAGCCGCTCGCCGGGTCTGCGCGCAGCCGTGGCCCAGGCCGAGAAGGGCCCGGCCGTCACGGTCACGGCCACCACCGTGCGGGCCCGGTCCAGGCACACCCCCGAGGCCGAGACGGTCGCCCGGACCACGGCAACCCGGACGACGGCAACGGCCGAGGTGACGGAGAACTCGACCGCCTGACCCGCCTTCCAACAAGAAGGGTCAGGCGCCCAGCAGCTTGTCCAGGACACCCTGGAACAGCTGATACCCCACGAAACTGACGATGTCGAGGATCGTGTGGGCCACGATCAGGGCCCACACCCGGCCGCCGCGCCGGTACCACTCGGCGAACACCAGGCCCATGATCGCGTTCCCCACGAATGCCCCGAAGCCCTGGTACAGGTGGTACGAGCCGCGCAGCAACGCACTCGCCACGATGACTCCCCGCCAGCTCCAGCTCTGACGGCGCAGCCGGTTCATCAGGTACCCGACCACGATGACCTCTTCGAGCACCGCGTTCTTGACCGCCTGCAGCATCAGGACCGGAACGGTCCACCAGTACTCGCCCAGGCCGGACGCCACGACCGTCGTGGTCAGGTTCAGCCGGTTCCCGATGATGTACAGCGCCAGACCGGGCACCCCGATCAACGCCGCCAGCCCGGCTCCATGGGCCAGATCGCGCCAGTAGGTACGGCCTCTCGCAGTCGTGCTCGAGTCGCTCGTCCCAGCCTCGGCGACTGTACGCTCCGGGCCGTCAGCGCTGGCCCGGAACCACACCCCACCCCGGCTCAACCCGAGTCGCTCGGCCCAGCGGGGTGTGTCACCGGCCAGCAGCCACAGCACCAGGGCCACCGGCACGAGCGTGTTGACGATGCCCAGGAGCTGGTAGGTCAGGTCCAGGTACTCGCGCACGCTCTGGGACGTGTTCAGCGTGGAGGTCTGCGACCGCAGACTGCCCTCGGCCGTCAGCTTGGCGATGATGCTGACCAGCGAATAGACCCCCGACATCCCGAGCGAGAGCCCGAGGACGATCCAGATCTCCCAGGTCAGCCGGCGTTGGGCCGCGGGCTCATCGTGCGGTGGCTCCTCGCTGACGTCGCGGCGCAGGGCCGGACCCCGCATCCACCAGGGGGAACCAGCCACGTCGGCATCGGTCTGAGACACGCCGCCACGATAGACAACCTCGCTGTGGTGAGCCCCGCCACCCGCTCATCGCCCCTCCCCGGATTCTCCGGCCCGCGGCAGCGCCGGCCCCAGCGCCCCGCCGGCGCCCGCGTGCACCGTGTAGTCCACCGGCGCCCGTTCCACCACGGCCGACGGCGGCAGGGCCGGGCGGCTGAGGTACTCCACTCCTTCCGGCACCGGAGCGGTGCGGTAGGCGGCGCCGATCCGTTCCGACAGCTCCGCCCGGCGCTCGGGAGTGGTGGCGACGTCGCGGAACTCCTCGTACAGCCGGTGTGTGTCGCGGGTGACGCGCCAGCTGGCCGGGGTGTGGAACTGAACTTCGAAGGCGATCCCCGTGGACGGGTCGGCCCAGGTGGTGTTGAGACCGCGGTACCGCTGCGAGCTCCAGGCGTTGTTCAGGCTGAGGTTGTGATAGCCGCGATGCGCCAGCAGACGGGTGACCTGCTCGACCCCGGACACGTACGAACGATTCTCCAGCACCACCGTGTAGCGCACCGCGTCTTCGGCCCGGTCGAGCAGCACCGGCAGCGGACGGCCCGTGTTGGCCTGCTGCGTGGCCACCTTTCGCCTCATCGACTCCCCGGTCTTCAGGCGGTTGGACAACCCGGCCAGATCGGCCCGGGCAGCTCGCGACACCTCTCGCATGGTCTTGGTCAGGCTGGGTTCACCGGCGGCGATCAGCGCCGAGAACCTTTCCACCGCCTCGACCGCCTGGGGCGTGAGTTCGCGCCCCAGGGTGTGCTCCCAGGACATCGGGCCCAGCGGCTGCGTACTGCGATCGATCAGCCGGGACCGCGCCGACCGGGCCGCGGCCTCGGTGGCACCCCGGCGACCGGCTTCTTCCGCGCGGGCCAGCTGGGACATCCGGGCCGCCCGGGAGAGTTGCCCGGCCCGCCCGGTCGCCGTGCTCGTGCCGGCCCCGAAACCCCCGGCCACGCTGGGCAGCAGGTGCCCCGTCGCGCGGGCCGGGTTGGACCGCCAGGTGTGCCAGTCGACCACCGCCCGGCCGGTGTCGGCCGGGTGCGAGGCCGCTTCCTTCACCGTTCCGAGCAGGCGCACCGTGGTCGAGGGATCGTGCCGGGCCACCCACCGGGTGAACCCGATGGCCGCGACCAGGCTCTCCTCGGTGGCCTCCTGCGCCCCGAGCAGCACCTCGGCCCGCGCATCTTCGGCGGCGGCCAGCCAGCGACGCCAGCGCGGCGGACGCTGCGGGGCCACCGCCGCCAGCCCGGACAGCGTGGTCGCGGTGAGCCGCGCCGCCTCGTGCGCACGTTGAGCGGCGTCTCGGCTGAGCACCTCGGCCAGGTCGGAGGGAGACGAAAGAGCCCTTCGGAGTTCGTGAATCGCGGGTTCCAGCAGCTCGGCGAACCGAGAGTAGGCGGTCGCGGCCCGGCGGCACGCCGAGGCCACCCGGCGGAACTCGTCGGGCTGGGTGGAGAGCATCTCGCTGATCGCCCCGGCGGCCGGGCCGGGCACCGCCTGAGCCAGGGGCGTGGGCAGACCGACAGCCGCCGCCTCCAGCCCGTCGGCGATCACCTGGAGGTGCCGGCTCAGCGACTGCGCGGCGGCCGACTGCGCCGCGAGCCGGGTCAGCTCGCTGGGGGAGACCCCGCCGGTGGAGGACTGGTGCCTGGTGCGAGCCACCCCGGTCACGGCTGAAAGCCCCGGGTCACCACGGTTTCGGTGTCTTCACAGGTCTTGGCCAGCAGAGAGAGCAGGTCGGCCAGGCGCTCGGCGTCGCCCACCACGTCGCCGAGGGCGTGCGACCAGCGGTCGAGGAACTCGTGCGACGCCCCGACCAGTGCCGGGTCGCCGAGGGCGGACATGGTGGCCCGCACGGGGCCGGGGTGGGCGTGGAGGGTGGACGCCTCGGACGCGGCCGACCGGACGCGTCCGGCCAGATCGTGGAGCTCTGCGGTGTCGACGTGAAGCCGTGGGCTCATGTCTTCAGACCGTAGGGCAGACCACCGACAGTCTTGGAAAGTTATCCACAGGCATGGTTTTCCACAGGCTGGGGATTACGGTGTGACATCGTGCAGATGATGCACCGGGTCGTGCAGGAGATAGCGCGCGAAGCTGTCGACGGTGAACCGCGCCCCGTCGCTGCGCCGCCCGGGCCGGCTCCACTGCTCGTCGGTGACGGCGGCGAACCGGTGGGCGATCGCGTCACCGGCCTCCAGGAGCTCACGCGAGACCAGCACCGGATCCTGCTCCCAGTACCGGTCGGCCAGCGCGGTGTCGTCCTGGTCCCAGTTGGGGAAGATCGGGTCGTTCTCGGTGAGCATCGTCTGCAGACGCCCGTCGAAGACCCGGAAGGTGTCACGCACGTGACAGGCGTACTCCAGCGGCGACCAGACCTCTTCGGAGGGACGTTTGCGCACGTCGGGCGTCACCAGCACCTCCAGCCAGGCGGCGGCGTTGGCCCGGATCAGCGACGGCAGGCGCCACATCGCAATGGATCCGGCCTCGTAACCGCACTCCGGGCAGGTGCGATCGAGTACCCACGTCCAGTCCTTGGTGTCCTTCGCGATCGCCATGCACAAAGATTAGTGCGGACCTTCCGGGTGAATCCTCTTCTATGCGCACTCCTGTCACAGATATTTACCGGCCACCTGCGCACTTAGCATGACCGGATGCACCTGACCGTCGAAGCCGCCCGCCCCGAGCACGCCACCGACGTGTCCCGCCTGCTGCGTGATTACCTCACCCTCACCGAGCAGGAGAAGACCGCCCGTGGCCTGGCCGTCGGCGGCCCGCTGCCGCAGCGTTACCAGGACGAGGTCGACCACCCGGAAAGCCTTCTCCCCGACTGCCTGCTCGCGTGCACCGGCGACCGGGTGCTCGGCCTGGTGGTGCTGAAGGAACAGGGCGACCAGGTCGAGATCAAGCGGCTCTGGGTCGACCCGGCCGCCCGCGGCACCGGTGCCGGCCGCGCCCTGGTGCGCGCGGCCGTCGACCGGGCCGGCGCCCGGCCGGTCACCCTCACCGTCTGGGACTGGCGGGCCGCCCCGATCGGCCTCTACCGCTCACTCGGGTTCACCGACACGCAGTCGTGGGACGAACGTCCACACCTGATCTGCATGACTCTCCCGGCGGGCACCGCTCAGTCGAGCAGATAACTCCGCAGAACCGCCGGGATCACGTCCCTCGACGAGCGCAGCTGGTCCGCGTCCTGCGACGACAGGTCCGGCACCGCGAGCAGCAGCTCTTCCAGGTGCCCGTCCGGCAGCGCCTGCAGCCAGCGCCGCGCCGCCTCGTCCAGGGCCTCTTCGGTGAGTTCACCCAGGAACCGCACCCGGGACATCCCACCGTCCGGATACACGTCCATCCGGATCTGCGTCACCACGTCGCGGGCCACCCTCAACCGGTGCACCGAGTCGGGCCGCAACGGCCCGCGGGGCAGCAGTTCCAGCCAGGTCGAACTGTCATCAACAGAGGACGACGCCGGCACCGCACCGGTCAGTCTCACCTCTCCGGGAGCGTTGCCGAGGAAGTGGCTGGTGTCGATCACCGCCCGGCGCACCCGCCCGGCCCCGGCCAGCGCGAAGACCACCCAGTCGTTGCCGCCGTCGCGCCGCCGGGCGTTCTCCCAGCCGCCCTCGGTGGTCAGCGGGTCGCCGGGCCGGATCAGCTTGCCCGCCGACGAGTAGAACATGTCCGAACAGCCCACCACCGCACCGCCGTTCGTGAGCGCGGCAAGATCGATGGTGCCGGTCAGATGACGCGGGTCGGCCACCGGCTCACCGAGCACCCGCAGTCGGGCCACGCCGCCGTCCGGGTAGATCGACAGCCGCACGTGCGTCCAGCGGCGGTCACTGGCCACCTCGAACGCATTCTCGGTGTCACCCTTGAGCGCGACCTTCGGCAGGATCGTGGTCCAGGCGCTCTCGGGCAGGTCCTGAGCCACCGGGTGGCCCTCGCTCGCCGTCGCCTCGATCGTGGCGTAGGGCGGGTAATTGCCCTTGAAGTGCGCTGTGTCGATGACCACCGAGCGCACGACACCGGGAATGCCCAGCCGCACGATCGCGAAGTCGTTCCCCGGCCGGTCCACCGGGTCGCGGCGCCGGCGGGTCTCCCAGCCGTCGTAGATCTTGCCGTCCGGCCCGAATTCGTGCACCTGGTGCGCCGAGGGCTCCGGCCGGATCAGGTTGCGCCGGTCGGCGAACAACTGGTCGTTCGCGTACACCACCCGCCCGCCGACGTTCGAGCACGCGAGATCTGTCAGTCCGCCAAGTTGTTCAGCCATGTCGGCCACCTTCCTGTGCCACTTCCCCGGGGAAAGTCTGCATGATCACGACCAATAGGTGGGGGTCTACCGTGATCAGGCAAAGTTTCCCCGGAAAGATTGCATGATCACGAAGGGTTTGAGGGCTACACGTCGCCCCGCCGCAGCAGCCGGCCCCGCGGGGGAGCGGTCAGGTCGATGGGCTCACCGGCCAGCCAGGTCTCGCGCACCACCCCGGCCAGGGCCATACCGTCGTAGGGCGTGATCGCGTGCTTGTGCTCCAGCGCGGAGGCCGCCACCACCGACGCCTCGTCGGGGGCGAACAGGCACAGGTCGGCGTCGTAGCCCAGCGCGATCCGGCCCTTGCGGGTCAGGCCGGCCAGGTTCGCGGTGCGGGCCGCCATGTACTCGGCCACGTCGACCAGCGTGAGGCCGTGGGTGCGGGCCTGGCTCCAGACCGCCCGCAGGCCCAGCTGCAGTGACGAGATGCCACCCCAGGCCACACCGAAATCACCGATGTCGAAACGCTTCAGCTCCGGCGTGGAGGGGGAGTGGTCACTGACGATCACGTCGATCACGCCGTCGCGCAGCCCTTCCCAGAGCAGCTCACGGTTCGAGGACTCGCGGATCGGTGGGCAGCACTTGAACTGCGTGGCCCCGTCGGGAATCGACTCCGACGTGAAACTCAGGTAGTGCGGGCAGGTCTCGACCGTGATGAGCACACCGTCGCGCTTGGCCGAGGCCAGCATCGGCAGGGCGTCGGAGCTGGACAGGTGCAGGATGTGCACCCGCGCCCGGGTGTACCGCGCGGCCTCGATCACCTCGGCGATGGCCATGTTCTCGGCGCCGCGCGGGCGCGAGGCCAGGAACTTCCGGTAGCGCTCGCCGTCGGCGGCCGGAGCCCGGTCGATCGCGTCTGAGTTCTCCGCGTGCACGATCATCAGGGCGCCGAAGTCCTGCAGCTTGCCGAGGTACTGCTCCAGCTCGTCCGACGACAGGGGCAGGAACTCGTCCACCCCGGAGTGCAGCAGGAAGCACTTGAACCCGAACACCCCGGCGTCGTGCAGCGGCCGCAGGTCGTCGAGGTTGCCGGGCACGGCCCCGCCCCAGAACCCGGTGTCCACGAAAACCGCACCGGAGGCCGATTTCCGCTTGATCTCGAGCGCCTCGACCGTGGTGGTGGCCGGGATCGAGTTCAGCGGCATGTCGATGACCGTGGTGACGCCGCCGGCCGCCGCGGCCCGGGTGGCGGTCTCGAAGCCCTCCCACTCGGTGCGGCCCGGCTCGTTGATGTGCACATGGGTGTCGACCAGGCCGGGCATCAGCACCACGTCGTCGCCCAGTTCGATCACCCGGGTGGCCTCCAGCGGCGCGTCGAGAGGCTCGATCGCCACGATCCGCCCGTCTCGAATCCCGATGGAACGGGCCGACTCGCCCACCGTGGTGATGACGCGTCGAGCCCGGAAAACCGTGTCAAGCATGAGAACCTCGTCCCGTCAGCGTTTCGCCAGCACCAGCAGGGCCGCCCGGTCGAGTCCGGAGGCGAGAAGCACCTCGGAGTCGTCACAGGCCCCGCACTCCACCGCCCGCAACACCGCGTTGGCCAGGGCCTGTGCGGTGGCGGGCTCGTCCATCACGCCTGAGTCCGCCTTCTGGGTGTAGGCCCGCAGACGCGCCGCGCTCGGCGCGAGCTGCGCCCGGTAGAACGCATAAGTGGCTGCGTACCGGGTGACCAGGTGCCCCGGGTGCAGGTCCCAGCCCTGGTACAACGCGCGCTCCAGGGCCCGGTTCACCAGCCGGGCGTGCAGGGTCCAGGCCGCCGCGATCTCGTCCGGGGAGCCGACCGGGATCACGTTCGTCGACCCGTCACTCACCCGTACACCGGTCTGCGCGGCGGCCAGCTGCATCACGGCCTTGGCGTGGTCGGCCAGCGGGTGCTCCAGCGACTGGTAGCCCGCGACCACCCCGGCCGCCGCACTGAAATCGTAGGTGCCGTAGTGCAGTCCCTCGCAGCGGCCCTGTGCGGCGTGCACCAGTCGGGCCACCGCCGCCGTGCCGTCCGGCCCGTAGACCGCCTGCGGCACCTCGATCTGCAGCTCCAGGCGCAGCGATCCCTCGTCCAGCCCGTAGGTCGACTCCAGGTACGCGAGCACCCGCACCCCGGCGTGGACCTCGGCCTCGTGGGCGACCTTCGGTAGCGTCACGACGAATCGCTCCGGTAGTCCATCGTGCGAAACCGCCGCGGAGACAAGGAGTTCCAGTGTTTTCAGGCCTCTCCAGCGGGTGGCGGGCTGGAGCCCTTTGATGCGGGTGCCGGTGAGCAGCGGAGCCTCGGGCCGCCCGGCCAGCTCGGCCAGCGCGATCCCGGCGGCGGTCGCCGCCGCGTCCTCCTCCTCGGAAGGACGTAAACCGTAACCGTCCTCGAAGTCGACCCGGACGTCCTCGATCGGCTGGGAGGCGAGTTTCGCCAACAGACGCGGGTGGACGTCTACCATCAGTTCCGCGGGAAGCCCCGAGAAAGACGCCAGGGACGCGGAATCGGTGACGTGGGTGCTCAGCAGGGTCAGTGCCCGTGAACCCCACTGTGTGCAGGTCGACGCGGTGAACTGATCGGCCGGTACGTACGCGGTGTGCACCGGCTGCCGGCTGGGGGCCTCGCCCGGGAAGCGGGCGGCCTGGGCGTCGGCGGGGGCCAGCAGGGTGTCGATCTCGGAAATGAAGGCAGCGTCGAACATGTCGTTCCCCTTACAGGACTCAGGCAAAACCGGGAACGAACTGCCAGGCGGGGCCGGCGTCCGGCGCCTCCTCGCGCAGCACCTGACCCTCGATCAGGCCGTACGGACGGTCCCCGGCGATGAACACCTCGTTCGGGTTGTCCAGCCCGAAAGGTGAGAGGTCGGCCAGGTAGTGATGTTTGTTCGGCATCGACAGCCGTACCTCGGCAACCTCACCGAACTTCTCCAGCACGGCCCGGCCCATCGCGTACAAGGTCTGCTGAAGAGCGAGACTGTGTGTCGCTGAGAAGGTTTCGAGCAGTACCGCACGGATGGCCGGGTAGATCTCGCCGAAGGCCAGATCGGCGGAGGAATACCGCCAGCGGGCGGTCACCGAGGTCGCCAGAATCCGGTCGGTGGTCTCCGGCAGGGTCGTGTACTCGTCGCGCGGGAAGCCGTGGAACTCCGAGCCGGTGGTCTTCAGTACCACCAGATCGGTCAGCCCGGACACCACCCAGACCTGATCGCCGTCGAAAGTCACGCTGGTGGTGCGACGTTCGCCGCCCGGCCGGGCGAAGGAGTGATCGTCGAGGTGATCCCAGGGCAGCTGGTCGATCTCGATCTGCGCACCCTTCACCGGCTCCTGCGACTCGACGAAGTGCCGGCCCAGGCGAATCGCGAAGTCTTCCGGTGTACCCACGCCGAACTTGCGGGCGAAGGCGTACACGGTGTTCTTCTGCGTGTCCGTGGCCAGCACCGACGCGTTGTCCCCGGTCAGGTAGGTGGCGTCGAACGCCCCCCGCAGGTGGGTGCTGATGTTGAGGTCGGTGAGCACGTGCCGCGGGGCGGTGCGGTCCACGTGCACGAGTCGCACCTCGGCCTTGCCGTACTGGTTGACTCCCAGGACGATGCCCATGCCTCAGCTCCCTCGGTAGGTCGAGTACGCGTAGGCCGACAGAAGAATCGGCACGTGGAAGTGACCGTCTTCCGTGATCCGGAACGTGACGGTCACCTCCGGGTAGAAGCATTCCCGGCCCTGCTGCTCGAACCATTCTCCGGTTCCGAACGTCAGGCGGAAGATGCCGGGAGTGAGGATCTCGTCACTACCCCAGTCGCGGATGCGACCGTCGGAGTCGGTGCGGGCGGTGGCCAGCGGGGTCCAGCCGGACGACGACCTCTCGAGCACCACCGACACGCCCTCGGCCGGCCGGCCGGTACCCGAGTCCAGCACGTGGGTGGACAGCGTGGCCATCAGGCGACCTCTTCCGACAACTCGTCGATCAGCGCGCCCAGACGTAGTTGCGCGATCTGGGCGAGCTGGTCACGCACCACGTCGGCCTCGGCCTCCGGGTCGTTCTCCAGCCGCTCGGTCAGCGCCAGCAAGATCTCCGGTCCGCTGCGCCCGGCCGCCCGGATCAGGAACACCCGGTCGAACTTCTTCTCGTAAGCCAGGTTTCCAGCATGTAACTTCTCGGCCAGATCGGCGTCCGCGGCATCCACGCCGGACTGCTCCGACCGGGAGTGGGCAGCCTCACGACTGGCGTCGGCGGGCCTCTCACCGATGCGGGGATGCCTGCTCAGAGCCAGATGAAGGTCGTCGTCAGTGAGCACCAGCCCGAACCGGTAGGCGGTGGCCAGCAGGCTCTCGACATCCGGGTAGGGGCGCCCGGCCAGCACCGCTGTCGCCCAGCCGGGCCCGTGCAGGCAGGTCAGGAGCCGTTGCCGGGCGGTCTCGGAAGTGAGCTCGTTGAACACTGCGACACCGTGCGCTGCGGGCACCGGGCTCCTCAAGATCGATGGTCGGTTCCCGGACACCATACTCAACGACGGCGTCGGCGAGAACGACTAGGACGCAACATGATCGCCGCGCTGAACAGGACAACCATCACAACCACGGCCCCGCCGGCTCCGATCATCAGGCGAAGGCGGTTGTCGTCACCGGCCAGAGTGCGCAGGGTTTCGTTTGTCCCCGAGGTGGTTTCAGCAGAGGACGAGGTGGGCGCCGCGGTCTCGACCGCGTAGCTGGGCACCCGTACCCGCAGAACCGGCTGATCCTCGCCCTCCGACCCGATCAGGGCGTAGGCGCCGTCGTCGATGACCGCGATCGACTCACCCTGTTCCTGGTCGGGCAGAGCTTCGGAGGCCAGCGTGTCGAGGCTGCCGTCCTCGGCGGTCTCCGGGTCGGCGATCACCGACTGGTTGCCGTATCCACGCAGGAGCATGTTCCCGTCGGGCAGGAAGGCCCCGTCGGTGACGAGCGAGGCCCCGGTGCGGGCGACCCGGGTCATCCGGGTGATGCGCGAGACCCCGGTGCCGCCGGGCCAGACCTTGGTGGGGACGGCGAACACCTCGGACCCGAACAGCGTCTTGGAGACCACGTAGAGCCGGCCCGTGCGCGGATCGGCCAGCAGGGCCTCGGCGTCGCGCGGGCCCCCGGGGTAGGTCAGGCGCAGCACCCGGATCGGCTGCACCGTCATGTCCGTCAGCTGCTCCGGCTCCCGGATGATCGCGATGCGTACGTCGTCGTGCTTGGCGTTGTTGTCGCCGATGTCCCCGATCGCGATCAGCGCCCGGCCGTCGGCGTCGCGCCAGCTGGTGATCGCTTCCCAGTCCCGGGCGTCCTCACCGGCGATCGTCACTGCCGCCGCGGTGGAACCGCCCTTCGCGATCGCGTAGATCCGGTTCGAGTTGCCGGAGTCGTTGTGCGTCCAGAGCACACCGTCGTGCAGCAGGCTCGGGGCCAGGCCGGAGCTCTCCAGGATGCGCGGATCGCTGATCACCCGGTCGGTGCGGGTCTTCGCTTGGGCCGTGCCGGGAACCAGCAGCACCAGCAGCAGCGCGAACAGGGCGGTCAGCGGCTTCCTCACCCGAGCGTCACCGCGTCCACCTCGGGCCGCAGGCGCTCGGCCAGGGCCGGTTGCACCTGCCAGGCCGAGACCAGCTCGGTGTACTCGGCCACCCGCCGGGCGGTCGGCGCGGTGCCGGTGCGCACGGCGCGGATCAGGGCGTTGCGCGGGGTGTGCCGGGAGTCGATGAACTCGACCACCTCCACCCGGTAGCCGAGCAGCCGCAGCAGGTCGGCCCGCACGGTGTCGGTGAGCACGTCGGCGAAACGCTCGCGCAGGATGGCGTGCCGGGTCAGCCCGGCGAACGGGATGCCGCCCTGGGCGTCGGCGAGCTGCCGCTGGATGTCCTGGTGGCAGCAGGGGGCAGCCAGCACGCCCCGGGCCTGCCAGCGCACGGCCAGGGCCAGCGAGTCGTCCGTCGCGGTGTCGCAGGCGTGCAGGGCGAGCACGATGTCGACCCCGGTGAACTCGGGGTCGACGGCGGCCTCCTCGATCGAGGCGGCCTTGAACCCGAGACCCTCCAGTCCGGCCTCCGCCGCCACCCGGGCATTGCGCTCGGCCATCTCCGGCCGGATGTCCACACCCAGCGTCTGCACGTCCGGATCGATCTCGGAGGCCAGGTACCGGTGCGCGGCCATGGTCAGGTAGGCGTTGCCGCAGCCGAGGTCGACCACGCGCAGCGGGCGGCCCTCCTGCTTCACCTTGCGGGCGATCGGGGCCAGCTGCCGCAGGAAGGCATCCACCTGCCGGCGCTTGGCGGCGTCGGCCCCGAGCACCGTGAACAGCGGGTCGGCCGGGTCGATGAGGTGGTTCTTGGCGCGGTCGTGCGTGGTGTCGACCGGCTCGGCGGTCTGCTCGGAGGTGTGCACCTGGGCCTCGCCGCGCTTGGTCACCCGCAGCTGCACCACGCTGTCGCGGGTCTCCACGTGCCAGTTGCCGAACGGCTGGGCGAGCAGGTCGCCGACCATGCTCTCGGCGTCGGCCCCGGTGAGATTACGGACGACGGGGATGCGCCCGTCGGTCGAGGTCACCTGGAGGTGCCGCTCGCCACGGAGGTCGACCGGCCTCAGCTGCGCCCGCTGTGGGTCCGGACGGGCACTGCGCCGGTGGCCCGAGGCGACGGCACGCACCAGCCCGCCGGTGTCCAGGAGGAGGGGGCGGAGACGGTCGAGGGCAGGCTGGAGCGGTTCGGGCACGGGAGCGATTGTCTCAGGACTCATCCAGGACCCCGGCGAGGCGAGCCCTCACCTGCCGCGGCGAGCCCCCTCCAACCCCGTCGTGATCATGCAAAACCTCCCCGGAGTTCTAGAACTGTCCGGGCAAGAGTTCTAGAAGACTGGGGAGGTTTTGCATGATCACGAACAAAGGGTGGGCGGCCAGCAGCTAGCCGACTAGCCGACTAGCGACTAGGCGGCCGGCTGACCGGCTAGCTGGCCGGTCAGCCGGCCGGCTCGTTGGTCAGCGGGCCAGCCAGGCGTCGGGGGCCTCGGCCATTTCCCGCACGGTGGCGGGGAGCTCGCCCGTGAGCACGTCGTGCAGGGTGGTCTCGTCGAGCACCATGCGCAGGCTGTGCCGCATGGCGACCCAGACCGTGGGCAGGTGCTCGGCGACACCGGTGTAGGCGGTTTCGTGTGGACGTAACCCGCGTACCTCGGCGAGGGGCCCGTCCACCACCCGGATCACCGCACCGATGGTGATCTGGTCGGCGGGCCGGGCCAGCGCGTAGCCGCCGTCGGCGCCACGCTGACTGCGCACGAGGCCTGCCCGGCGCAGTTCGGAGAGGATGGCCTCGACGAACTTCCGGGGCAGATCCTGCTGGGCGATCAGCACGTCCACCTTGACGAGATCGGGTGACTTCGAGGCGAGCATCAACAGGGCTCGCACGGCGTAGTCGGTCTTGGCGGAGATCTGCACGCGACCATTGTCCCAATACCTGGGACTGCGCGCTGCCCGGCCTGCGCCGACACGCCCGGCAGGGCGTGCACAGTGCCGGGTGAAACGGGGTTTATGCCTTTTTAAGACACTGCCAGGGTCTTCGGGGCGTGCGTGGTGCGCAGCCAGACCGAGCGGCCGGGCTCGAGCGCGAGTTCCTGCGCCTGGATCCGGGTGAGCTGCACCCAGGGCTCGCTGCCGCCCTTGCTCGTGCGCAGTTCGGCCCGCACCTCGAAGCCGACCCGGGTCAGCCGGGTCACCGTGGCCTCGATCGCCTCCTGGCCGGGGGCGGCCAGCACCTCGATGTCGTGCGGGCGCACCAGCTGACCGTCGAGGGTGGTGACCGGGCCGAGGAACTTCATCACGAAGTCGTTGGCCGGCCGGTCGTAGAGGTCGGCGGGGGCGCCGACCTGCTCGATCCTCCCGCCGTTGATCACCACGATCTCGTCCGAGACCTCGAGGGCCTCTTCCTGGTCGTGCGTGACGAAGATGGTGGTCACGTTCATCTCGTCGTGCAGGTTGCGCAGCCAGTCGCGCAGCTCCTTGCGCACCTGGGCGTCGAGGGCACCGAACGGCTCGTCGAGCAGCAGCACCTCCGGCTGCACGGCCAGGGCGCGGGCCAGGGCCATGCGCTGGCGCTGGCCTCCGGACAGCTGTGAGGGCAGGCGGTCGGCGAACTGCTCCAGGTGCACCAGCTCGAGCAGTTCCATGACCCGCTTGCGGATCTCGGCCTTGGGCTTGCGCCGGATCTCCAGCCCGAAGGCCACGTTCTTGAACACGGTCATGTGCTTGAACGCGGCGTAGTGCTGGAACACGAAGCCCACGCTGCGTTTCTGCGGGGGCAGCCAGGTGGCCTGCACCCCCTCGATCTCGACGTTGCCGGTGTCGGGGAACTCCAGGCCGGCGATGATGCGCAGCAGCGTGGACTTACCGCCTCCGGAGGGGCCGAGCAGGGCGGTCAGCCGGCCGGTCGGAACCTCCAGGCTGACGTTGTCGAGGGCGACGAAATCGCCGAAACGCTTGTTGATGCCGGAAACCGAGATGCTCACTGGTTCTGCTCCTTCGGCCGCAGCAGGGCGATGACGACGATGAAGAGGACGGCGACACACATCAGCAGGAAGGCCGCCGTGAACGCGTCCTGTTCGGCCTGCGCCCCGAACTCCTGGTAGGCGTCGTTGACGAAGAGGGTCGGGGTCTGGGAGACGCCCGCCACGCTGCCGCTGACCACCCGCACGGCCCCGAACTCACCGAGCGAGCGGGCCAGGCTGAGCACCACACCGTAGGCCAGCGCCCAGCGGATGGTCGGCAGGGTGATGCGGACGAACCGCTGGAAACCGTTGGCCCCCAGCGATTGGGCGGCCTGGTCCTGCTCGGTACCGGCTTCTTCGAGCACCGGGATCACCTCACGCACCACCAGCGGCAGGGCCACGATCACCGTGGCCAGCACCAGGGCCGGGGTGGCGAAGATGATCTGGATGCCCATGCTGTTCAGCACCGGGCCGAACCAGCCGTTCGTGCCGTAGACGAAGATCAGCGCGATACCGACGACGATCGGGGAGATCGAGACCGGCAGGTCGATGATCGCGTTCAGCAGGCGACGGCCCGGAAAGCGGTACCGCACGATGAGGATCGAGATGCCGATGCCGAACACCGTGTTGATCAGCACGCTGATCACCGCGACGAACACGCCGAGCCGGGCGGCGGCCTGGAAGTCGGGGTTGCGCAGCGACTCCAGCACCGGCTCCAGGCCGTTCTCGAATGTGTGCTGCACGACCGTGCCGACGGGGAGCGCGACCAGCCCGAGCACGTAGCCGACGGCGATGATGCGCAGCACCCACCGCACGACCGGGTTGCCCAACTGTCGCCGGCGCCTCCCGGGCGCGACCGCGGGTGGTGCCGGAGTCGTCTTCAATTCGATCTCTGAAGTGGCAGTTTCAGTCACGACGGGCCGCCAGTCTCTGCAACGAGTCGAGCAGGACGAGCACGATCACGGCGACCACCAGCAGCAGGGTGGCCACGGCGGCGGCGCCGGTGGTGTCGTTCTGCTCGATCAGCTTCAGCATGTACGCGCTGCTCACCTCGGTCTTGCCGATGAGGTTCGCCGAGATCAGGATGACCGACCCGAACTCGCCCAGGGCGCGGGCGAAGGCGAGTGCGGAGCCGGCCAGCATCGCCGGGGCGATCGTGGGGAGCACGATGCGCCGGAAGATGGTGAAACCCGAGGCGCCGAGCGAGGCCGCGGCCTCCTCGACGTCCCGCTCCATGTCGATCAGCACCGGCTGCACCGAGCGCACCACGAACGGGAGCGTGACGAAGAGCAGGGCCACGAAGATGCCGCGCCGGGTGCCGACCAGATCGATGCCGAACGGGCTCTGCGGCCCGTACAGCGAGATCAGCACCAGGCCGGCCACGATCGTCGGCAGGGCGAACGGGATGTCGATGATGACCTCGACGATCCGCTTGCCCGGGAACGAGTCCCGTACGAGTACCCAGGCCACGAGGGTGCCGAGCACGGCGTTGATGACGGTCACCAGCACCGCGGCGCCGACGCTCAGCTTGATCGTGTCCAGGGCCTCGGGGTCGGTGACGGCCTCCCAGAACGGGCCGAAGCCGCTCTGCAGGGCCACCACCACGATGCTCGCGATGGGCAGCAGCACGATCAGGGAGAGCCAGAGCATGCCGACGCCGAGGCCGAGCCCCGAGGCGGCGCTGAGCCGCCCCGAGGAGACCGGCCGGGGGCGCCGCCGCGGCGGCGCCGGGATATCCGGTGCGGTGGCCATCGTCGGTTACTTCCGGAGCTTGGTGACGATGCCGTTGTCGCCGAAGAACGTGTCGTCGACCTCGTCCCAGCCGCCGAGATCGGCAATGGTGGTGAGGTTCTTGACGGTCGGGAACGGGTTGGCCGGGTCGTTCGCGCCCTCGACATCGGTGGCCGTGACCCCGTCGACGACCGGACGGAAGCCGTCCTTCGCCAGGATCGTCTGCCCCTCGGTGCTGCGGATGTAGTCGAGGAACTTGCCGGTCACCTCGGGAGCGTCACTGGTGACGGCGCCCGGGTTCTCGATCAGCAGGGTGCTGTCGGGGACGATGTACTCGAGTTCCTCGCCGGCGGCGCGGGCCGCGATGGCCTCGTTCTCGTAGGAGATCAGCACGTCACCGGTGCCCTTGAGGAAGGCGTCGGTGGCGTTGCGGCCGCTGTCGTTCCAGCTCACCACGTTGCCGATGAAACTCTTCAGGTAGGTCTGCGCGGCCGCCGTGTCGTTGTCGGCGCCGAGGGCCTGGGCGTAGGCGCCGAGCAGGTTCCACTTCGCGGCGCCGGAGGTGCCCGGGTCGGCGGTGACGATGCCGATGCCGGACTTGGCGATGTCGTCCCAGTCCTTGATGTTCTTCGGGTTGCCCTTGCGCACGGCGATGACCACGACGGAGCTGGAGTTGATGCCCTCGGTGTCGCCGACGCTCTTCCACTCCTTGTCCACCTTGCCGGCGTCCACGACCTTCTTCAGGTCGGGCTCCAGCGAGAAGGCGACCAGGTCGGCGGCCTGACCGGCGACCACGGCGCGGGCCTGGGCGCCGCTGGCGCCGTAGGAGCTCTTGAACGTGACGCCCTCGCCGTCGGGCGTCTTCGCGAACGCCTCACCGAGATCGTCGTAGGCGGACTTGATCACGGAGAAGCCGACGATGTCGATCTCCTTGGCGGAACCCCCACCGCTGCCGCCGGAGGAGGAACCGGTGCTCGTGTTCGAGCCACAGGCGCTCAGCCCGAGGCTGGAGGCCGCCAGCAGGGCGAGCACGGCGGTGGTGCGACCGCGACCACGCAGAACGTTCATCTCGGGAAGACTCCAAGTCTGTGACGGGACCAGTTCTCAAGCTTGCGTTGCACACCGGTCCGGTCGGGCGATCCGGCAGGCGGTAACCATACATTAACTCTATCGCTCCACTAGAGAATAGAGGAAAAGCCGGGTTTATAGGGATGGCCCGGATGATGTGTTCGCGAAGCCTGTCAACGTGCCGTTACAAACCGGCATCGGCGATGGTCAGCCTGGTGGCGGGAACGAGAAATGCCCCCGGACCTCGCAGGTCAGGGGGCATTTCTCAGAGAAACGGACTAGCTCAGGTGTTCCACCACGTACTCGATGCTGGCCAGCAGGGCGCTCGCGTCGTCCGGCTCCACCGCCGGGTAGACCGCGATGCGCAACTGGTTGCGGCCGAGCTTGCGGTACGGCTCGACGTCGACCACGCCGTTCGCCCGCAGGGTCGCGGCCACCTGGGCGGCGTCGGCCCCGTCGAAGTCGACCGTGCACACCACCTGGCTGCGGGCGGCCGGGTCGGATACGAACGGCGTTGTGTACGAGGTCTTCTCGGCCCAGGTGTAGATCCGGTCGCTGGAGTCGGCGGTGCGGGCGGCGACCCAGTCCATACCGCCGTTGCCCAGCATCCAGTCGATCTGCGAGGCCATCATCGCCAGGGTCGCCACCGCCGGGGTGTTGACGGTCTGGTTCTTGCGCGAGTTGTCGATCGCGGCCTGAAGGTCGAGGAAATCGGGGATGTAGCGGCCGGACGCGGTGATCCGCTCGCTGCGCTCCAGCGCGGCAGGGGAGAGGAACGCCAGCCAGAGCCCACCGTCGGAGGCGAAGCTCTTCTGCGGGGCGAAGTAGTAGGCGTCGGTCTGGCTCACGTCGACGGGTAGGCCGCCCGCCGCGGAGGTGGCGTCCACCAGCATCAGCGCGTCGTCCTGGGCGCCCGCGACCCGCAGCACCGGCGCCATCACACCGGTCGAGGTCTCGTTCTGCGGCCAGGCGTAGGCGTCGACCCCTTCTTCCGCCCGGGCCTGCGCCACCTCACCGGCCGGCGCCGAGATCACCGTGCCGGAACCGAGGAACGGCGCCTTCTCGGTCACGGCGGCGAACTTGGCCGAGAACTCGCCGAACGTGAGGTGCTGGGCGCGGTGCCGCACCAGGTTGAAGGCCGCGATGTCCCAGAAGGCGTTGGAGCCGCCGTTCCCGAGGACCACCTCGTAGCCGGTGGGCAGGTCGAACAGCTCGGCGAGCCCGGCACGCACCCGGCCGACGAGGTCTTTGACCGGGGCCTGACGGTGCGAGGTGCCCAGCACGGTGCGCTCGATCGAGGCCAGGTACTCCACCTGCTCGGGGCGGATCTTGCTGGGGCCGGAGCCGAAGCGGCCGTCGGCGGGCAACAGCCCGGCCGGGATGGTGATGGACGGCGTACTCACCGAGGCGAACCTTCCTGACGAGCGGTGGGACGCGCCAGTCTCGCAGGTCGGGGCCGGGCCGGGCGATCAGGTTACGGAGGCGGGCAGATCGGCGCCGCCGGCGATCACGGCCGCGACGAACAACGGCGCGGTCGCGATCGTCGGTGGTCGCCGCACTAGACCCTGAAGCCGTGCACCTTCTCGATGCCTCGCGGACCCTCACCCACGTACCGGGCCGAGGGGCGCACCAGCCGTCCGGTGGCCTTCTGCTCGACGATGTGGGCCGACCAGCCGGCGGTGCGGGCGCAGGTGAACATCGGGGTGAACATCCGGGCCGGTACCTGCGCGAAATCGAGGATCACGGCCGCCCAGAACTCCACGTTGGTGGCCAGTACACGGTCCGGCCGGCGGGCCTGGAGTTCGCTCAGGGCGGCCTTCTCCAGGGCCAGGGCGGTCTCGAAGCGGGGGGCGCCGAGACGTTCGGCGGTGGAGCGCAGCACCTGTGCCCGCGGGTCCTGCGCGCGGTACACCCGGTGGCCGAAACCCATCAGCCGCTCGCCGCGGTCGAGTACCTGCTTCACGTAGGCCAGGGCGTCGCCGGTGCGTTCCACCCCCTCGAGCATGTGCAGTACCCGCGACGGCGCCCCACCGTGCAGCGGGCCCGACATCGCGCCGACCGCACCGGACAGCGCCGCCGCCACGTCCGCACCGGTCGAGGCGATGACCCGGGCGGTGAAGGTGGAGGCGTTCAGGCCGTGCTCGGCGGCCGAGACCCAGTAGGCGTCCACGGCCTCGACGTGTCGCGGGTCGGGTTCGCCCCGCCAGCGGATCATGAACCGCTCGGTGATGGTGCGCCCCTCGTCCACCATCTTCTGCGGAACCATGGCCGTGTTCTGGCCCCGGGCCGACTGGGCCACGAACGACAGTGCCATCACCGACGCCCGTGCCAGGTCGTCACGCGCCTGGGCCGGATCGATGTCGAGCAGTGGCTTGAAACCCCACAGCGGCGCCAGCTGGGCCAGGGCGCTCTGCACGTCGACCCGCACGTCGCCGGTGTGCACCGGCAGCGGGAAGGGTTCGGCCGGGGGCAGACCGGGGGTGAACGAGTTGTCCACGAGCAGGCCCCAGACCTGGCCGAAGTCCACCCGCCCGGCGAGATCGACCAGGTCGACGCCGCGGTACCGCAGGGCGCCGCCGTCCCGGTCGGGTTCGGCAATCGCGGTCTCGAAAGCCACGACGCCTTCGAGACCCGGTACGAATTCGCCCATCTCGAACTCCTTTGTTCTGTTGTCGTGTCCTGGTGGGGACAGTCCGCGGCCGTGGCCCGCCGGATCGCGACGGGCCGGTCCGGACAGTTCAGCGCAGTCAAGGGCACAAAGGCAGGGCCTACGGCATGAGTAAGGCCATATTCGGCGGGCGGCGGTAGCTTTCTGTGTCCGTCCGATGGCCGAGCGTCTGTTACGGCGGCGTCGGTGGCCGCGAACCCCCAGACTGTTGGCCATGAGCATCGAGCACGTGGATCCGGCGTTCAGCGACCAGCGGCTGTCCTACCAGGTGCCGGGCCTGGCCGAGACCGACCTGGCCACCAGCCCCCTGGCCCAGTTCCGGGGCTGGTACGACGAGGCGCTGGCCCATCCCGGCGTGACCGAGCCGAACGCGATGGCCGTGGCCACGGTCGATGCGGACGGTGCCCCGTCGGTGCGCACGGTGCTGCTGAAACACGCCGAGCGTCTGGGGTTCGTGTTCTTCACCAACTACGACTCACGCAAGGCCGCCGATCTGACCGCCCGTCCGGTCGCCGCGCTCGACCTGGTCTGGATGCCCCTGCACCGCCAGGTCAGTGTGCGGGGGGTGGTCGAGCGGGTCGACGAGCGGGCCACCGCCGAGTACTTCCGCTCGCGGCCGTGGGGCTCCCGGATCGGCGCCTGGGCCAGTCACCAGTCGCAGCCGGTCGCCTCCCGCACCGTGATGGCCGACCGCTGGAGGGAATTCAGCGAGCGCTGGCCCGACACCGGCAGCGCGGACGATGTCCCGGTGCCGCCGCACTGGGGCGGTTTCCTGGTGCGCCCGGTGGAGATCGAGTTCTGGCAGGGCCAGCCCTCCCGGATGCACGACCGGCTGGTGTTCCTGCCCGTGGGCGCCGATCCGGAGGCGATCCGGATCAGTTCCGACGCCGGCCTGCCGTTGCTGGACGACCCGGACGCCTGGCAGGTCATCCGCCGCGAACCCTGACCCGCCACGAACCCTGACCCGCCGCTGCGCACCTACTCTGCCGTGATCACGAACACAAGGGTGAGGACCTAGCTTTGGTGATCAGGAACCGTTTTCGCAGTAGCGGTTCCAGGCGGCCTCGGCCTCGTCGTCGCGGCCGGCGCTGCCGAGTACGGCAGCCAGCCGGGCGCCGAGGCCGTGGGTCTGTTCCGTCTCGTGCGCCACCGAGGCCGCTTCCGCCGCCTCGCGCAGGTCGGTCACGGCACCCTCGAGGTCGCCGAGCTCGGCGCGCAGCTGGCCGCGTAGGCCCTGCAGGTCGCGGGCCGACCAGGTGTCGCCGAGCTCGCGGTACTCGTCCACCAGCCCGTCGGCCACCTCCATGGCCTCACCGAACCACCCGCCCAGGGCCAGGAGCCGGGCCCGCTGCTCGGCGATGGCGACCCGGTGCCAGCGCATCTGCTGCTCGGCCAGCTCCCGCTCCGAGGGCTGCACCCGGCGCCCGGACAGGGCGTGAGACCAGTCGTTCAGGGTTTCGTCGGCCTCGTCCAGCGCATTCAGCGCGGCGTCGTCACCCGAGGCGGCCCGCACAGCCGTGACCCGTTCGCGGCGGCAGGTGGCGGCCCGGGCCCAGTCGGCGCCGGCCTCGGCCAGCTCGGCGGCCCGCTCCAGATCGGCCGCCACCCGGCCGGGGCGCCCGGCCACCCGGGCGGCCAGCTGCCAGGCCTCGGCCTGGCCGATCGGGTTGCCGTTGCGGGCGTGCCACTGGGCGCTGCGGATCGCCAGGCGCCGGGCCGGTCCGGGCGTGCCCGCGGTCGAGTTCGCCTCTGCCGCAGCGAAGGCCGCGGCCCCCGCCAGATGCATCTGAGAGGCGATCTCGGCCGGGATGTCGCCCTCGGGTACCTGCACCTCGTCGGGGGCCAGGCGCTCGCCGGGCGCGGCGGTCAGCGCCGGCGTCTCCATACCTTCTGCCCGCAGCACATCGACCACGTCGGCGAACGCGGCCTCGGCGGCGGCCGCCGCGGCGAACGGCCGCTCCAGCTCGAGCAGGACCCGGGAGAGGTCCACGCGGCACTGCCCGGCCAGGGCGGCGGGGGCGAAACGGTCGAGCAGCGGCACTGCCCGGGCCAGGTCGGCCGCGGCGATCGAAGCGTCACCCGTGCGGTGCCTCAGCATTGCCGAGGCAGCCAGTAGGGTGCCGAGAATAGGCCCCTCGCCTGATCTTTCGGCGTCTTCCACGGCATGGTCCCAGACTGCGAGGGCAGCCGCCGGGTCGGTCTCGCCGAGCACCGAGGCCAAGTCGGCCCCGGCCTGGGCGCGTTCCAGCGGGCGCACCCCCTCGGGCAGCGTGGCCACGGCCTGCATCAGGGTGCTCACCGCGGCCGAGCGCGGTTCGTCGCGGGCGCGCAGCCGCAGCATCCGGGTCAGGGCCCGCAGGTGGCGGTGCTCGAGCCGTTCCGGTGGCACCGACCGCAACTGGGCGATCGAGGTCTCGAGCGGGTCGAAGTTCACCAGGTCGAGCGTCTGCGCCACCTCGCGCACGTCTTCCGGTGACATCTCCGCGCGCAGCTGTTCCATCGGGTCGAGCTGACGACGCGACTGCTTCGGGTCGTCGTCACCGTGCCAGGGCCGGTGCCCGGGGGAGTCGGACGGCGTCACCCGGATCGGTGTGGTGATGAACGGGCCGATCAGGGACGTCGGCATGGACGCCGGGCCGAACGCCTCGGTGAGGACCGGGTCGTGGATCGGCTTGACCTCGTCCTCCTCCTCGTCCTCCGGGAAGTCTGGCTCGTCATCGGATCCGGCGGGCGGATCGACCGGGATCAGCCCGGTGACCTCTTCCGGCACCGCACCGTGAACCGGTACCAGCTGGGAAATCTGGGCGGGTACCACCACACCGGCGGTCGCAGCGATCTCCCGGGCCAGCACGAGCCGGGACAGGGCCTCGCCGAGGTCGGGCGGGGTGCCCGTGCCGGCCACCTCGGCCGTCAGCTCCTCGATCCGGTCCATCGCGGTATCCGGCTCCATCAAACGGTTCTGGGCCGCGACAAGCACACAGGCCTGGTCGTGCAGCAGCGACTCCAGAACCAGGCCGGACGCGAACAGCCGCTCGGTGGCGGCCTGGGAGGCTTCCAGCAGCACCCGTGCTTCCAACGGCGGTCCCATGTCGGGATCGACCGGATGGGAAGAGATCTCATCCAGCGCCAGCCAGCCGTCGAGCCGGGCCGCGGCCTGCTCGGCGTACGGATCTCCCTCGGTGCGGATCGACGACCGGATCAGGCGCCACGCGCCCATCACGGCCCGCATCGCCTCGGTCGCGTCCGCCCGCAGGGCATCGTCGAACTCCTTGGCCAGCACGGTGAGGTCGGTGCTGTCGGTGGCCGTGCCCTCGGCGCGGCGCCCCCGGCTGATCTGCTCCGGGGTCCACTGCTCCAGGCCCGCCCGCTCGAAGGCCTCCAGCGGCATGTCGGGCAGCGACCCGGAACCAAGGGTCTCGCGCAGTCGCGCGCCGACCTCGCCGGTCTCGTTACGCGCGTCGAAAAGCAACGCCAGGCGACTGCTCTCGGCCAGTGCGCGCTCACCGAGGAGGGACACCGTCAGATCGGTCCCGGTGCGGTAGGCGACCGGCAGCATGCTGGCCCGCGCGACCGGCAGCACCACCTCACCCGGCCGCCCGGCCTCGGTCAGGCTCCAGACCAGCCGGGCGATCGCCGCCGCGTTCTGCAACTGCTCCAGCGGTTCGGGAACCCCGGTCAGCGCCGGCAGCCATTCGCGCAGCAGGTCCAGTCCGTGCCGCAGGCGCCCGGACCGGGCGCAGGCCAGCAACTGGTCGGCCGCACCGGTGCCCCGGATCGCGATCGACGCCAGCGCGTCACCGGCCTGGGAATCACCGGAGATGCCGGCCGCCGCGGCCGCTCCGGCCAGCCGGGTACGGATCAGCCGGACCGCGCGCACGTGTTCCGAGGCCGCCGCGCCCACCTGCCCGTTGCGCAGGAACGCGGGGATCACCGCCCCGATCATCCCGGCGGGCTGCGACTCGCACTCCGACGCCGGGGCCCGCAGCACCGGCCCGGCGTGATCGATCGCTCGCTGGTAGGCGCCCAGCTCGACCAGGTGACGCACCTGCTCGGCCCGCTCGCAGTCGGCACAGCCGGCGCCTGCCGGTGAAGGACCGGCGGCCAGCCAGGCCTCGAGTTCACCGCTCGCGGCGATGATGCCGTGCACGTGACGGGTGAACAGGAAACGTGACCGCAGCACCGGGCCCGCGGGCTCACCGGCCTCGGCGTAGCGCTGCTCGGTACCGGTGATGATGTGGTTGATCAAAGAACGCGACACGTCGGGATGGGGCAGCAGCCCGGCCCCGGTCGTGGCCAGGTTGGCGAGCAGCAGACGGCCCAGCTGTTCGTCGAGCCAGTCGGGGGCCTCGTCGTAGCGGGCCATCAGCCAGCCGAACAGTTCCGGCACCCGCTCGTGCCGTCCCGCGTCGAGGCAGGCGGTCAGGAGGGCGCTACGGATCTGGGTGCCCAGCAACCCGACTTCCTGGGCGCTACCGGCCCCGGACACCGATGGCAGCAGCCCGTCCAGCGCCTCGATGCGTTCCGGTCCCACCGGAAGCTCGAGCGCGCCGGCCAGAGCCGCGCGGATCTCTTCGGACGCCGTGCTCACTCGCACGATCATGCCTTCTTCCGGCGCCCGATGTCCGCCGGACGGGCTACTCCTGCGTACGCCCACCGAGAAACCGGGGAAAAACCCGTTGCCGGGTGCGGCCGGGCGTACGTACCGTCGTGGCACACGAGAGAGGAGGTGGTTCGACAGTGAGTTCATATCGGACGCGTGAGGTGGCAGTCAGCTAGCCGCCGTCGTTCCGGACGGACTGCTCTCGTTCTTTCTCGAGAGTGATTCACGGCCCCGACAGCGGCCGGCGAATTCCAGGCAGTCACCGCAGCCCGCAGGGGGCGCGCATCGTCCAGCGCGCCACCGCCGGATTCCAGATCTCTGACCTCAGAGATCCCGGCGAGCCTGCGGGCTGTTGCCTGCCCCCACTCCGTTCGCGGAGGGTTTGAGGGGGCTCCCGGCCCCTGGAGGAGGGGTGCGGGCGGGTGCGGTGTCCGGCCCTTGTTTCCGGGCTGTTCCGTTCTCCGCACAAAGCGTCAGATGGGGCCTCTCAGGCCGGTGGTGGATGGTGCCTGGTTGCCGAAGGGTTGACAATGGGCACGTGAGCGACCTCATTGACACCACCGAGATGTATCTGAGAACGATCTTCGAGCTCGAGGAAGAGGGCGTCGTCCCGCTGCGGGCCCGGATCGCAGAGCGTCTGGGTCACTCCGGGCCGACCGTGTCCCAGACCGTCGCGCGGATGGAACGTGACGGTCTTCTCCATGTCTCCGGCGACCGCCATCTCGAACTGACCGAGATCGGCCGGGCGAAGGCCACCCGGGTCATGCGCAAGCACCGGCTCGCCGAACGACTGCTGCTCGACGTGATCGGCCTGGAGTGGGAGCTCGTCCACGACGAGGCCTGCCGCTGGGAGCACGTGATGAGCGACCACGTCGAGCAGAAACTGCTCAAGATGCTCGCCGGGCCGATGGAGAGCCCGTACGGCAACCCGATCCCGGGGCTGGAGGAGCTCGGTGGGCCGGAGGCACTGCCCAACGCCTTCCGCGAGGGCGTGCTCAGCCTTCCCGACGCCGTGGCCGCGGCCGACAACAGCAACGAGCTGATGATTCGCCGCCTCGGCGAGCGGCTCCAGATCGACACGCAGTTGATGAAGCAGTTGCAGGGCGCCGGCATGGTGCCCGGTTCCCGCGTGCAGGCGCAGCGCACGCCCACCGGTTACCTGATCAGCGTGGTCAAGCTGCCGGAGATGCGCTCGGCCGAGGCCGACGGGGGTGTCGCGCTGCTGGCCGACGTGGCCCGTCACGTCTTCGTCGAGGCCGTCTGAGGGCCCACCCGAAGGGAAACCTCCGGCAGGCCGGCGCCAGCTCACACGCACCACGTCGCCAGAAGCCGTAAGAACCCAGGAGAGCCCCGTCCCGGCCGCAGCCGGGGCGGGGCTCTTCGTCGGTCCGGAAGCCTCCGGAAGCCTCCGGAAGCCCCGCCGAAGGTGCCGTGAAAGCCCCGTGAGGGCCCTCGTCCTCCATTCCTGCACAGAGAACCGAAGCCCCCTCGCTGCACCCGGGCTTCTCTACTCAGAGTCGCGGAGAACGGCCGTATCAAGATCGATTCAATACTGTCAAAAATGGCACGACGCGCCGCGGCGTGTCGGGCTCCCGTGCAGCTCAGAGTGCGGAACGGGGGGTTCAAGGTAGTGGTGAGGCTTCTGTGCGTCCTCCCATCGGGGGCGCCGAAGCCGCGTTCGAAGGACCAAAGATCGGCCGAACGTGCTGATCCAATCACGTTCCGTAAATATTCCTGGGGCTGCCGTGACCCAGACGTGACATCGCTTCGCGCGTTCGGGTAGCTTCGCGTTCGCTTCTCCCCCTCCGAGAAGCCCCCGAGGTGGACGCCGAGCTCTGCCATCACCCCGGGGCAACACGAACACCGCATGGCAGAGGCGGGGGACCCAATTCCGGGCGTCGTTCCACAGACGTCCTTGGGGTGAAGCCGGGACACCGTCCTCGAACAGAGGGCGATCCCGGCCGGATGACTTCTCCCATCCGAACCCGACAGCTGACCTCGTAGGCGTTCGGAGAGGTAAACCGTGACTACTCGGGCCACGGCGCGCCATCGCGCGCCTGTTCGTCCTGCAACACCGCTTTCGTCTCTGGGTCATGCCGTGACCGGCCAGATGTCGGTGCTCGGTCGGGGTGGCGCAGTGATCGCCATGTCGGGCGGGCTCGTCGCCACGATGGGGATGTCTTCCCAGGCCGCGAACCGTACGACCACCGGCGCCGAGGCGGCTGTCCCGGCCACTGCCCCGATCGCGGTGCAGCCGGCTGTCGCCTTCTCGGGAAGCCTCGCGGCACCTTCCGGCGCCCAGACTTCTTCGGCATCGCTCACGGCACCGGTCGCCGCCACGGTATCGTTCGAAAGCAGCGATTTCACCGCTGTTCCGAACAAGGTCGTTATCTCCGCCGTGAGCGGAGAGTCGTCGACGGGTACCAGTGTGTCCAGTTCATTCGGCAGTGCGCGGGGCTCCTCCGTGCTAGCCGTTGCCGCCCGCTACCTGGGCGTTCCATACCGCTACGGCGGCACCACACCCATGGCCTGGGACTGTTCCGGTGCCACCGGTTACATCTACAGCCAGGTCGGTATCGACCTGCCACGCACGGCCAACCAGCAGATGCTGAGCTCCACCCGCATCTCCCGGTCGCAGGCAGTGCCGGGCGACCTGGTGTTCTTCACCTCTGGTGGTAGTGCCTACCACGTGGGGATCTACGCCGGCGGCAACATGATGTACGACGCCGGTCGCACCGGTACGTCGTTCAGCAAGCGTGCCATCTGGACCAGCGCCGTGACGTTCGGCCGGGTGGCCTGAGCGTTCGTTCGAGGTTCACCGCCGAAGCCCCCGCCGGATCCCGGTGGGGGCTTCGGCGCTTTGTTTGCCGGATCGTCACGCAGATCACTGAGGTAAAGGGAGTGATCTGGCACGGGGTTGCCGCTTACGCTGTCAACCAGAGTCCGACAAGCTGGCATACCGGTGAGGAGGTCGTAGGTGATACCACACATACGCGACTTTCTTGCGGCCAGGGCGCGGGCGCATACCGGGTTACCGGGCCAGCGCCGGCAAGCCCGCACGAGCGGGCCTGCGAGCAGTACCAGTTCCACCGAGATACCGGGCGGCCATGTGCCGCCCACTCAAGGCGTCGTTCCCTACGGAACGGCGCCTTTTGTCGTCCGGGACCCAGGAGGTGGCCGCTGATGCGCACCCTCGTACTGAACGCCGGCTATGAACCACTGGCCGTCGTCTCCTTCCGCCGGGCCATCGTGCTCGTCCTCGCCGGTAAAGCGGCCGTGGTCGAGAACGGCCCTCATCCAGTGATCAGTGAGACCCTCACCGTCGACCGGCCTCTCGTGATCGTGCTCTCCCGCTATGTGAAGGTGCCGCACGGCCGGGCGATCCCGGTGAGTAGACGGGGGGTGCTGCGGCGCGATGAGCACCGGTGCGCCTACTGCGACGCTCACGCCGCCACGATCGACCACGTGCTGCCACGTAGTCGCGGTGGTCAGGACACCTGGGAGAACCTGGTGGCGTGCTGCATGCGGTGCAACAACGTCAAGGGCAGCCGTACCCCGGAGGAAATGGGGTGGACGCTCTCGGTGCGGCCGCGTTCGCCGCGCGGCCCGGCCTGGGTGGTGCGGGGCGCAGACGTACGTGAGCCGTCCTGGGAGGAATACCTGGGCTCCGCGGCCTGAGCACCCAAGACCACGGTCTGAGCCAGAAGGTCCCTCCAACCTCTGGCTCAGACCGAGGAGCTCATGTGGCCACTGCCGAAGCGGGCCGGAGACAGCACCGCCCGGACACACGAAAATGGGCCCGGGCGAAGCAGAAGTCTGGTGCACCGGCGCTCTCGGCGCCGGTGCGTTGGAGAGCCTGCCACACCGATGCTGATTTAGCAAAGTGTCATGACTCCACGTAATCAAACTATCGGTATTGGCAGGTTGTGACCATGTGACCGATACGTATTGCGAAGTTATGCGTCAGCAGAGAGTGTGCCCGCATCGAGCCGTACCGTGCCCGTCCAGACCGATCCGGGTGCCAGTTCAGTCGGTTCCAGCAGGGCCGGTTCGATGCAGACGAAGTCGCTCTCGGCGCCCGGGGGCACGTCGCCCAGGCCGTGGCCGGGGCCCGGGTTCCAGACCACACGGTCGGGAAAGCCGTTGGCCGTGATGACCAATGGCCCCAGCTCGGGGTCTTCCAGGGTCACCGGGCCGGAGGCGCCCGCGATCGCGACGTCGCGTGTGCCGAGTGCGAGCACGGCATCGTCCAGCACGCCCGGTGAGCCCCCGGCATTGTCCGCCGCGGTCCGTCCGCCCAGACCGGTGATCACCGTGGTGGGGTCACCGACGGTGAAGTAGGTGTGGAGAGCCGCGGTGAAGTTCCAGGGCGCGGTGTCGGTGTTCCGAGCGGTGAGCGTCAGATCGAGGACCGAGCCGGACGCTTGCACCCGCAGCACCAGCTCGAACGCGTGAGGCCAGATCGCGCGGGTGTTTTCGTCGTCTTCCAGCTTCGCCTCCCAGAAACCGGCGCCGGACTCGACCACGACCCAGGCCCGGTTGCGCGCCAGGCCGTGCTTCGGCAGCGGCCCGCGCCCGGCGAACTGCGGGAAGATCACCGGAACGCCGCCCCGCACGGCCAGGCCGGGCCCGCTCTCGGCGGTGGGGCTCAGCCACAAGCGGGCCGGACCGCCCGCCGGGGCCCAGCCGAGCACGTGACCGCCGTGCGCGGTCACCACCAGCTCGGCGCCGTCGGGGCTGTTCAGGGTGTGGGTGGTGGAGGGATCGATGGCCATGGTCGGCATTCTCGCCGTCCCGGGTGAACAGATCCGGCAAGCACGCCACGCGAAATACCGGGAGAGATGAACACAGGTGCGCCGGTAGCATCGATGACGGCAAAAGCCCTACCTGCTGAGAGGTCCTTCGATGCACGACCCGCGCGCCCTGCTCGACCCGGGCAATGAGGCGGTTCGCCGGCTCGCCCGCCGAGGCTACACACTCGACTCGGCCGCATTGGAAGAACTGCTGTCCAGCCGGAACTCCGGCATCAAGACGGCGGACGACCTGCGTGCCGAGTCCAAGAAGCTGGCCGGTGAGGTCGGCAAGACGGCCAAGGCCGGCGGCGACGTGACCGCGCTGAAAGAGCGCGCCCGCGAGCTGAAGGACGAGATCAAGCAGGCCGAGGAGCGCGCCGAGGCGGCGAGTGCCGACCTGCGTGACCTGATGCTGAACATCCCCAACCTGCCGCTGGACACGTTGCCTGACGGCTTCAGCGACGAGGACGCCACCGAGATCCGCCGCTGGGGAACCCCGCCACAGTTCGACTTCACCCCGCGCGACCACGTCGAGCTGGGGGAGCGCACGGGCATTCTCGACTTCGCCCGGGCCACCAAGCTGTCGGGCCCGCGGTTCCGGGTCGCCCGGGGCGCGGGGGCAGCGCTGGAGCGGGGTCTGGCCTCGTTCTTCCTCGACCTGCACACCCGCGAGCACGGATACACCGAGTTCTCGGTGCCGCACCTGGTGATGCCCAGCGCCCTGCTCGGCACCGGTCAGCTGCCGAAGTTCGAGGAAGACCTGTTCCGCACCGCGGCGGGCACGCGTGACCTCTACCTGATCCCGACGGCCGAGGTTCCGCTGACGAACCTGCACGCCGACGAGATCGTCGAGCCCGGCGACCTGCCCCTGGCCTACACCGCCTGGACGCCGTGCTTCCGCTCGGAGGCCGGCTCCTACGGTCGCGACACCCGGGGCCTGATCCGGCTGCACGAGTTCGAGAAGGTCGAGATGGTGCGCATCGTCGCCGCCGACTCCTCGCAGAGCGAGCTCGAGAAGCTGGTCGGTCACGCCGAGGCGGTGCTGCAGAAACTGGGGCTGGCCCACCGCACGATCCTGCTGGCCGCGGGAGACACCGGTTTCAGCGCCCAGATGACCTACGACGTGGAGGTCTGGCTGCCCGGGCAGGACACCTACCGGGAGATCTCGTCCTGCTCGGACTGTGGTCAGTTCCAGGCGCGGCGCGCGAACATCCGTACGCGCACCGACGAGGGCAAGCGTGAGTTCGTCGCCACGCTGAACGGCTCGGGCCTGCCGATCGGCCGCACCATGGCCGCGGTGCTGGAGAACGGGCAGCAGGCCGACGGCTCGATCGTGCTGCCCGAGGTGCTCACCAGGTACACGGGCTTCAGCACGATCCACGCCGACGGCAAGACCGACTAGTTCTCAGCCGGAGATCGTCGGCCCCACCTCGGTCGGCGTGATCCGGATCAGGCAACGGCGTTCACGCTGCATCGCCGCGCGGTAGTCGTCCCAGTCCGGGTGTTCCCCGGAGATGCTCCGGTAGTAGTCCTCGAGCAGGGGCAGCGCGGCGGGCAGCGTGACCACGTCGGCCGGTCCGGCGATCTGCACCCACGGGCCGTAGAACTCGTCGGTGAACACGGCCAGCCAGGCCCGGGCGTCGCGCTGCAGGTGCTTGACCTTCATCGCGGGCTCGCGGGTACTGATCACCACCTGGGTCCCGTCGCCCGACACGCCCACCGTCACCGGTGACATCTGCGGGGCGCCGTCTTTCTTCAGGGTGGTGAGCACGGCGTTGTGGTTGTCCTGGCAGAACTTCAGGGCCTCGGCGATGTCCATCCAGCCATCCTCAACCAAAATTGAGGACGCACCACACGACTCGTGTGGTGCGTCCTCAATCGTTTCTGGTCGGCTCAGGCGGGTTGCTCGATCCGCTTGGCCTCGATCCGGTTCTCCTTGGGCCATTTCACGTTCCAGACCCAGCCGGCCTTCTCGAACAGCCAGATCAGCCGCGCCGAGATGTCCCATTGGCCGGGGTCGACACCGTGCCGGGCGCAGGTCGGGTCGGCGTGGTGCAGGTTGTGCCACGACTCGCCGAAGCTCGGGATGGCCAGCAGCCACACGTTCGAGGCGCGGTCCTTCAGGGTGGTCTTGAAGGGCCGTTCGCCCATCACGTGACAGACCGAGTTCACAGCCCAGGTGACGTGGTGGATCAGGGCGATGCGCACCAGCCCGGCCCAGAAGTACGCGGTGATGAAGCCGTGCCACGACTGGCTCACCAGACCGCCGATGATCGCGGGGCCGAACAGGCTGGCCAGCAGGAAGAAGACGAAGTTCTTCTGGATGAAGCGGATGTCCTTGTCGGCCACCAGGTCGGGGGCGAACCGGCGCGAGTTGGAGTTCTCCCGGGTGAACAGCCAGCCCATGTGAGCCCAGACCATGCCCTTGGCCAGAGCCGGCACGGTCTCGCCGAAGCGCCAGGGAGAGTGCGGGTCGTCCTCGTCGTCGGAGAACTGGTGATGGCGGCGGTGGTCGGCGACCCAGCGGATCGGCGCACCCTCGATCGCCATCGTGCCCGCGACCGTGAGCAGGATGCGCATGGGCCGCTTGGCCTTGAACGAGCCGTGGGTCAGGTAGCGGTGGAAGCCGACGGTCACACCCAGGCCGGTGAACAGGTACATCACCGTGAACAGCACCACGTCGGTCCAGCCCAGCCAGCCGCCGATCCAGGCCACCGGGATCGCTGCGGCGACCGCTACGAGGGGAGCGACGACGAAGAACCAGAGGAAGGCGATCTCGACGTTGCTCTTGCGCCCGTAGGTCAGGGGCAGTTGCTGCCGGCGGGGGGCGCGCTGGTCCGGGTCGGAGGTGGGGCCGGCCTCGGCCACGGAGGTGTTCATGTCGCCGGCGTCGGCCGCGCTGGTCGATGCGGTCACGGAAGACCCCTGTCGCTGGGTGTAGGTCGGCTGATCCACGTTCTTTACTTACGTAACCGTAACCTACGACCCCGTAGGTTGCACAAGGTCTGGAGCGCGTGTGAAAGGGGTGACTCGCCTCCGTCTCGCGCGGGCCGGCGGCCGAATGAGCTCGCGGATTAGCACCGGACGCCGGAATCCCGCCAGAATCAGTCTTCGTGCCGTCCCCGCGTGTGCTCGCCGTGACCGCCCTCGCCGCCCTGGGCGGCCTGGCCGGGCTTTTCAGTGCCGGTGACGGGGGCGTACCAGCGTCCACCGACGCCCAGTCGGTGCGGGGTGGGCTGGTCAGTCAGGCCTCCGGGGCCGTCGCGGCAGAGAACGCCAAGACCGGCACGCGCACCTGGCGTATCGGCACCACCCGGGCCGCGGCGCAAGGGCTCACCGCGTACGCCGGGGCGACCTCCGCGGCCCCCGGCGAGAAGGTGTCCCTGTTCCTGCGGGGCAACGGCGCCACCCACGCCCGGGCCTATCGGCTCGGCTGGTACGGCGGGGCGGGCGCCCGCCAGGTGTGGGAGAGCACGTTCCCGGCCACCGCGCAGACCGGTACAGCGGCGAACTGGACCTCGACCTCCTCGATCGACACCACCGGCTGGCCCGAGGGCACTTACCTGATCCGCCTCGACCTGGGCGGGGCCAGTCGTTACGTGCCGCTCACCGTCACCTCCGCCCGTTCCGGGGCCGCGGGCCGGGTGGTCGTGCTGACCTCACCGATGACCTGGGCCGCGACCGGGCGTAAGAGTTCGGTCGGCAAGGGCCGCACCGTCACCCTCGACCGCCCGCTGGTCACCGGCGACGGTGGTGGCGGGCTGGTGGCCGATGCCGGGCTGATCGCGCAGATCGAGCGCACCGGAACCGATGTCGTCTACCTGACCGATGCCGACCTGGCCGCCGCACCCGGCCTGATCGACGGCGCCACAGCCCTGCTGGTCGACGGGGACAGCCGGTACTGGACCGCGCAGATGCGTACCTCGGTGCGCAAGGCCGTCGACGCCGGTACCAACCTCGCGTTCTTCGGGGCCGGCTCCGCCGAGGTCAACGTCGTCCGTAATTCCACCGCCCCGCGAACTTTCACTGTCGCGGCCGCGGCGACCGCGGCGTCCTCCCAACTCACCGGCTCGGTGGCCACCTGCCGGGCCAACTGGGCCACCGCACTCACCGTGGCCGACCCCACCTGGTGGGGCTTCGAGGGTGGATCGGTGCGGAACGGCGAGGTGTTGCGGCGTCTGGTGTCCGGGCGGCTCGACCGGGTCGCCGTCCCGTCGGACGCGTCCGTGGCGGCCTCCGCCGACCTTGCCTGCGGTCAGACCCAGGCCACCACCTATCGCGAGAAGCCTTCCGGAGCAGGCGTTTTCACTGCCGGAACGCAGGCCTGGGCCTGCACCGTGAGCGGCGCCTGCACCGACGCGACCGGCCGCCGGATCAAGGCCGACGCCCGCGCCCAGCAGGTCGCGGCCCTGGTCACCCGCAACGTGGTGAAGGCCTTCGCAACCCCGAAGGCCGCCCCCAACCTTCCGTGACGCCTCAAGCCTTCCGTGACGCCCCAAACCTTCCGTGACGCCCCAAACCTTCAGCGACGCCCCAAGCCTTCAGCGACGCCCCAAACCTTCCGTGATCATGCAAAACCTCCCCAGTGTTCTAGAACTCTTGCGGCGACAGTTCTAGAACTCCGGGGAGGTTTTGCATGATCACGAACAGGGTTTTTCAGCCCAGCTCCGCGTCGTGGGCCAGGATCGCTATCTGCACGCGGTTCGTCACCCCGAGCTTCGTCATCACCCGTGAGACATGCGCTTTCACCGTGGCAACACTCATGTAGAGCTCATCGCCGATCTCCGCGTTCGACCCGCCCCGTCCCACCGCGACGGCGACATCGCGCTCGCGAGGGCTCAGGGGTTCCAGCCGGGCCCGGGCCTCCTCGCGGCGCGAGGGCGCCTGCGGCAACGGCGCACCGACGTGCTCGATGAGGCGACGGGTGATGGCGGGGGAGAGCATCGCGTCGCCGGCCGCCACCGTGCGGATGCCGCGCACCAGATCGGCCGGGGGCGTGTCTTTCAGCAGGAAGCCGCCGGCCCCGGCGCGCAACGCCCGCAGCACGTACTCGTCGGCGTCGAACGTGGTCAGCACGATGACCTGCGGGGGTGAGGGCTGTCGCATCAGCTGCTCGGTGGCGGCCAGGCCGTCGACCCGGGGCATCCGGATGTCCATGAGCACCACGTCGGGCCGGGTCTCCCGCACCGCCGCGAGCACCTGGGACCCGTCGTCGGCCTCCCCGGCCACCTCCACCTCGTCGCTGCCGGAGAGCATCATCCGCAGCGCGGCCCGCACCAGTGCGTCGTCGTCCACGATCAGCACGCGGGTCTTCTCAGGTGTCACCCGGACCACCTTCCTCGTCGGGGACCGACCAGGGCAACCAGGCGGTGAGCCGGAAGTCGCCGGACGAGACGCGGCCGTGCTCCAGGCGTCCCTCGGTCAGGCTGATCCGTTCGGCCAGCCCGACCAGTCCCTGCCCGGCTCCCGGTAGTACGTCGGGCGGTGCCAGCGGGGACCGGTTCAGCACGCTCACGTCGATGCCCCGGCCCGGACCACCGGCCACCGACACGGTGACGGCGGTGTGGGGTGCGTGTTTCCGGGCATTCGTCAGGCCCTCCTGAACGATCCGGTACACCGTGCGGCCGATCAGCTCGGGCGCGCCCTGATCACCGTCGAGCGTGAGGGTGACATGCATGCCCGCCGCCCGGGACTCCGCCACCAGGTCGGGGATGTCACACAGGGTGGGTTGCGGCCGGGCCGGGGAGTCTTCCGTGTCCCCGGCCCGCAGTACGCCGATCACCTCGCGCAGGTCCTGGAGCGCCTGGTGCGCGCTGGCCCGGATCACCGCGGCGGACTCGGCCACCTCCGGCCCGGCCTTGTCGGCGCGGAACTCCAGGGCCCCGGCGTGCAGGGTGATCAGCGAGATCCGGTGGCCGAGCACGTCGTGCATCTCCCGGGCGATACGGGTGCGCTCGGACTGGCGGGCCTGCTGCAGCAACAGGTTCCGCTCACTCTCGGCCCGCTCGGCCCGATCGCGCAGCGAGAGGATCAGCTGGTAGCGGGCCCGGGCGAACAGGCCCCAGGCCACCACTGCGCCGATCAGCAGGACAGCCACGACGAGGCTGGTCACCGGCTCGGTGTTCAGGTCGGGCCGGACGACGACGTAGACGACCCCGGCGGCCAGGTTGATCACCGCCAGCAGGGCGACGTGACGCAGCGGACGGCGCACGGCCACGGTGAACAACAGCACCTGGGCCGGTACCGCGGCGATCGAGGAGAAGGTGGAGAGCACGGCCATCAGCAGCCCGAGCCGGACCGGCCAGCGACGGCGCCACCAGATCAGCACGACGCAGGGGATACCGAACAGCCCGTCGGCCACCATCAGGATCCGCGACGGCGGGGGAGTGGGCTCGGTACCGGCCACGGCCAGCAGCAGGCCCATCCCCAGGCAGATCAGGAACAGGACGGTGTCCACCGCCCAGTCACGGGGGGAACGCCGCAGCTCGCGGGCGCGCACACCCTCGTCCAGCTCCGCCGGGATCCAGCCCGAGAACCATCGTCCGCCCGTGCTCACCAGGCCACCGTAGGCAACCCGATCGGGCGGCCACCATCGCCCCAGGGCGAACCGACCACCTACTTTCGTCTACCTGGGGGTCATCCTCAGGTGATGACTGATCGGTCCGAAGACGGACGCGGTCGGCCGGCCCGGGACGGCAGAGTTGTTCCCGTGATCGAGATCGAGAACCTGACGAAGCGATACGGCACCCAGACCGCTGTCGCCGACGTGTCCTTCCGGTGCGAGACCGGCACAGTGACTGGTTTTCTCGGCCCGAACGGCGCCGGAAAATCGACCACGATGCGGATTCTGTGCGGCCTCACCCCGGCGACCGGCGGGCGCGCGCTGATCGACGGCGTCCCGTACCGGGACCTCCCCAACCCCGGGCGTGCAGTGGGCGTGCTCCTGGACGCTTCCGCTCAGCACGCCGGCCGTACCGGCCGCGAGGTGCTCACCCTCGGCACGATGGTGCTCGGTCTGCCGCGCGAGCGCGCCGGCCAGGTGCTCGACCTGGTGGGCCTGGACAAGAAGGCCGCCGACAAGCGGGTCGGCAACTACTCCCTGGGTATGCGCCAGCGTCTCGGCCTGGCTCACGCCCTGCTCGGCAACCCGTCCACCCTGGTGCTCGACGAGCCGGCCAACGGCCTCGACCCCGAGGGCATCTTCTGGATGCGCGGTCTGCTGCGCGAGTTCGCCGACCGCGGCGGAACGGTGCTGCTGTCGTCCCACCTGCTGCACGAGATCGAAGCGGTCGCAGACCATCTGGTGGTGATCGGCAGCGGCCGGATCGCGGCCGACGGCAGTAAGCAGGAACTGCTGGCCGGTGCGGGCACCCTGGTGCGCGCCCTGGAGCCGGAGGCCCTGGCCGACGCCCTGCGGCGTGCCGGGGTCACCATCACCCCGACCGCGGACGGCGCGTTCCTCACCGACGCCGAACCGCTCGTGATCGGTCGTACGGCCGCCGCGACCGGTGCGGTGCTGACCGAACTGCGCCCCGCCGACGGCGCCGGCCTGGAAGCCCTGTTCCTCCAGCTCACCGCCACCGCCAGTACCGCCGCCCCGGCCGGTGCCGTCAATCCGTCCGCTGCCCCGATGGAGGTCGCGCGATGAGCGCCCCGACCGCACAGCACTCCGCCCTTCCCGCCTGGGCCGCTCCCGGCGCCACCGGGTCCACGAAGATCAGCACGCCGGGGATGCTCACGCTGACCCGGATCGAGCTGCGCAAGATGTCCGACACCCGGGCCGGGCGCTGGCTGCTGATCATCACCGCCGGGCTGGTGATCCTGGTGATCGGCGCGATGGCGATCTGGGGCTCGGACGAGGGCAGCTGGGTGAACTACACCGGTCTGGCCTCGTTCCCCATCACGATCTTCGGCCCGGTGGTCGGGATCATGACCGTCACCAGCGAGTGGAGCCAGCGCACCGCCCTCACCACATTCACCCTGGTTCCGCAGCGCGGCCGGGTGATCGTCGCGAAACTGCTGGCCGCCGTGGCCCTGGCCGTGGTCACCGTGGCGATCACGCTGGTCGTCGCCGCCGTGGCCACCGCGATCAGCAGTGGTGACGATCCCTGGGACCACACCGCCACGTCCATCGGCACCCTGCTGCTGTACGTCGCGATCTACTTCGCCATCGGTGTCGGGTTCGGCCTGCTGTTCTCCAGCACCCCGGTCGCGATCGTCAGCTTCTTCGCCCTGCCGATCGCGTTCTCCCTGCTCTCGCTGTTCTCCGCCCTCCAGACCCCGATCGAGTGGGTGAACCCCCAGTCGACGCTGGAGGTGCTCAACGCCACCGACCCGATCAGTGGTGAGGACTGGGCGAAGGTGCTCCTGACGTGCCTGCTCTGGATGGTTGTGCCCCTGGTGGCCGGGGGTGTTCTGACCTCTCGGCGCGAGGTGAAATAGGAATTCCTCAGGAGGGGACAGCGAGCCGGTGGCCATCAGGCCACCGGCTCGCTGTTTTCCGCCCGGAGGCGAAGCTGTGCATCTCATAGCTGGTTCACAGCCCGGATGCGGGGTTCGCTCATCCCGGCCACCAACTCTGAACACATGGCAGACAACCAGGGGCACACGACGACCGCGGCGCCGGTGAACAACCACCCGGCCCCTGCCCAGAACGAGAACGAGACACAGGCCGCCCCGATGTGGGCGTCGCCGCAGCCTGCACCGGTCGGTCAGCCGGTGGCGTCCGGGCCTGCGGCATCCGGTCCGGCACCGGTTCAGACACCGGTTCAGTCCCCGGTCCAGTCCCCGGTCCAGTCCCCGGTCCAGGGGCAGGCCGTCGGCCTGAACGGTGGTTCGGCGGTCGCGCCGGGACAGCCGTACGTCCAGCAGCCGCCACTGACCTTCGAGGTACCGCCGGACCAGCTCGGTGGCGCGCCGGTGGCCGGTGGTCGTTCGGGTGCGTTCACCGACAAATTGAAGACGCCGGTGGCCGCTGCGGTCATCGGTGGTGTCCTGCTTCTCGGTGTCGGTTTCGCGACCGGCTATGTGGTCGGTCACGACCGGGGCGCTTCGTCGTCCAGCAGCACCGGCGGCCAGACCGGTTTCGGTGGACAGGGCGGTTTCGGTGGACAGGGCGGTTTCGGTGGACAGGGCGGTTTCGGCGGTCAGGGTGGCTTCGGGGGTCAGTCCCAGCAGGGCACCCAGCCGTTCGGTCAGGGCGGCACTCAGGGGGGCACCGGGACTCAGGGGGGCACCGGGACTCAGGGGGGCACCGGGACTCAGGGGGGCACCGGGACGCAAGGCGGGACCGGCACCCAGCAGTTCGGCCAGAGCCAGGACGGCACCGCCACGCAGGACGGCACCACCACGGACGGCACCACCACGGATCTCTCGCAGACCCAGTGAGCCCGCGATGCCGACCCGTCGCGAACGTCTGACCGGCCAGAAAGACAGACCAGCGAGTACACGGCCCGTGCCGGCGGGACATCCCCTCCGGTGGCCCGAGAACACCGGCCGTGTACTCGCTCGACATCTGTCGGCGCGCGGTTTCCGTCTGTCCGGCCACCATCGCGATGGCCGGCCGGTACGAACGACTCGGCGACCGTGGGTCACGGTCGCCGCGTGATGTGACACACCTCCCGGCACCCGTTGAATCAGGAGGCCGGGCGGGTATCGCGCCGCCGAGCGAGCATTCTGCCGGTGTTCACCGGTCACTGACAGGTGCACCCCCGCACTCGGAAAACCCCCGTTGACGAGCTGATTTGTCGACGTCGAGGGCCGGTGCGAGGGCGCCTGATCACTGTCCGAGGATCGTGCGGGCGTCGTCCACGCCCAGTTCCCCCGTTGCCAGGGCCCGCAGGGTGGCCAGTCTGGCCGCCTCGTCCGGGGCCGCAGAAGCGTCACGTTCCGTCGCGCTCGCCGCAGTGGCCGGTGCGGTGGGTGCGGTGGGTGCGGTGGGCCGCAGACCGAGCTTCGTCAGAAGGTCGTCGAACCGGGCCCGCGCGGTGGGGTAGCTGACCCCGAGATGGCGCTCGAGCTCCTTCATGTTGCCGCGGGAGGCGAGAAAGACCCGCAGCACGTCGAGTTCCGACTCCTCGAGCGCGCAGAAGTCGCACTGGTGGAAGTGCCCGCTGATGCCCGTGCCACAGGCGTCGCAGCCGAGCTGGGTGACGTGGAGATCCTCGCTGCAGACCGGGCACTGCTGAGGGGCCCGGTACTCCCGGGATCCCCCGGCCAGGGGACCGCGGCTCACAGGGGCACCTCGTCCCAGATCTGGGCCCCGACCGTCACCGAACTCATCACCGCGTCGATCTTCAGCAGATCGCGCCCGTTACCGACCATGGACTGCGTGATCTGGTCGTCCAGGGGCAGGGTGCTGACCGGCTGGTCGGGAAGTTGCAGCCGGCCCATCCGGTTGGTCCCGGAGATCCGCAGGTCGCTGCCCTCCAGCAGGGTGAGCCGGGCGGACGAGGACTCGGCGTAGAACCGGGACTCGCCCAGCGGCACGGCGCTGAGCTTCACCGACGACGACATCGCCTCGACATCGAGCCGGCCGCGCAACTTGTCGGCCTTGAGCGAGCTCGCCACCACGCGCGCCTTCAGCCCTCCGACCAGGCCGTTCAGCTTCACCTCGGCGCCGGTGGCCTCCAGCTCGACCAGCAGCGCGGGATTCACCCGCACCAGCAGCTGATGCTCCTTCCACGACCGCGCCCAGGTGAGGGTCTTGGGCAGATCGCTGAAGCTGAAGCCACCCAGCAGGTTGCCGCCCTGGCGGTTGGCCCGCTCGTCCAGCGGGCCGGTGCCCGAGACGACGAGGGTGGTGCCCTCCTGGTTGATGCGGTGCGGACCGCTCACGTAGAGCTGGGCCACGGTCGGGTCGGCCACGACCTGGACGGCCCGGTACGAGCCGAGCACCCGCACGGTGTCGATCGTGCCGGTGATGGGGGGCGTGCCACCGGCCTGACCCGCCGGGCGGCCGAACGAGGGCGCCACCGGCTGACCCGGCTGACCCGGCTGACCCGGCTGACTTGGCACGGATGCGCCGCTCGCCTTCTGCTCGTCCATGGCCTTCATGGCCGCCTCGGGACTCATTTCCCCCGAGGCGACGCTCCTGAGAATCGCTTCTAGTTCGTCACTCATGAAAATATTTAAACTCGAGCTTCGCAAAATGGAAACCCTGGCTTTCCACTGAGGGGTTGGGGTCGGGGGTGCGCCCCGAAATGCGGACCTGGCCGTACCGAGGAAGAGTGAGGGCATCCGGACAACGGATACCGATGCGACGGGAGGGCCGCCATGAGCGCCACCGACAAGATCAAGAACACTGGCCAGAGCGTCGTCGGCAAGGTGAAGGAAGCCGTCGGCAAGGGCAAGGACGACGAGCGTCTCGAGACCGAGGGCCGCGCCGACCAGACCTCTGCGGACTTCAAGCAGGCCGGCGAGCACGTCAAGGACGCCTTCAAGCACTGACGTACGACGGCGGAGCCCCGGGACCCTCAGGTCCCGGGGCTCCGTCGTCTGCGGGCATCGAGTGCCAAAAGCGCTTGCCGTCCTGCCTCGGAGGGGGATTCAGGCAGGACGGCAAGCTGTACTTACCGAGCCGGTGCAGTCGCAGCGCCGTGTCTCGGGGGGAAGACACGATGCGCGCGTAGTCGTTGCACCGACAAGTACCATGGTGCCACCGAGGTCGTTGCGTCGTCAACCAATCACGGTAGGCTGGACCGGGTGGATGAGAACGACGCCCCAGACCGTGGGGCCTGGCTGAACGAGGCCGAGCAGTCCGCCTGGCGGGCCTATCTGGACAGCACCCGCATGCTTTTCGCGGCGCTCGACCGGCAGCTGGCGGCCGAGTCCGACCTGACGCTCACCGACTACGACATCCTGGTCCGCCTCGACGAGGCGCCGGGTGGCCGCCTGCGGATGCGTGAGCTGGCCGATCTCACCCTCTCCACCCGGAGCGGCGTCACCCGCGCGGTCACCCGGGCCGAGCAGGCCGGATGGGTCCGCCGCGTGGAGTGCGAGGAAGACCGGCGGGGCATGAACGCCGAGCTGACCGATGCCGGTCGGGCCAAGCTCGCGGCCAGCGCCCCGGGGCATGTGCGAGCCGTGCGCGAGATGCTGATCGATCAGCTGACGCCGGAGCAGTTGTCCCAGCTCACCGAGATCGGCCGCCGGGTGCAGGGCAAGATCGATATCGGGTAGCCCACGACGGTCAAGCGGGGTCACCCGTTTGCCGATGCCGTGGACATGAACCCCTCTGCCGCCCTGCTCGAACGTCTCCTCGGAATCGCCGAAGGAGTCGCCGCTTTCGGCGATCAGCTCGATGAGCCCACCGGAACCCGCCTGTCTGCCGCTGCCCGGGAGGCGATCGACGAGTACTGGGAGCAGATGCGCGGGTACCCGTCCGGCTCCCGCTCGTGGCGCGACGAGGTCTTCGCCCTTCTGATGAGCACCCAGTACCGGGCAGCGGCCTAGGGCTTAGGGGTTGACGCCCAGGAGCGGTGCGGCATCCCGGCTCGGGCTGGGTTTGACGGCCAGTCCCCGGGAGTCGTTCTGTTGTGCGGCGAGATGTTCGGCCACGGTGACGGCCTCGTAGTGCGCGGGTTTCCCCTCGTCGGCGCAGCCGGGTAGCACGGAGATCACTGCATCGGCGTTGCCGTCGTGGAAGAAGGCAGCCGAGCGGCGGCGTACCAGATGGCCTTCGTCGTCGGTGGGCGGCAGCACGCGGTGGAGCGGGGAGACCCAGCGGTCGTTGGTCCAGTGGGCTGCCAGATCGCCCAGATTCACCAGAAGTGCACCGGCGGTGGGCATCACGTCGTGCCAGGTGCCGTCTTGGTCGAGGATCTGCAGGCCTCTGATCTCCGGGTCGGCCCACAGCACGGTGACGATGCCGTGGTCGGTATGGGCTCCCATGCCGACCTGGTCCTGCGACAGCAGCTTTTCGTCGGCCGGGACGCAGTAGTTGTTCAGACGCAGTACTTCCAGGGCATGGTCCTGATAGCCCGCGAAGAAGTCATCGTCCAGCCCGAGCGCCACGGCCATCACCGAGGTCACCTCGCGGGCGACCCGGGCGGCCTCGGCGAACCAGATCATCACACTCGGCTCGAAGCTCTCCGGGCGCAGCGGCCACAGGTTCGGTGCGTACTGGAGATCGTCCAGGCCCAGGCCGGGGAAGTCCTCGGAGCTGCGGCCGACGTTGAACGACTCGAACAGATCGGCGGGGGAGTCGACGCCCAGGCTCAGGCTGAGGCGCTCGGCCCGCGGCGGGGTGTACCCGCGGTTGAACTCCGGTGACGCCGGGCGCAGGGCCTTCTTCTGCCACATCGGCAGGCCGAAGAAGCTGTCCATCGCGGAGACCATTCCGGTCTCCACCGCGGCCGGGATGTCGTGCCCGACCACCTGGACGAACCCGACGGTGGACGCGGCCCGGTCCAGTTCCGCGGCCACCAGGGCGCGATCGGCCGCCAGGCCGTCACGGAACGTGGCCAGGTCGATCGTCGGGATGTGCAGCTGACCGTCACGCGTGCGGGCTGTACTCATACGCCTGAACTTCCCCTCCGTCACACCGTTGGGCTCGCCGGAGCCTGCTGCCGAAGTTCCGACGGTACGGGCAGGCCATGAACACGGCGTTACGGAGCACGGGTCTGGATTTCACCGTCATTGCCGGTTGTTCAGCTCGGGCGCAGGTGTTGCCCTCATCGTCCCCCGTCGGTGGGTCAGATCGTGTAGGCCCAGGCCGGTGCGACGGGGTGCCGGGCGGTGCGCCAAGCGTTCAGGCTGCCGGCCGCGGCGACGATCCAGCCGGTGAGAAGACCGGTGAACAGGGCCACGGCCAGCCACTCCAGGGCCTGCGCACCGGTGGCCGAGGCCAGACCCGCGGCCCCGGTCACACAGGTGCCCACCGGGAAGGTGAAGGCCCACCAGGTCGGGGCGAACGGCAGACCCGGTGCGGTCCGCGCGGTGCGCAGGGTCAGGGTCAGGGAGAGGACGGCCCACAACAGGGCGAAGCCCAGCACCGGAAGTCCGTAGACCGCGCCGAGGGTGCGCAGGGCCGTGGCGAGCGGATCGGTGACGGCCAGATCGGCGCGCCGGCCGACGGCGTTCGCCGCCGTCACCGACTGACCCAGCGGTCCGAGCACGATCCACAGTGTCGGAACCAGTTTCGCCGGGGGCAGGCCGTGCCGCAGCAGGCGGCCCCACAGCTGCGTGACGACCAGGCCCGAGGCGATCAGGCTGATCCCGAACAGGCCGTACAGCGTCAGCAACAGGGTGAGCCTCGGCTGGCCCGCGGGCACGTGCGGCAGCAGCGCGGCCCCGGTCGCGGCGGAGACCATGGGCGGCACGACCGGCATCAGCCAGCCGCCGAACGCGGCGTCCGGACGGCGGGAATCATCACCCAGAGCGCCGGTGATGTGCCAGTAGGGCACGGCGAGGGCGCTCGCCAGACCCAGCGCCGTGCCGATCAGCCAGAGGGTCCACGCGACGGTCACCGCCGCGTGCGCGCCGATCACGTCCTCACCCACGAGCAGCGTTCCCGCACCCACCGTGAGCAGAGCCATCGGCGGTGCACCGTAGAAGTGCGCGACGACCGGGTGCCGGTGGTGCGACCGGGCCCGATCCCGGTGCGAGATCCATTGCGCGGCGAAGGCGCCGGTCATCAGTACCAGCATCGTGGTGGCCAGAAGCCAGGCCCCGACCGCGAAATCGCGCACGCCCGGGGTCGTGGACAGGCCTCGGGGCAGCGCGACGGCGGCCGTGGCGATGATTCCCGTACCCATCACGGCGGCGAACCAGTTCGGCGCGATCGCCTCGACCAGAGTGAGGTTTTCCGTTGGTCGGGGCCGGGTCGGCCGGATGGCCGGCCGAGGGGGCAGGTGGGTCATGGTCACGCTGTCGAGTCTGGTGCTCCCCGGGCGCGGGCGGAACGGGCCACCCACCTGGATCGTCACAAGGCTGCCCTGTGACCCCTACTGCGCGACTCAGGGAAGTACCGCGCCCGTAGTAGCTCCAGGTGTCGATGGCTGGACGATGTGCCCGGGACCCAAGATCACGATCCTTCTAGGGGTGGGCACCGTTGCCCGCGTTCGCAGGAATTCAAAACCGGTCATCCCGCCCGGAGGGGACTCATCCGCCATGTCCGCACTCGCCCGATGGTGCTATCAGCACCGGTACGTCGTTCTCGCGCTATGGATCACGCTGCTCGTCGGCCTGGGGGCCGCCAACGCGTCACGCGGCACCGCGTACTCCGACGAGTTCAGCCTGCCCGGAACGGAATCCTCCAAGGCGCTGGATCTCCTGGAGCAGGCCAGCCCCGCACAGGCCGGTGACACCGGCCAGATCGTCGTCCACGCCGAGAACGGCAAGATCTCCGACGCCGGGGTCCAGCAGCGGGTGTCGGCGATGCTCGCCGAGGTCTCCGGGCTGCCGCACGTGTCCGGGGTGACCGGTCCTTACGACGAGGCCGGGGCCACACAGGTCAGCCAGGACGGCACGATCGCCTTCGCCACCGTGCAGTTCGACGCCTTGACGGCGGACATCCCGGTGGAGGACGTCGAGAAGGTCATCGACACCGCCCAGGCGATCGACGGTGACGGCGTGCAGGTCGAACTCGGCGGCCAGGTGATTCAGAACGCCACCCAGGAACCGCCGGGCGGCAGTGAGGTCTTCGGGGTGATCGCGGCCGCGGTCATCCTCTTCATCACCTTCGGCTCGCTGTTCGCCAGTCTGATGCCGATCATGGTCGCGCTGTTCGGCGTCGGCGTGGGAATCCTTTCCATCGGCCAGCTCTCGCACGCCATGTCGCTCTCCTCGATCGCGCCCACCCTGGCCGCGCTGATCGGTCTGGGCGTGGGTATCGACTACGCGCTCTTCATCGTCACCCGTTACCGCAGCGGCCTGAAGTCCGGTCTGCAGCCCGAGGACGCGGCCATCCGGGCGCTGAACACCTCCGGTCGTGCAGTGCTTTTCGCCGGTGGCACGGTGGTGATCGCTCTGCTCGGCCTGCTCGTGCTGAACGTCAACTTCCTGGCCGGCATGGGAATCGGCGCCGCCGTCACGGTGCTGGCCACCGTCGCGGCCGCGATCACCCTGCTGCCCGCTGCCCTCGGTATGCTCGGAGTGCGCCTGCTCAGCCGTCGTGAGCGGCGCGCCCTGGCTGAACACGGTCCTTCGGAAAGTCATGCTCGACAGGGATTCTGGGGTCGCTGGGCGAAGACCATCGAGCATCGGAAGGTGCTCTTCGGGCTGGTTGCCACCGCGTTGATCGTGGTGCTGTCGCTGCCCACGCTGTCGCTGCGCCTGGGGTCGTCCGACGCCGGTAACGACCCGTCGGACAGCACCACCCGTCAGGCCTACGACCTGCTCGCCGATGGTTTCGGCCCGGGTTCGAACGGCCCGCTGCTGCTGGTCGCCGAACTGGGCAACGACTCCGACGCGAAGGCACTCACCGCGCTGGCCGCCACGATCCAGGAAACCCCCGGTGTTGCCGCGGTGGCTGCCGTGCCGGTGCAGCCCGGGGCCACGCTCGGCCTGATCCAGGTCGTCCCGACGACCTCACCGCAGGACGCGAAGACCAGTGAGCTGATCCAGCACCTGCGCAAGGACGTGATCCCTCCGGCCGAGAGCGGCACCTCGATGCAGGTGTACGTGGGCGGCGCGACCGCGATCTTCGACGACTTCGCCGACGTACTCACCGGCAAGCTGCCGTTGTTCATCGGTGTGATCGTGGCCCTGGGCTGTCTGCTGCTGCTCCTGGCCTTCCGCAGTGTCGTGGTGTCCCTGACCGCGGCGGTGATGAACCTGATTGCCGCGGCTGCCTCGTTCGGCGTGCTGGTGGCGGTGTTCCAGTGGGGCTGGGGCTCCTCGGCCATCGGGGCCGGGCCGGGCGGCCCGGTCGAGGCCTTCCTGCCGGTGATCATGCTGGCCATCCTGTTCGGCCTGTCGATGGACTACCAGGTGTTCCTGGTCAGCCGCATGCACGAGGAATGGCAGCACAGCCGCGACAACGCCCGGGCGGTGACGGTCGGACAGGCCGAGACCGGACGGGTGATCACGGCGGCGGCGCTGATCATGATCTTCGTGTTCGCGGCCTTCATCCTCGAGGGTCAGCGGGTCATCGCGGAGTTCGGCGTCGGCCTGGCCGCGGCCGTCGCGATCGACGCCTTCCTGATCCGGACGGTCCTGGTGCCGGCCGTCATGCACGGTCTCGGTGATGCCAACTGGTGGCTGCCGGGCTGGCTCGACCGGATCCTGCCGCACCTGTCGGTCGACCCGGCCGACGAGCCCCTGCCCGACGCGACCGCGGACGAGCCCCCGGCCGCCGAACTGGTGTCCCGCTGACCGCCTGATCCGCCTACAGTTCTGAGATGGGACTTCCCCTGAAGATCATGCCGAAGGCCGTCGGCCACCCCCGGGTCCGTCCCTGGGTGTCCGACGGCCTTCTGGCCTTGCTGCTCTTCGCGTTCAGTGTGGTGGCCGGGTTCAAGATGACCGAGCACCCGGAGCTGCACACGGCCGGGGTGCTGCTGGCCGAGGCGGCGATCTTCTCGGTGCTGGTGCTGCGCACGGCCCGGCCCCAGACCGTGCTCTGCTGCACCGCCGCGGGGTGCGCGGCCCTGGTCTGGCACCTCAACGGTCTGGACACCCCCGCGCTGCTGGCGCCCGCGGCCGCGCTGTCGGTCGTGGCGGCCCGGGGAAACCGCCGGGTCACGGTGATCTGGTGGGGTCTGACCAGCGCGGTGATCGTGGTCAGTCAGTCGATCGGCTCCGGTGAGGTGTTCCAGGCCAACCAGATCGGCACCCTGGTCTGGCTGGGGTTCTTCGCCGCGATGGGCGAGGCGGTCCAGAGCAAGAAGGCTTACGTGGCGGCGATCGAGGAACGGGCCCACCGGGCCGAGCACACCCGTGAGGAGGAGGCCGGCCGCCGGGTCGCCGAGGAACGGCTGCGCATCGCCCAGGAACTGCACGATGTGGTCGCCCACCACATCGCCGTCATCCACGTGCAGGCATCGGTGGCCGAGCATCTGGTGAAGGACAAACCGGAAGAGGCGGCCGAGGCGCTCACCCACGTACGGCGCTCCAGTCGTACCGTGCTCGACGAGCTGACCGGCCTGCTCAACGTACTGCGGCAGCCGGGTGACACGAAGACCCCGATCGAGCCGGCCGCCGGTGTGAACGACCTGCCCGCGCTCATCCACTCGTTCGAGTCCTCCGGGCTCAGGGTCACCTGGACCATCCGGGGCGAACGTCGTCCACTGCCCCCGGCGGTCGACCTGGTGGCCTACCGCCTGGCGCAGGAGGGCCTGACCAACGCCCACAAGCACGGCCTCGGCTCGGCCAAGCTCGATGTCCGGTTCACCGGTGACGCCGTGATGATCGACATCGTCAACGCGAACGGCGTCGAGGCCCGGCCGGCCACCGACGACAGTTCGCTGACGGGTGGGTACGGCCTCATCGGGATGCGCGAGCGGGCCCTGGCGGTGGGCGGCAGCCTGCGGGCCGCGCCGGAGCCCGACGGCACCTGGCGGGTGCGGGCCCGGCTGCCGGTGCGGGCGGAGAAGGAGAAGAAGGCCCCGGTGCCGATCCCCCCGATGCCCCCGCCGGACAAGGCTGCTGTTTCCTGCAAGATCCCCGTCCGGCCCGGTGGCCTCGGCCAGCGGGAGCCGAGCCGGGGCACCGCCTGAGAGAAATGTGATGACGAACCAGATGACCCGAGTGCTGCTCGCCGACGACCAGGCACTGATCCGCGCCGGTTTCCGGGTCCTGATCGACTCCGCGTCCGACCTGGAGGTGGTGGGCGAGGCCGGCACCGGCCGGCAGGCCGTCGACCTGGCGCGGTCCACCCGCGCCGACGTGGTGGTGATGGACATCCGGATGCCCGACCTCGACGGTCTCGAGGCCACCCGGCTGATCTGTGCCGATGACGACCTGGCCGGGGTGAAGGTGCTGGTCGTGACCACCTTCGAGATCGACGAGTACGTGCTCGCCGCGCTCCGGGCCGGCGCCAGCGGGTTCGTCGGCAAGGGGGTGGAGGCGGAAGAGCTGCTCGCTGCCATCCGTACGGTGGCCACCGGTGACGCGCTGCTGTCGCCGCGCGCCACCCGGGGCCTGATCACCGAGTTCCTGGCGCAGCCGAGCAGCGTGAACCCGCCTACCCCGGAACAGTTCTCGGCTCTCACCGAGCGTGAGCGGGAAGTGGCCACGCTGGTTGCGCTGGGCCTTTCCAACGATGAGATCGCCGAACGGCTCTTCGTCAGCCCGCTCACCGCGAAAACACATGTGAACCGAGCGATGACGAAGGTCGGCGCACGGGACCGGGCCCAGCTCGTGGTGGCTGCCTACCAGAGCGGGCTGGTGAGCCCGGCCCCCGATCTCAATCGCTGAAGGTGACACCCTTCCAGAACGCGACCCGGTCCTTGATCTGCGCGGCGGCCTCTTTCGGCGCCGGGTAGTACCAGGCGGCATCGGTGTTCTCGGTGCCGTCGACCGTGACCGAGTAGTACGACGCCGTGCCCTTCCACGGGCAGACACTGGTGGTGCTGCTCTCGCTGAACAGGTCCTGCCGCAGCGACGAGGCCGGGAAGTAGGGATTGCCCTCGACCTCGACGATGTCGTCCGACTCGGCGATCACGGTGCCGTTCCAGGTGGCGCGCATGGACAGTTCCTTTCGCAGGGGCAACAACCTGTGAATCAGGATGCCTTTCGGTCAACGGGGCTGCCATCGCGACTATTTCTGTTTAAGGTCGGGGGGTGCGATGGACCGATTCGGCACGGTTCGTCCGGGGTGGCGCCACGGCGCTGCGCCGGGCTGCCGCAGTGACGGCCTTTCTGCTCGGGGTCACCGTGGTCTTCATGATGTCCGGGTCGACGGCCGCGCAGCCCAGAACCCTGGCCGACGACACGCCGGCCACTCCCTCGGGCACGTCTGCCCTGCTCCCCACGGTTTCCGGCACCAGCGGCCCGTTACTGCCCACGGCCAGTGCCACGGCCTGGCCGTTCGACTCGTTCCCGACCACGAGCACCACCCCGACCCCGTCCTCGACGTCGGGCGGCGCCTACGGCATCTCCAAGACCACCGCCCTGACCTCCTCGGGCATCCCGGCGCGGGCTTATCAGGCCTATCGGTCGGCGGCCGCGCAACTGGCCGTCTCCGACCCCACCTGCAAGATCGACTGGGCGCTCATCGCCGGCATCGGACGCGTGGAGAGCAACCACGGCCGGTACGGCGGGTCCGGCATCACCCAGGCCGGCCTGATCACGCCGCCCATTCTCGGTATCCGCCTCGACGGGTCTACCCCGGGCACCGCCCGCATCGGTGACACCGACAACGGCGCGTACGACGGCGACTCCTCCGTCGACCGCGCGGTCGGACCGATGCAGTTCCTGCCCGGCACCTGGAAGGCGTACGGCCAGGGCAACCCGCAGGACATCGACAATGCAGCGCTCGCCACCGGAAAATACCTCTGTGCGGGCAGTTCGAGCCTCGACACCCGGGCCGGTCAGGCGGCGGCCGTGTACCGATACAACCGCAGCAACAGCTACGTCTCGCTGGTGCTCTCGCTGGCCACGGCCTATCGCACGGGCGAGGAGCAGACCGTGCCCGACGCCCCGGCCGACACGCCGACGCCCAGGCCCACCGGTGAGGACACCGACCCGCCGGGCACCGCTCCGGGCCCGCCGCCCGCACTGCCCCAGCCGCCGAAGCACACCACCCCGACGAAGACGGCCAAGCCGACGAAGACCAGCAAGCCCACCACCACGAGCAAGCCCACGAAGACCGGCAAGCCGACCCCCACCAAGACCCCCAAGCCGACGACCACGGTCACGCCCACCACCAGGCCCACGCCGACGAAGACGGTCGCGCCCACCCCCACGCCGACCACCACGGTGGTGCCGACCACGTCGCCCACGCCCACCGTGAAGCCCCCGGCGTCCCCCACGCCCACCGACAGCTGCACGACCTCACCCACACCCACAGCGACGGGCACCGCCACCCCGACCCCCACGCCAACTCCCACCACCACGCCGAGTCCTACACCCACCCCGTGCGTGACCAGTGCGCCGGCGGTCGAAGAGTCAGGCGAGTAGCGCCCCGTCACCGAAAAGTCCCCGTTCCGGACCCCATGGGCAACCAGGGGGTTGCCTGTTTGATAGGCAACCTCTAGGCTGCCTATTGTTGAAGGGGAGCGATGGACGACGAGGTGTTCCGGGCGCTGGCCGATCCCACCCGGCGGGCGTTGCTCGACCGGCTGGCCGAGGAGAACGGGCAGAGTCTCAAGCAACTCTGTGTGGGGCTGGGCATGTCCCGGCAGTCCGTGAGCAAGCACCTGGCGGTGCTCGAGGCGGCGAATGTGGTCACCACGCTGCGGCAAGGGCGTGAGCTGCTGCATCACCTGAATGCCGAGCCGATCAATGCCATTGCTGACCGGTGGATGTCGAAGTACGACCGCGGCCGGGCGCAGGTCCTGGCCGGTCTCAAGCAGGCTCTGGAGGGGCAGAACATGGCTGAGAACAGTGAGTTCGTCTACGTCACGTACATCCGCTCGACGCCGGAAAAGGTCTGGCGGGCGATCACCGAGCCGGAGTTCACGAAACAGTACTGGGGAGTGGAATTTCGCTCCGACTGGAAGAAGGGCAGCCCGATCGTCTGGGATTTCCAGGGGCTCGAGGTCGCCGATCCGGAGCAGGTGGTGGTGGAGTCCTCGCCCTACGAGCGCCTGGCCTACACCTGGCACGGTCTGACCCCGGAGCTCGTCGACACGATGGGCTGGGACGAGGACCGGCGGCTACGACTGGCCGAGGACCCACGGACCACGGCGACTTTCACGATCGAGCCGCAGGACGGCGGCGTGGTGAAGCTGAGTCTCGTGCACACCGGTGCACCGGACAGCACCATGGTGAAGATGGTCGAACAGGGCTGGCCCGTAGTGCTGGCCGGTCTCAAGACCTTGCTGGAGACCGGCTCTGCACTGAAGGGCTAGCTAGACGTCGATCCGCGATCCGATGATCACCGTCTGGTCGCGGGGCAGGCGGAAGTAGTCGGCGGCGTCGGCGGTGATGCCGGAGGTGGCCAGGAACAGCCGCTTGCGCCACCTGGTCATCCCGGGCGCGTCTCCGATCTCCAGGTCGATGGTGGACAGGAAGTAGGAGGCGTCACCCAGGGAGACGGGTAGCTCGGGAGCCGTGCCGCAGATCAGGGCCAGCGCTGCGGGGACATCAGGTTCGTCCATGTAGCCGAACCAGGCGGTCACGTGGGTGATGCCGTCGTCGGCGTATCCGAGCTCGTCGAGTACCACCCGTTCGGCGGGTGGGACGTACGGCACCGGCCGGGTCTGGATCGAGACGATCACCGCGTGCTGGTGCAGAACGTGGTTGTGCTCGACGTTCGCCCGCATCGCCAGGGGTGTCGTGTCCTTGCCACGGTTCAGGAAGACGGCGGTGCCCGGCACCCGTACCGGTTCCGGCTGCCGCGTGTGCAGGGTGTCGACGAATTCCCGCAACGACCCCTCTTCCTCCTCCCGCCGGCTGGTGACCTGTGCCCGTCCACGCTGCCAGGTGGTCATCACGGTGAAGGCGGTGATGGCGATCAGGAGCGGCAGCCAGGCGCCGTGCACCAGCTTGGTCAGGTTCGCGCTCAGGAACAGCAGGTCGAGCAGGAAGAAGACACCACCGGCGCCGAAGACCAGCCAGCGCGGCCAGTTCCAGCCCTTCCGGGCGACGTAGAAGAACAGGATGGTCGTGATGGTGATCGTGCCGGTGGCCGCCATCCCGTAGGCGTAGGCCAGCCGCTGCGAGCTCCGGAAGGTGAAGACCAGGGTCAGTACCGAGAACATCAGCAGCCAGTTGATCCACGGCACGTAGATCTGGCCGATCGCCTGGTCCGAGGTGTGGGTGATCCGCAGGCGGGGCAGATACCCGAGTTGGACGGCCTGGTGGGCGACGGAGAACGCGCCGGTGATGACGGCCTGGGAGGCGATCACGGTGGCCGCGGTGGCCAGCAGGACCAGGGGCAGACGGAACCACTCCGGTACCAGCAGGAAGAACGGGCTACTCAGGTTGGCCGGGTTCTGGATGATGAGAGCACCCTGGCCGAGGTAGTTGAGGAGGCCGGCCGGGAAGACGAGGATCAGCCAGGCCCGGGTGATGGCGGCCCGGCCGAAATGACCCATGTCGGCGAACAGCGCCTCGGCGCCGGTGATCGCCAGCACCACCGCGGCCATCGAGAAGAACGCGATCCCGAAGTGGCCGAACAGGAAGCCGATCGCGTAGGTCGGTGAGAGGGCCTTGAGCACTTCCGGGTTCTGCGTGATTCCGCGCAGGCCGGCGATCCCGATGGTGAGGAACCAGGCGATCATCACCGGGCCGAAGAGCCGTCCGACCTTGGCGGTGCCGAACTTCTGCGCGGTGAAGAGCGCCACGATGATCACGGCGGTGATCGGCACGGTCAGATTGGCCAGGGAGGGGTTCACGATCTCCAGGCCCTCGACCGCGGACAGGACCGAGATGGCCGGGGTGATCACGCTGTCGCCGAAGAACAGCGAGGCGCCGAAGATGCCCAGGCCGGCCAGCACCGCTTTGGTCCGCCGGGAGCCCGGCACCGCCTGACGACGGATCAGTGTGATGAGCGAGAGGATCCCGCCCTCGCCGTCGTTGTCGGCCCGCAGCACGAAGAGCACGTACATCAGGGTCACGATCAGCGTCACCGACCAGATGATCAGCGAGATCACCCCGAGGACGTTGTCCGGCGTCGCCGGCACCGGATGAGGGTCGTCGGGGCTGAAGATCGTCTGGAGCGTGTAGATCGGGCTCGTGCCGATGTCCCCGTAGACGACCCCGAGCGCGGCGATGGTCAGCGCGGTCCGGGCCAGGGAAGGGCTTCGCGTGTCGGCTGCAGGACGGTCAGGGTTGGCCACGCACGCGACTCTGGGGCCGGTTCCGTGACGGCGCAACATTTTGACAAGATTTTGACACGTGCCCGTTCGATTACCCCGCGTTACCATGCGGCTGGACGGGGGGTGCGGCCGGGGGCTCCGTGAGCGCACAGTGATAGGGCTCGGGGGTCTCATGAACGGACGTGGTGGTCGCCGGAGCGGTGTCGGCCCGGGTGTCGGCCAGGATGTTGTCGCTGACCCCAAACCAGGCGATCAGCGCGCTCACGGCCACCAGTACGGCGCCGCCGATCACGGCGGTGTGGAAGCCGTGGGCCAGTGGGCCGGGGCGGTTGAAGTCGTCGCCGGACAGGCCCATCGCCAGTGGCAGCACGGCCACCGAGAGCAGTCCGGCGGTGCGGGCGACGGCGTTGTTCACCCCGGAGGCGACACCGGCGTGCCGGTCCTCGGCGGCGGCCAGCACGGCGGCGGTCAGAGGGGCCACGGTCAGGCTCAGGCCCAGCCCGAAGACGATCACGGCGGGCAGAACGTCGGTGAGATAGCTTGCGGTGGAACCGATCCGGAGCATCAGCAGCAAACCGCAGGCCATGATGAGAGGTCCGAACGTCATCGGGCGGCGGGGGCCGATGCGGGCCGACAGGGCTCCGGTACGGGACGACAGGGTGAGCATGATCGCGGTCAGCGGCAGCGTGGCGGCGCCGGCTTGCAGGGGGCTGAGGCCGGTGACGACCTGCAACACGATCGCGAGCAGGAAGAAGGTGCCGGAGATCGCGGCGTAGAGGGCGAAGGTGACCAGGTTCGCGGCGGTGAACTGCCGGGAGGTGAAGATGTCGAGCGGTATCAGGGGATGGTTGCTGCGACGCTCGGTGAGGACGAATGCGACCAGCCCGAGAGCGCCGATCAGCGCAGCCGCCGTCACCACCGTGGTGGAGGACCCGCCGGCCGCGATCAGGGCGTAGGTCAGGCCACCGAGACCGATGGCGCCGGTGACGGATCCGGCGAGATCGGGACGACGGGGCGCCGTCGGGTCGAGTGACTCCGGCACGTGCCGCAGAGCCAGCCCGATCACGAAAACCGTGAGCGGCAGGTTGATCAGGAAGACCAGACGCCAGGACTGCTCGAGCAGGGCGCCGCCGAGCAGCGGGCCGAGCGCGGCGGACACCCCGCCCAGGCCCGACCATGCCCCGATCGCCCGGGCCCGGTCGGCGGGATGGAACGACGACGAGATCATCGCCAGGCTGCCGGGTGTCAGCAGCGCGCCACCGACCCCCTGGAGGGCGCGGGCCAGCACGAGAGTCTCCAGATTCGGTGCGACGCCGCACATCAGCGACGCGACGCCGAACCAGGCGACACCGATCAGGAACACCCGCCGCCGGCCGAAGCGGTCACCCAGCGACCCGCCGAGCAGGATCAGGGAGGCCAGGGTGAGCGCGTACCCGTTGACGGTCCACTGCATCCCGGCCACGTCCGCGTCCAGGTCACGACCGATCGTGGGCAGCGCCACGTTGACCACGGTGGCATCGAGACTGACCACCGCGCTGCCCAGAACCGCCGCGGTCAGGACCCACCGCCCGGACGGCGTGGAGAGGCGCAGCGGTGCTGCGTCCTCAGTGGGAGCTTTTCGTGGCTGACCCGTCATGTCACCGAGACTGCCCCACTTCGTCACACCGCGTCGAGCCTATGGTGGCTGCATGGAATACGTGAAGCTCGGCTCGACGGGACTGGATGTCTCCCGTCTGTGTCTCGGATGCGTGAGTTACGGGGAGCCCGGCCGTGGCACCCATCCCTGGACCCTCGGCGAGGACGAGAGCCGTCCCTTCATCAAGACGGCCGTCGAGGCCGGGATCACGTTCTTCGTCCCCCAGCGCTAGCGCGCCGGGAGGTGCCCCCACCGGCCAACATGTATTCGGACGGCACCAGCGAGGAGATCGTCGGCCGGGCGCTGGCCGACTACGCCCGCCGCCACGAGATCGTGCTGGACGCGGGTAGCGATCGGCAGAAGACTGACGCCGTCGGCCAGACCCTCTATCAGGAGGGCGATCGTGAGATCGTCGAGGCAGTCGCCAAGGTGGCGGACGCCCGGGGCGTCTCCCGAGCCCAGGTGGCACTGGCGTGGGTGGCCCGGAACCCGGTCGTGACCGCTCCGATCATCGGGGCGACCAAGCCGCACCACCTGACCGATGCGCTGGCCGGGATCGAGCTGCAGCTGACGGACGACGAGGTGTCGCAGCTGGAGGCTCCCTACACGGCCCATGCCGTGGCCGGTCACTCGTAGCATCCGGAAACCTACTCGAAGCTTCCAAGTGCTCTTGTCTGCCTACTTTGAGTGATGGGAAGATCATTGAGCGACAACTGAATTGCATTAAGTAACGAATTGGTCTCGGTGTGTTGCCCTGGCTTGTCCGGATGATGATGGGGGATTCCTCGTCCGTTTGCCATCCGGTCAGCCATCGGCTGCTCCGGGCCCCCGGTTGTCGACGCATCGACGTGTCAACGTGTGCAACGTTCAACTATGCGGGGGCAATGTGCCTGAGGAGGCAGCAGTCTTGAAGAAGGTCATGCGCGGTGTCAGTGCGACGGTGGCAATGGGCGCGATCGTAGGTCTGGCAGCCTGTGCCCCGCCGGACAAGAAGGACGACAGCGCGACCGGCGCCAACGGCGTCAGCGCCGCGTCGGCGACCTCCGCGGAGGAGTTCGGAGGGCTCGACGCCCTGGTCACGGCGGCCAAGAAGGAAGGCCAGCTGAACGTTGTCGCACTGCCGGACAACTGGGCGAACTACGGCAAGATCAAGGCCGCCTTCACCGAGAAGTACGGCATCAAGATCACCACGGACAACCCGGGCGGGTCCAGTCAGGAGGAGATCAACTCGGTCAAGGACGAGAAGGGCCGCAGCTCGGCCCCGGACGTCCTGGACATGGGTGGTGCCGTCACCCTGGCCAACACCGCTCTGTACGCGCCCTACCAGGTCGCGACCTGGGACGACATCCCGGACAGCCAGAAGGAGTCGACCGGCCTGTGGGTCAACGACTACGGCGGCTACATGTCGATCGGCTACGACTCGTCCAAGTTCAACGACGTCTCCGCGCTGAAAGACCTGCTCGGTAAGGACTTCAAGAACTCGGTCGCACTGAACGGTGACCCGACGCAGGCCGGTGCCGCGTTTGCCGGCGTCGCGTTCGCCGCGCTCGGCAACGGTGGCTCGGCCGACGACGTCAGCAAGGGTGTCGACTTCTTCACCGAGCTGAAGAAGGCCGGCAACTTCGTGCCGGTGCAGGCCAGCGACACCACGATCAAGAGCGGTGAGACGCCGGTCGTGTTCGACTGGGACTATCTGAACGCCGCCCAGGTCAAGGAGGTCCCGACCTGGAAGACCGTGATCCCCGAGGGTGTCCTGCTCGGCAGCTACTACAACCAGGCCGTCAACAAGGACGCTCCGCACCCGGCCGCCGCCCGGCTGTGGCAGGAGTTCCTCTACTCCGACGAGGGCCAGAACCTCTACCTCGGTGGTGGCGCCCGTCCGGTGCGCATGGAGGCCATGACCACGGCCGGCACCATCGACAAGGACGCCGCGGCGAAGCTGCCCGAGGCCAAGGGTGACGCGGTGTTCCTGACCACGGAGCAGACCACGAAGGCCACCGAATACCTGACCAAGAACTGGGCCAAGGCGATCGGCTGACGTGGTGACGTCCACGCCTGTCGACGGTGAACCCGCCGCCCGGTCCTCGCGGACCGGGCGGCGGGTCCCGCTCAGCTGGCTCGGTGTGGTGCCGTTCCTGGCCTACATCGGGCTCTTCCTGCTCCTGCCCACCGTGCTGGTGGTGGTCCAGGCGTTCGCCGACCCCGACGGGCGGCCGACCCTGGACAACGTCCGGGCCCTGTCCGAGAGTTATGTGCTGACCGCCTTCTGGCGCAGCATCGAGTTGTCGTTCGTCACCGCCCTGGTCGGAGCCGTGCTCGGTGCGCTGCTGGCCTACCTGCTGGTGAGTGGCCCGGCCGACGGATTCGTCCGGCGCGTGGCCACCGCGGCCGCTGGTGTGCTGGCCCAGTTCGGCGGTGTGACCCTGGCTTTCGCGTTCATCGTGAGCGTCGGTAACCAGGGCCTGATCACCCTGCTGCTGCAGAACATCGGGATCGGCGCCTCCGGTGGCTGGCTCTACCAGATGTCCGGCCTGATCGTGGTGTACCTGTACTTCCAGATCCCGCTGATGGTGCTGGTCTTCCTGCCCGCGCTGGACGGCGTGAAACCACAGTGGCGGGAGGCCACCGAGAGTCTCGGTGGCAACAGCTGGGCCTACTGGCGGCACGTCGCGGTACCGCTGCTGACCCCGCCCTTCCTGGGAGCGTTCCTGCTGTTGTTCGCCAACGCGTTCGCCGCCTACGCCACCGCCGCGGCGCTGATCAGTCAGGGTGGCGTGATCATCCCGCTGCAGATCCGCGCGGCCATCACCAGTGAGACCGTGCTCGGCCGGGAGAACGTGGCCAACGCGCTGGCTCTCGGCATGGTGATCGTGGTCGCCGTGGCCATGGCGCTCTACTCCTGGATGCAGCGGAGGTCCGCCCGATGGCTGCAGTGATGACCGAACTGACCACAGCTCCACCGAAGAACCAGGGTGTGCGAGCCCGTTCGGCCCTGCGCTTCCGGATCGGCCGGGCCGTGCTGCTCGTGCTGTTCGCCCTGTTCTTCGCCGTCCCGCTGCTCGCGCTGATCGAGTTCAGCACGCGCAGCACCGACCTGACCGGGCCACGCACGCTGGAGTACTGGCGCTACATCGGCCAGGACCCGCAGATCCTCACCGCGCTGCGCGACTCGGTGCTGCTGGCCCTGATCACCTCGGTGGTGGCCCTGGTCCTGCTGCTGCCGACCATGGTCTGGGTGCGGCTGCGGCTGCCGAAACTTCATCGGGTGGTGGAGTTCCTGTGCCTACTGCCGCTGACCATCCCGGCCCTGGTGCTGGTGGTCGGCTGGGCCCCGATCTACCTGTGGATCGCCTACTTCACCCCCGCCCAGTTCGACAGTTCACCCGTGGTACTGGCTTTCGCCTACGTCATCCTGGTGATGCCGTACATGTACCGCTCGCTGGACGCGGGGCTGTCGTCGATCGACGTGCGCACCCTGGCCGAGGCCGCACGCAGCCTGGGCGCCGGCTGGTTCACCGTGATGGCGCGCGTGATCATGCCGAACATGCTCTCGGCCGTGCTCAACGCAGCGCTGCTGTCGGTGGCGCTGGTGCTCGGTGAGTTCACCGTGGCCTCGCTGCTCAACTACGACAACCTGCAGGTCGTGATGAACAACGTGGCCCAGATCAGTTCCGGGGTCACGGTCGCGCTCGCCGCGGCGTCCCTGATGTTCGTGTTCGTGCTGCTGTTCGCGCTGTCGTTCGCCGGCCGCCGCCGGCCGGCCCGCGCGACCGCTGAGGAGAAGTGACGTGACGAAAACCGATACCCCAGTGACGGCCGCCGAGGCCACCCGGGCCGGGGTCGAGGTCCGGCTGGAAGGACTGCGGCGCCAGTACGGTGCGGTCACCGCCCTGGACGGCCTCGACCTCACCATCAAGCCCGGCGAATTCGTCGCTCTGCTCGGCCCCTCCGGCTGCGGGAAGACCACCGCGCTGCGGCTTCTCGCGGGTCTGGAAGACGCCGACGGCGGGCGCGTGGTGGTCGGCGACAAGGACGTCACCCAGCTGCCCACGAACAAGCGCGACATGGGCATGGTGTTTCAGGCCTACTCGCTCTTCCCGCACATGACCGCCCGGCAGAACGTCGCCTTCGGGCTGCGCCTGCGCAAGATCGGCGAAACCGAACGCAACCGGCGGGCGGGCGAGATGCTCGAACTGGTCGGCCTTTCGGCGCAGGCTGACCGGTACGCCCACCAGATGTCCGGCGGTCAGCAGCAGCGGGTGGCCCTGGCCCGGGCCCTGGCGATCCGCCCGACCGTGCTGCTGCTCGACGAGCCGCTCTCCGCCCTGGACGCCAAGGTCCGGGCCACCCTGCGCGACGAGATCCGCCGCGTGCAGCTGGAGGTCGGGATCACCACGCTGTTCGTCACGCACGACCAGGAGGAGGCGCTCGCCGTCGCCGACCGGGTGGGTGTGATGAACGCGGGCCGGCTGGAGCAGCTGGGCCCCCCGACCGAGGTCTACGGTCGTCCGGCCACGCCGTTCGTGGCTCAGTTCGTGGGCCTGTCCAACCGCATCCCGGCGACCGTGAACGGTTCCACGGCAGATGTTCTGGGTGCCGCGGTGCCGGTCATCCCGTCGTCGATCGACCGTGGTGAGGGCTTCGCCCTGGTGCGCCCGGAGGCCGTGGACCTGTTCCCGGTGACCGACGGCGCGACCGGCCCGCTGGTGGGTCAGGTGATCGCGACCTCGTTCCTCGGTGCGGTCAGCCGGATCACGGTCGACCTGGGCCCGGCCGGCAAGGTGCTGGCCCAGATGCCCACCTCGCAGGCTGGTGGCTTCGGCTCCGGCAGCGTGGCCCGGGTGACGTTCCGGCCCGACCCGGTGCTGGTGGTCAAGGGCTGACCTGCCCCTCTTCGGTGATCATGCCAATCCCCCAGCCTTCGGCCGGGAGGTGCCCCCACTCCCCGGAGTTCTGGAACTGCTGGCCCGAGAGTTCTAGAACGCCGGGGAGGTTTTGCATGATCACGAAGAGGAGGGGTGCGGTTCTCGGAACTCGGGGACACTTTGCAAGATCACGAACAGGGGTTTGGCCGGGTCAGTAGGCTTGGAGGGCCAGATCGATCGCCAGACCCAGTCCGGTCAGGGCGATGAGGATGCGCAGGGGGCCGGCCGGGGCATGGCGCAGGACGATCGGGCCGATCCGGCCGCCGATCAGGGATCCCAGGGCCAGGGGCAGGCAGTACAGCCAGTCCACCGGGCCGAAAGCGATGAAGTAGACCGCGGCCACGGCATTCGCGGCCGTGAGCACGGTGGTGCGCACGGCGCTGGCCCGGGCCAGGCCCAGCCCGGTGAGACCGAGCAGCAGGGCTATCAGCATCACGCCGGCGGCGGCCCCGAAGTAGCCGCCGTAGATGCCGACGAGGAACGTGCCGATCAGGAGGGCGCGCGGTGGGCCGTCGTCCGCCGGTGCCGGATCGAGATCGGCTGCGGTGTGCGGGATTTGGTCGGCCGGAACGTCGCCGACGGCCGATCCTTTCGCCGGTCCGGGGCGCAGCAGCACGGCCAGGGCGGCGCCGCCGATCAGGAACGGCACGACCTTCTCGAACGCGTCGGACGGGGTGAGCAGGAGCAGTACACCGCCGACGATGCCGCCGGGTACGGCCCAGAGCAGCATCTTTCGCAGCAGTGGGCCCTGGCCGCGCAGCTCCGGGCGGGAGCCGTGCAGGGTGCCCGCGCCGGAAAAGATCAGGGCCACGGTGTTGGTGACGTTGGCGCTGATCGGGGAGATGCCGGTGGCCAGCAGGGCGGGGTAGCTGATCAGCGAGGCCAGACCGGCGATGCTGCCCGTGAGACCGCTGCCGATACCGGCGAGCACCAGCAGGAGGGCCGTGGTCGCACTCACCGGTGCAACACCGAGCGCCGCTCCGGATCGCGCAGGTCGGTGCCTGCTTCCAGCCACATCTGCCGGACGTGGGCCGCGCCCCGGGCCCGGGCCAGAGCAGCCTCGTCCGGGGTCATGGGCAGCACGGGGTAGAAGCCCACCGGGTCGGCCGGGGGCCCGAGATCGAGGTCGGGCACCAGGCCACCGGCGTCACCCAGCAGCACCGCGGTGAACCGGGCCCCCGGCCAGAGGGGCTGCTGCAGGTCGATCGTGGCGCCGGAGGCCAGTACGAGTCCTTCGACCTGAGGGGTGGCGGCCAGCACGGCCAGCGTTCGCAGGACCTCGTCGCGGGCGGGGCGCAGACTCAGGACGAGTTCGGCCCGGGGGCCGCGCACCGGATCGGCGACCGTGGCCGTGGGTGGGTGCATCGGCTCCTCGCTGATCCCGACGGTGACGTAGCGGACCAGGCCGGTGGGGTCGGGTCCGAAACGGTCGACGTGCAGCGTGCGGGTGCCCAGGAAGGTCACGGAGGCACTGGCGTTCGGACCGGGGAAGGTTGTCGTCAGATGCGTCCGGACGAGGTCGGTGACGGCAGGCACCCCGGCATTCCATCACGGCCCCCCGCAGCGGGATCGGGCCGCCGCCGGTAGGGGCACCTGGAGAGCCGCGGTGACCACCTCGTCCTCCGCTGCGGCACGACCACCGGGCGATCACCCGGTTCCGGGCCGGGGCATCGTGCCACCATGCAGGAATGCCTGCGGACGAGGATCTCCTGCACCGGGCCCGGTTGCTGCAGGCCGGGAAACTGGAGCCGGTTCCGCCCCGGGCGGCGGCCACGGTCGCGCTGCTGCGGGACGGCGCGGCCGGTCCGGAGGTGTATCTCCTGCGCCGGGTGCCGCAGATGGCCTTCGCCGCCGGGATGTACGTGTTCCCCGGTGGTTCGGTGGACGCCACGGACGCGGTCGGCGGGCACGGCTGGCAGGGGCCCGACCCGGCCACCTGGGCCCGGTGGTTCCGCACCCGGGAGAGCACCGCGTCGTCCGTCGTCCGGGCCGCCGTGCGCGAGACGTTCGAGGAGACAGGGGTGCTGCTGGCCTCCGGTGGGCCGTCGGCGGGGTCGTCGGCGGGGCCTCCGGCGGGGTCGAGGACGGACGAAATGGCGGACGAGGTGGTCGGCGAACGGGAGCGGGCCGGTCTGGAGGCGGGCCGGGAGAGCCTGGCCGCCCTGCTCGCCCGGCACGACCTCGACCTGCGCGCGGACCTCCTGGCTCCGCTGCAGCACTGGATCACCCCGGAACTGGAGCTGCGTCGCTACGACACCCGGTTCTTCGTCGCCGCACTGCCGCCGGGTCAGGAACCCCGAAACGTGGGTGGTGAGGCCGATCGCCGGGTGTGGATCACTCCCGCGCGGGCGCTGAACTCAGGTCTGACCCTGATGCCGCCGACCCGGGCTGCCCTCACCGAGCTGGCGAGGTATGCCACCGTGGCCGAGGCCCTCACCGCTGAACGGGAGATCGGTGTCGTGATGCCGAGATTCGAGATCGTCGGGGACCGGCTGGTGCGCAGCACCGGATGAGGTCAGGTCTGCCGGATCGCGGGACCCAGGAGCAGCCGGCTCGCCGCCGGCCGGTAACGCGGTAGGCCCAGGGGTGGGAGGGGTGGCACGAAGAGCCGGGAAAAGCCCGGAAGGGCCAGTCGCTCAGGCATCGACACCCGGCGCCGCTTCGTCCCGGCGCACTGCCAGCACCAGGGCCACCAGCAGGACCAGGGCGATGGCCAGCAGGGGCACCTCGCGGTTGTCGGTGTAGCGCAACTGCGCCAGGGCGACGGCGGCGAGGGCGCCCCCGAGGACGACGCGGGTGGGGGAGCAGCGCGGGTGCAGCAGACCGACCCCGATCACCACCGCGACCAGGAACGGTCCCCAGTAGTACGAGAGGATCAGCGGGTCCAGGAGCAGACGCACCACCAGCACGGCCAGCGGCGCGATCCAGACGACGTCGCGGCGGCGGCCCAGCCCGAGGGCGACCACCGCCCCGGCCAGTCCCGCGGCGATGCCCTGGAGCAGGCGTAGTTCCCAGCTGAACTCGGTCAGGTGGGGGAACAGCAGGCCGATCAGGGTCTCTTCACGGATGGTCCACACCAGGTGGAACATCTCGAACCGGCCGGTGGCGAGGAAGGGCAGGTACGGCAGCACGGCGCCGGCGGCGAAGGCTGTGCCGGCCCGGGCGAGTCGTCGGGGGGCGCGTTCCACCAGCAGCACCCCGGCTGCCAGCACGCCCCAGGGCTCCCAGCCCGCGGACAGCCCGATGATCAGCCCACCGGCGGTGCTACGGCCGCGCACGGCCGCAGAGGTGCCGACGACCCACATCACGGGGACGCCGTACTGGGCCAGGTGCCCGCCCAGCCAGAACTGGTGGGGCACGGTGATCAGCACGGCTGTCAGACCGGCCGCGAGTTCCATCGGGGCGCAGTCCGGCAGGTCGTGCAGCCGGCGCAGGTACCGCACGAAGGCCATGACGCCGGCGACGATGAGGGCGCCGCCGATCAGGCGCAGGAGGAACTGCCCGGCGAGGCCGACGTCGATGTAGCCGGCGTGGTGCTGATGGCCGAACGGGTACAGGGCCCAGCTGGCAAGCAGCTCGAACGGGCCGGCCTGCATCCAGGAGGTGCTGTAGATCTCACCCAGACGGCCCTGCAGGATCCAGCCTCCGGCGCGGCTGAAACGCACCAGGTCGGCCGGCTGGACGCCCAGGTTCCAGATCGACTGCACCGCCCCGACCCCGCACAACAGCCAGCGCAGCCGGGTGACCACCCGCAGGGCAGGAGCGAGCCCACTCAGCCGGCGCCCGGCGGCGACCAGCTGAGGGGCTTCCTGCGGGAAGGAGGTCACCGAGTGTGGCTCGGCGACCGGGGTTGGTGCCTTTACTTACCCGGGTACGACTTGCGGAACGGCTTGCGGCTGTCCGGGGTGCCCCGTGGGTGCTGCGGGGGCGCCCCGTCGGTCTTGGTGAGGTGGATGAGCTTCCCCGAGATCCGGGTCTGCGTCAGCGCCTCGACGGTTTCGCGCGACAGGTTGGCCGGCAGTTCGACCAGGGTGTGGTCGGCCTGGATGTCGATGTGACCGAAGTCCGACCGGCCCAGACCGCCCTCGTTCGCGATCGCCCCGACGATGGCGCCGGGCTGTACCCGGTGCCGGCGCCCGACCGCGATGCGGTAGGTCGCCAGAGGCACGTCGCCCCGGGGGCGACGCGGACCGGCCACCCGCGGTGCCGGACGGCCGTTGCGGGCGGCGCCGGCGGGCTCCCGGGCCGGACGACGGGCCGAGGGCGGCGGGTCGGGCGGCAGCAGGAAGGACTTACCGGCCTGGGCCATCACGGCCAGGGCGGCGGCCACGTCGGTCGCCGGCACGTCGTTCTCGGCCAGGAACTCCTCGATCAGACCGCGGAACACGGCCACCTCGGGGTTCTCCAGATTGGCCTTGATCGAGTCGGTGAACTTGCCGACGCGCGTGGAGTTCACGTCGTCGGCGGTCGGCAGCGGCATCTCTTCGATCGTCGAGCGGGTGGCCCGCTCGATCGACCCGAGCAGGCGCTTCTCCCGCGGCGTGACGAACAGCAGCGCCTCGCCGGAGCGACCGGCCCGGCCGGTGCGGCCGATCCGGTGCACGTACGACTCGCTGTCGTGCGGGATGTCGAAGTTCACGACGTGGGTGATGCGTTCCACATCGAGACCGCGGGCGGCGACATCGGTGGCGACGAGGATGTCGAGCTGACCGGACTTGAGCTGGTCGATCGTGCGCTCACGCTGCTGCTGAGCCAGGTCACCGTTGATGGCGGCGGCGGAGAAGCCCCGCGCCCGCAGCCGCTCGGCCAGTTCCTCGGTGGACTGCTTGGTGCGGACGAAGATGATCATCGCCCCGAAGTCCTCGACCTCGAGGACCCGGGTGAGGGCGTCCACCTTCTGCTGGTGACCCACGAAGATGTAGCGCTGCCGGGTGTTGACCGACGTCACCGTGCGGTTGGCCACGGTGATCTCGGCCGCGTCGGTGAGGTACTTCTTCGAGATGCGGCGGATCTGCGGCGGCATGGTGGCCGAGAAGAGGGCCACCTGCTTGTCGTCCGGAGTCGTCGCCAGGATCGTCTCGACGTCTTCCTGGAAGCCCATCTGCAGCATCTCGTCGGCCTCGTCCAGCACCAGGTACTTCAGCTGGGAGAGGTCGAGGGTGCGCTTCTCCAGGTGATCTATCACCCGTCCGGGCGTACCGACGACGATGTGGGCGCCGCGCTTGAGGCCGGCCAGCTGCACGCCGTAGCTCTGCCCACCGTAGATCGGCAGCACGTGCAGACCCGGGATGTGGTGGGAGTAGCGGCCGAAGGCCTCGGCCACCTGCAGCGCCAGTTCCCGGGTGGGAGCGAGCACCAGGGCCTGCGGGGCACGCTGGGAGAGGTCGATGCGGCTGAGTACCGGCAGCGCGAACGCTGCGGTCTTACCGGTACCGGTCTGGGCCAGACCGACCAGGTGGCGCCCCTCCATCAGCGGCGGGATCGCCGCGGCCTGGATGGGGGAGGGCATCTCATAGCCGACATCGCTGAGGGCTCGAAGCACGCGCTCGTCGATCCCGAGGTCGGCGAACGTGGGCTGGGCCTCGCGCGGCTCCGGCAGCTCTGCGGGGGGATGGGGGACGTCCACAGAGTGCTCCGGAGTGTCTTCCGGGGCGTCGCGGACAGCGGGATCGGTGTTCATCGCCCACTAATCTACGGAGCCTGGGGGCTTCCTGCACAACGCGGGGCCCCAGGAACCGAGTTGTCCCGGGGCCCACGGCTGTGCAGCGGCTTTGCTGGGTGACCCTGCGTGGTTAGTCGCCCGCCAGGGTGGCGGGTGCTCCGGAAGCGGCCGGTGGGGGTGCATCGGGAGCACGTTCCACGGTGAAGTCCCCCGCCTCGGTCGCGTCCGGGAGTTCTGGTGCACCGGCCCGCCGCAGCACCAGGGTGAGCAGCACGGTGATGATCAGATTGGCCAGGACCGCCACGAAACCGACGTAGATCTGCTTGTCGCTGTCGAACCCGGCGAGTGACAGTTTGTAGGCGGAGCCACCGAAATGGTCCTTGCCGTTGTTCGGGTTCGGGATCTGGTAGAGCATCCCGATGCCGACCACCAGCCCGGCCACCAGACCGGTGCTCAGCGCCCACGGATGCAGCCAGCGGGTGTACACCCCGAGGGCCACGGACGGCAGGGTCTGGAGGATCAGGACGCCCCCGATCAGCTGCAGGTCGATGGCGAACTGCGGGTCGAGGAAGAGGATCACCGCGACCGCGCCGACCTTCACCACCAGGGACGTGATCTTGCTGACTCCCGCCTCCTGAGCCGGGGTGGCGTCGCGCTTCAGATACTCCTTGTAGACGTTGCGGGTGAACAGGTTGGCCGCCGCGATCGACATGATCGAGGCCGGCACCAGCGCCCCGATACCGATCGCCGCGTAGGCCACGCCCGCGAACCAGTCCGGGAACATCTGGTCGAACAGCGAGGGCACGATCGTGTTGGTGTCCTTGCCCAGGGGCTTGATCCCGGCGGCCAGCGCCATGTAGCCCAGCAGCGCGATCAGGCCGAGCAGGAAGCTGTAGGCCGGCAGCGCGGACATGTTCTTCTTGATCGTGTCGCGGCTCCTGGCCGCCAGCACGCTGGTGAGCGAGTGCGGGTAGAGGAACAGCGCCAGGGCCGAGCCGAGCGCCAGGGTGATGTACTGCAACTGGTTGTTCGCGTTCAGCACGATGCTGCCCCGGGGCGCCCCGGTGTTCGGGTTGGTCTGGCTCAAGGCCTGCTCGGCGCTGCCGAAGATCACTCCCCAGCCGCCGAGCTTGTACGGGATCACGATCACGGCCACGATGATCACCAGGTAGATGAGCGTGTCCTTGACGAACGCGATCAGCGCCGGCGCCCGCAGGCCCGAGCTGTACGTGTACACGGCCAGGATCAGGAACGCGATGATGATCGGCAGGTGACCGGTCACGCCCATCACCTTGAGCACCGCCTCGATGCCGATGAGCTGCAGGGCGATGTACGGCATGGTGGCGACGATGCCGGTGATCGCGACCAGCAGGGCCAGGGTGGGGGAGCCGAAGCGGCCCCGCACGAAGTCGGCCGGGGTGACGTAGCCGTGCCGGTAGCTCACCGACCACAGCCGGGTCATCACCAGGAACGCCAGCGGGTAGATCAGGATCGTGTACGGCACGGCGTAGAAGCCGATGGCCCCGGAGGAGAAGACCAGGGCCGGGACCGCGACGAAGGTGTAGGCCGTGTAGAGGTCGCCACCGAGGAGGAACCAGGTCACCCAGGTGCCGAAGTTCCGCCCTCCGAGACCCCATTCGTCCAGATGGTCGAGCGAGTCGGCCCGTCGCCAGCGGGCGGCGGCGAAGCCCATCACCGAGACGAGCAGGAAGAGGAAGGTGAAGACGACGAGTTCGACGATGTGGTCGGAGGCGTGGGGCATGCCTCAGTCCCTCCGCTTCGTCTTGGTGTAGACGAGCGCGGTGCAGCCGACCCCGAGCAGAACGAAGGCCAGCTGTAGCCAGTAGAACAGCGGGAAGTCGAACAGGCGCGGGTTGTCGTGATTGAAGAGCGGTGTGCTCAGCGGGATCACGATCGGGATGAGCAGGAACCAGTTCCAGTGACTGGCGTCCGAGTGCCCGCGGTGCGGCTCCTCGGGAGGTTCTGAGGACGACATTGTCACTTCCCCTCACTGACGGTGTACGACAGAGGCGAGTGACTGTCTATCAGGTCACAGTTTGTCCGCCAAGGGTCACGGGGGCAGTCTGTGAAGAAGGGTCAGACGGGTTCCGAGATCGCCTTGACGATGATGATCAGCGTGCGACGGCAGACATCCAGGTCCGCGCCCTGACCGCTCGCGGCGGCGACCCACATCGCGGTGGTGCCCGTCTCGTAGCCGGCGATCACGGCGTTGATGGCGTCTTCGGGGGCGACCGCCAGGCGACGGCCGGCCCGGGCCAGTCCCACGGTGAGCAGTCGCAGCAACTCCTCACGGAACGGCTGCATGGTCTTCAGCAAGAGCGGGGCGTGCTCCGGGTTGCGGATCAGGTAGAGCCCGACCTCGCTCTCCACCAGCCTCGACTCACGGTCCTGCGGGTTGGCGGCCATGACCTGGTCGACCAGGTAGTCGACCATCTCCACGCCGTCCGGGGGGTCCTGGGTGCTCCGGGCGCTCTGCTCGAGGATCGTCCGGACCCCGCCGAGCAGCGTCTCGTGCTTCTGCGCCATCAGCTCGTTCAGCAGGTCTTCCTTGGTGGCGAAGTTCGAGTAGAACGCGCCCCGGGTGAAACCGGCTTCCTCGCAGATGCTTTCCACGCTGGCGCCGTTCACTCCGCGCTCGGCGATGACCGCGCTCGCGGCTGCGAGTAGACGCTGCCGGGTGGCGGCCCGCCGGGGGGTGATCCGGGTCGGTTGCTCGATCACGGTCGTTCCTCGGTCTCCTCGTGGTTCGCGCCCGTCGGCGTGGCGAACGCACAGTCTCCCTCAGGTGGCGGCAGCCGGCAGGTCGCCGGACGATTTGGGAGGTGTGTGAGGGCTGCACCTCGGCTGTCCAACTCCTGTTCAGTACATTACTGTATTCAATACAGACCTGTATCGAAGCTGTTCAGACGCCCCCTGCCCCGGGCGCTGATGGGAGAACACGTATGTCCACGCTGCTTTATGCGCTCGGCCGGCGCGCCTACCGGGGGCGGTTGGTCGTCATCGGCGTCTGGGTCCTGGTGCTCGCCGGACTCGCCGCCGGGGCGGTGACCCTCGGGAGCGGCACCAGCGAGGAGTTCCGGATTCCCGGCACCGCCTCGCAGGAGGCTCTCGACACGCTCGGCGACCGCTTCCCCGAACTGGCCGGTGGCCAGGCGCAGGTGGTCGCGGTCGCGTCCGACGTCACCACCCCCGAGATGAAGAAGGCGGTGCGCAGTTCGCTCGCCGCCGTCTCGCAGGTCGACGGCGTCACCGCCGTGATCGACCCGTACAACGAGCAGGTCAAGGGCGCGATCTCGCAGGACCGGCAGGTCGCCCTGGGCACCGTGCAGGTGGAGAGCAACTGGCGCGACGATTCCGACGCCCTGCGTGACGCCATCGAGAAGGCCGCTGAGCCGATCACGGCCGCGGGCGGCCAGGTCGAGTTCGGCGGTGAGGTCTTCGCCGTGTCCCTGCCGTCGGTCACCCCGACCGAGGGCATCGGCGTGGTGGTCGCGCTGATCGTGCTGATCGTCACCTTCGGCTCGATCCTCGCCGCCGGGCTCCCGCTGATCACCGCCCTGGTCGGCGTCGGCGCCACGATGGCCGCGATCTGGCTGTTCACCCCGGTGCTCGACATCTCCAGCACCGTGCCGCTCCTGGCCCTGATGATCGGTCTGGCCGTCGGCATCGACTACGCGCTGCTGATCGTCTCGCGGCACCGCGACCAGCTCCGGGACGGTCTCGACCCGGAGGAGTCGGCGGCCCGGGCGGTGGCGAAGGCCGGTTCCGCAGTGGTCTTCGCCGGTCTGACCGTGATCATCGCCCTGGTCGGCCTGGCCGTCGCCCGCATCCCGTTCCTCACCGTCATGGGTGTGGCCGCGGCCGGAGCCGTGCTGGTGGCCGTGCTGATCGCGCTCACCCTGCTGCCGGCCCTGCTCGGTTTCCTGGGATCGCGTCTGACGCCGAAACCCGTTGAGGGCAAGGAACGTCACCGCTTCGCCCACGCCTGGCTGAGCACCGTCATCCGGATCCCGGTGGTGACGATCCTGCTCGTGGTGGTCGCCGTCGGCGCGCTCGCCGTGCCGGCCAAAGACCTGCGCCTGGCCCTGAACGACAACGGCACCGCCGCGTCCGACACCACTCAGCGCAAGGCGTTCGACCTGGTCGCCACTCACTTCGGCCCCGGCGCCAACGCTCCTCTGCTGGTCACCGCCGATCTTCCGGCCGGCTCCGACCCGCAGAAGCTCCTGGCCCAGCTGGCCCAGGAACTCGGCGGCCTGAAGGGTGTGGCCGGGGTCAGCTCGGCGGCGGTCAACGCCGACGGCGACCTGGCCGTGGTGGCCCTGGTCCCGACCGGAAGCGCCTCCTCCCAGGTCACGTCCGACCTGGTGAAGGAGATCCGTTCGGCCGACGCCGATCTGCGGCAGAAGTACGGTGTCGATGTCGGCGTCACCGGCCAGACCGCCATCGCGATCGACATCTCCGACCGTCTCAGCGACGCCCTGCTGCCCTTCGGCATCGCCGTCGTCGGCCTCTCCCTGGTGCTGCTCGGCGCGGTCTTCCGCTCCATCGCCGTCCCGATCAAGGCCGCCCTCGGCTACCTGCTCTCGGTCGGTGCCTCGTTCGGCGCCGTCACCGCGGTGTTCGAATGGGGCTGGCTGGGTGACCTCCTCGGCGTGCAGCGCGAGGGCCCGGTCATCAGCTTCATGCCGATCATCCTGATGGGTGTGCTCTTCGGCCTGGCCATGGACTACGAGGTGTTCCTGGTGGCCCGGATCCGCGAGGAGTTCGTGCACAACGGTGGGGACGCCCGCAAGGCCCTGCGCGTCGGGTACGCGGCCGGTTCCCGGGTGGTCACGGCCGCCGCGCTGATCATGGTCTCGGTGTTCACCGCATTCGTGCCGGAGGGCGACGCCAACATCAAGCCGATCGCCCTGGCACTCGCGGTCGGGGTCTTCGTCGACGCGTTCATCGTGCGGATGATCCTGGTGCCGGCCGTGCTCGCCCTGCTCGGCAACGCCGCCTGGTGGATCCCGGGCTGGTTGGACCGCCTGCTGCCGCGCCTGGACGTGGAGGGGGAGGGCCTGGAGAAGAAGCTCGAGCACCAGAAGGAGGAGGAGCCCGCCCCGGTCCTCTGAATCCCCTGGTGAACCGGGAGGGCCCCGCACGCGGTCTGCGTGCGGGGCCCTCCCGCGTCCGTACAGGTGATACCGGAACCTCACGTGATCTGTTTCAGCCGGACGGTATTCAGGTGGCCGTCGTCCGGTCGATGAAAGCGTGACGATTTCTCCCCGGCTCTCGGTGGAAGGCCACCCATGACCGTGCACTCCCCTCTGAAGTTCATCACCGATCTCCGGATCGGCCTCAAGATCCTGATACTGGCCCTGATCGCCGTCATCCTCACCGCTGCGGTGGGGTGGACCGGTCAGCACGCCCTGAACCAGGTGCAGAAGTCCGGCGAGTACGTCGTCGATGTCACCGCCGAGGGGAGCCAGGCAATTCTCTCCGCCCGGTCCAACTACAGCGGCTTTCGACGGTTCGTCTATGCCACCGTGATCGCCCCGGACGCCGAAACTCGCGACAGCTTCCTCGAGAGCGCGAAAGAGAACTACGACGAAGCGCTCGCAGAGATGAAGCAGCTCCAGACGCTGGATCTTCCGGCCGCCGACCTGGCCGTCGTGACGGACAAACTGATTCCGGCGACCGAGAAGACCTGGACGATGTGGCAGGACGAACTTCTGCCCACCGCATCGCTGCTCAACTTGGGCCGCGGCCGGATCGACGCCTATGTCGCCAAGGTCCGCGCTGACTTCGACCCGCTGGCCAACGACGTCCGGGACCAGATCGCGGTCATCACCGCGAGCCTGGACAAGTCGATGACCGACCAGTCGGACGCCTCGGCCTCCGACGCCAAGAGCGCCGCGATCCGGATCTGGGTGATCACGGTCCTCGGCGCGGTGCTGCTCTTCGCCGTCGGGTTGTGGATCGCCCGGATGGTGTCCGGCCCGGTGAACCGGTTGCGCCTGGCGCTGGTGGCGCTGTCCGAGGGCGACCTCACCGTGGCAGCCGACGTGGGGGGCCGCGACGAGATCGGCCAGATGGCCACGGCCCTGAACGAGGCCCGGGATTCCCTGCGCGCGGCCATGATCCAGATCAACGGAACATCGGGGACGCTCTCCGACGCCTCTCACAGTCTGGGCTCCATCTCCGCGCAGATCTCCGCGAACGCCGAGGCGACGTCCCGGCAGGCCTCCGGCCTGGCCGGTACCGCGAACGAGGTGTCGGGGAACGTGCAGACGGTGGCCGCCGGCACGGAGGAGATGACGGCGAGCATCCGGGAGATCGCCTCGTCATCGGCTCAGGCCGTCCGGGTGGCCGCCAGCGCGGTCAACGAGGCGGTCACGGCCCGGGCGACCGTCGGGAAGCTGGGTGACTCCAGCGAGGAGATCGGCAATGTGGTCAAGGCGATCACCTCGATCGCCGAACAGACCAATCTGCTGGCGCTGAACGCGACCATCGAGGCGGCCCGGGCCGGGGAGGCGGGCAAGGGCTTCGCCGTCGTCGCCGAGGAGGTGAAGCAACTGGCCCAGGAGACGGCCCGCGCCACCGAGGACATCTCTCGCCGGGTCGAGACGATCCAGGCAGACACCCAGGAGGCGGTCAACGCGATCGCCCGCATCTCGCAGACGATCGAGGACGTCAACTCGTACCAGACCACGATCGCCTCGGCGGTCGAGGAGCAGACCGCCACCACGTCGGAGATCTCCCGGAGCATCACCGAGGCGGCGGCGGGATCGGCCAATATCGCCGCGAGCGTGGACTCGGTGGCCGGGGCCGCCCAGGCCTCGGGGGAAAGCATCGGCCAGGCCGAGCGGGCCGCAGGGGAGCTCGCAGGACTGTCGGGTGAGCTCCGTCAGCTGGTCTCCCGGTTCCGGCTGTGACGAGATCTGATGCCACTCCTCGTCCAGCGGCTCCGGGGAGCAGCGGCCGGACGGGTGGCACGGCAGCGTGGAGCAAAAACTCGAACACGCTGAGTGTTCAGTCGTCGCAGATCGTTGCCGATGGGCTGGGGACGATCCAGGCCGCCCCAACGGCCGGTGCCCAACCGAAAGGCTCCAGGAACTACCCCGTACGTCAGCTGGTGTCCCGCTTCCGGCTGTAAACCACTGAAACGCAACCGAAATCCCATCAGCTGAGATCAGCATGAAAGAGAGATAGGCGGATCATGCAGGCACTAGTCGTCGACGACTCGCGGGTGATGCGGACCATCCTGACCAAACTCCTCACCAACCTGAACTTCGATGTGGTTCAGGCCGGCGACGGAGCGGAGGCTCTGGCCGCACTCGATGCCGGGGCCCGTCCGGAGGTCGCGCTCGTGGACTGGAACATGCCGGTCATGGACGGGCTGACCTTCATCAAGAAGGTCCGGCAGAACCCGGAGTACCGGGACGTGGTGCTGATGATGGTCACCACCGAGAGCGAACAGAACAACATCGTGCGGGCGCTCGCCGCCGGTGCGCACGAGTACGTGATCAAGCCGTTCACCGACGAGGTCATTGCCGAGAAGCTGGAGATGCTGGGACTGATCGAGCGATGAGCACACCGGAAGAGTTAGCAGTGGGTGAAGGGAGATCTCGCCGATGAGTATCGCGACCACGGACTTCGCTTTCGTGGCCGACCTGGTGCGCCAGCGCAGTGCCATTGATCTGCAGCCTGGCAAGGAGTACCTGGTGGAGTCCCGACTGGTGCCGCTGATGCGGACCAGCGGGGAGAGCGATCTTGCCGCTTTCGTCGCCCGGCTGCGCCGCGGCGATTCACAGCTGATCGCCTCGGTCATCGACGCGCTCACCACCAATGAGACCCTGTGGTTCCGGGACACGGCCCCTTTCGACGTCTTCACCAAGCAGCTGCTGCCGGATGTGGCCAAGACGTCGCTGACCAAGAAGATCACCGTGTGGTCGGCAGCCTGCTCCTCCGGTCAGGAGGGCTACTCGCTGGCCATGCTGCTGCTCGACTGGCTGCCCCGGAACCCGGGTTTCGATGCCAAGATCGTCGGCACGGACATCTCGCACAAGATGGTCGAGCGGGCCGGCGCGGGTAAGTACTCGCAGCTGGAGATCAACCGCGGTCTGCGGGTTCCCTACCTGGTCAAGTATTTCGACCAGGTAGGCCGGGACTGGGTACTGAAGAAGGAGGTTCGCGATCTGGCGACCTTCAAGTGGGGAAACCTGGCCCAGCCACCGGTCGGCCATCCGCAGTGCGACATCATCTTCCTGCGGAACGTGCTGATCTACTTCGACCCGCCCACCAAGAAGCGCGTCATCGAGAACTGCCGGTCGGTGCTGCGTCCGGGCGGTTACCTGGTGCTGGGGGGCGCCGAGACCGCTCCGTCGCTGGGTCCCAACTGGAAGCGGGTGGACGTGGACCGAGCGGTCGTGTTCCAGCACCTGGGAAATGGAGCATCATGATCGATCCCGCTGAACTGGCCGCATCCCAGGCTGATCTGGAGATGCTGCTCGTCGAGATGATCGCCTCGGTCCTCGGTGAGCAGGCGGAGCCGACGGCGGAGCCGCTGCCGGCGGCCGTCGGCCTGGCGGTGTCCCGCCTGGTGATCCAGGACCCGCAGGACGGCTCGTTCCTGGGGGTCGACGTGCGCGCCGAGGGCAACCTCATCACGACGCTCGCGGCGACCCTGCTGGGGGTGGCTGAGCCGGCGCCGGACGACATGCTCGACGTGATCGCCGAACTCGGCAACATCGCTGCGGGTAACGTGAAGTCGCTGCTGTGTCACAACGGTCAGCTGTCGCTGCCCGCCCCGCAGCTCGCCTTCGAGCACGAGGGCGACTCACCGGACGCGATCCGGGCCGGCGCGAGCCTGCTCGGCAACGTGATGGAACTCGTGGTGATGCCGTTGCACTCGGCCGATGCGAAGACCCGGTGGCCGTCCGGGTCGGCGCAGCACTCGGCGGAGGTCGGCGTCTGAGCGGCTCTGACGCACGAAACTGGCCGGCACCCTCGGGGCGCCGGCCAGTTCTCGTCATTTCTGGGGGCGTTTGTGCGCGTCGGCGATGCGCTGCAACTGCTCGTCGCTGATCGCCGGGCGACTGCTGGGCGCCGGGTCGATGCGCAGGGCAGCCAGGTGCAGGTCGAGGTGACGCTGCCAGGCATCCGGAGCGCTCTGCCCGGTCACCGCGACGATGCCGCGCAGGGCCCACATCAGGGCCCGGACGTCACCGAACGCGACGCCGGGGCTGATCCGGCCGTGCTCGAAGGCCTGAGCGTGCAGATCGGCGATCAGCGCGTTGAGCTGTTGCTGGTGGGTCTCGTTGCCCGGACTGAAAAGCTTGGCCGAGTAACCGTGATGCCGGGCCAGCGAACGGCCGAAGGCCCGTAGGAAGGTCTCCAGCCCGTTGCCGTGCTCGTCTTCCAGACCGGCCCGGGCGGTGCTGATCAGCTCGTCCAGGATGATCCGGACCAGCTCGTCGACCAGAGCCTGCTTGTTCGGGTAGTGCCGGTACAGCGTGCCGACGCCGACGCCGGCCCGGGAGGCGATCTGCTCCATGCTGGCTTCGACACCGGACTCGGAGATCACGTCCCGGGCCGCGGCCAGCACGGCCTCCGAGTTGCGCGCCGCGTCTCTGCGCATCGGGCGCTCGGTGGCCCCCACTGGAGCGTCAATCCCGTTCATCAACCACGAGCGTACCGCCCGCGACCAGCGCGAGTTCGGGGGTTTCGGTGGTGATCGGGGTCCCCCCAACCCTTCGGGCACGGGAGGTGCCCCCAGAGGTGCGCGCGGTGGTCACGGCCCGCACCTTCGGCCGCAGATCGGGGATCAGCAGCCCGGCCAGCGTGGCCAGTACGAGAGCACCGCTCAGCAGGGCGAAGCCGACCGTGTAGCCGGATTCCTCCGGGAACCCGCCGGTCCCGGTGTGGGCGGTGACCACACTGGCCATCACGGCCGAGCCGATGGCGCCACCGATGGTGCGGATGTTGGCGTTCATGCCGCTCGCCACCCCGGTCTGCTCCTGCGGCACGCCCTGCACGATCAGCCCTGACATCGCCGAGAAGACCCAGCCCATACCGAATCCGAAGAGGGCACAGCCGATCAGGATCTGGCTGATGTGGTCGTGGGCGAAGGCGAACATCATCATCGAGAGGGTGGTGATCGCGCACCCGGCCACGGTGAACCACTTACCGCCATAGCGGGCCGAGAGCTTGCCGGACAGGATGCCGGTGGGCAGCTGGACGAGGCACTGGGGCGCCAGCAGCAGGCCGGAGAGGGTGATGCCGACGCCGAAGCCGTACCCGGCCCCGACCGGCGTCTGCAGCAGCTGCGGCAGGAAGCCGAACACCGCGTACATCGCCACGCCCAGCAGCAGGGCCACCAGGTTCGCCGTCCAGACCGGGCGCCGGCGCATCATCCGCATGTCGATCAGCGGTGTGGTGGCGCGAGTCTCGGCCAGGACCCAGAGGCCGGCGAGCACTGCCGCACCGGCGGTCAGACCGAGCACCGCCGGTGACACCCAGCCCCAGGACGAGGCCTGGCTGAGTGCCAGCAGCAGGCAGACCAGCCAGCCGGACAGCAACAGCGCCGGGCGCCAGGAGATCCGGCCGGGCGATCGCACCGGGGACGCCGGGATCAGGAAGTGGGCGGCCACCGCGGCGCCCGCGGTCATGATCATCGGGATCCAGAACAGCCACCGGTAGCTCAGCGCGTCGACGATCGGGCCGGCGAGAACCAGGCCGATGCCGCTGCCGACCGCGGTCAGGGAGGCCAGGCTGCCGACCGCGCCGGTGACCCGGTGGGCGGGGTACTCGTCGCGGATGATGCCGAAGGCCAGGGGCAGGGCACCGCCTCCCAGGCCCTGGACCACCCGGGCGATGATCATCACGGCCAGGTTCGGGGCCAGGGCCGCGAGCAGCGAGCCGATCGCCAGCGCCATCAGCGTGGCGACGAAAACCCTTTCCTTGCCGACCAGGTCGCCCAGGCGTCCCATGATCGGCGTGGCCACCGAGGCGGACAGCAGGTAGGCGGTCAGGACCCAGGTGACGCCGGCCTGGGTGGTGCCGAGGTCGTGCTGGATGGTCGCCATCACCGGGATGACGAGCGACTGGAGCAGGGTGAAGGTTCCTACTCCGAGGGTCAGGACGGCGAAGGTGATGCCCGGGGGCGTGCGTCGGTGGTGTTCGCCCGGGATTCCGTTCTCGGGGAGGGTGGCCCGCATCATGCTCCTTGTCGTTCGAAACGGAACTGTGATTCCGCTCCAGGTCACCGTACCTGAGAGCGGAATATCGATTCCGGTTCGTGCGCACCCTCGTCCTCAATCGTGATCTACATCACAGCGCGAGGTGGGCATCTATTGCCAACCGGACATGGCGGCGGAACACTCGGCGGGAGGACGAAGCGGGCTGAAGGCGATCAAGAGGGCAGATGGTGAACAAGAAGATCGTGGTCATGACGGCCTCCGCCGCGCTGGTGGCCGCTTCGGCGGTGACCGGCTCGGTGGCGTGGGCCAGGGATTCCGGGAACGGCACGACGAACGCCGCACCTGCTGCGAGCACGGCACCGGTGGTGGCCGCGGCGTCGACGGCTGCCACCCAGGTGGCGTTCGACCCGAAGCCGATCACCTGGGGCAAGTGCGCGAGCGCCAACCTGAAATCGCTCGGTGCCCAGTGCGGCTACCTGACGGTTCCGCTCGACTACGACAAGCCCCGGGGCAAGAAGATCAAGATCGCCGTCTCGCGGGTCAAGCACACCGTGAAGAAGGCCAAGTACCAGGGCGCGATGCTGGTCAACCCGGGTGGCCCGGGCGGTTCCGGCCTGACGCTCTCGTCGCTGGGGCAGTACGTGCCGGACAACGTCGGTGACGCCTACGACTGGATCGGGTTCGACCCGCGGGGCGTCGGCTCCAGCAAGCCCGCGCTCAGCTGTGACGGTAGCTACTTCTCGTACGACCGGCCGCAGTACGTGCCGAAGACGGCCAAGGCCGAACAGGTTTGGCTGAAGCGCTCGAAGGCTTACGCGAAGGCCTGTGCCAAGGCCGGCGGTGCGCTGCTGGACAACCTGAAGACCACGGACAACGTCAAGGACATGGACGTCCTGCGGAAGGCGCTGGGCCAGAAGAAGATCAACTTCTACGGCTTCTCGTACGGCAGCTACCTCGGTCAGGTCTACGCCACGCAGTACCCGACCCGGGTGCGGCGCATGGTGCTCGACGGGGTGGTCGACCCGCGCAAGGTCTGGTATCAGGCGAACCTGGACCAGGACACCGCCTTCGACGCGGCCATGGACGTCTTCTTCACCTGGGTGGCGAAGAACAACGCCACCTACAAGCTGGGTTCGACCGGTGCGGCCGTGAAGAAGCAGTACTACAAGCAGCTGGCCGCCCTGGACAAGAAGGCCGCGGGGGGCAAGATCGGTGGGGACGAGTGGACAGACGTCTTCCTCGGCGCCGGTTACTTCACGCTCAGCTGGGAGGACACGGCGGATGCCTTCGCCGGCTGGGTGCACGACGGTGACGCCAAGACGCTGAAATCGCTCTACGACGACGCGAACCCGCAGGGCAAGGGCCAGGACAACGGCTTCGCGATGTACCTGGCCACCCAGTGCTCCGACGTGAAATGGCCGACGAGCTGGGCGAAGTGGAAGAAGGACGCCAAGACCACGAACGCGCGGGCGCCGTTCATGACCTGGTCCAACGTCTGGTTCAACGCCCCGTGCATCTACTGGGACAGCGAGGTGGGCAAGACACCGGTCGTCGACGGTTCCCAGGCCCCCGCGACGCTGCTGATCTCCGAGACCCTCGATGCGGCAACGCCGTACGAGGGGGCCCTCGAGGTGCGCAGCCGCTTCCCCCGGTCGGCCCTGATCGAGGGGGTCGGTGGTACCACCCACGCCGGCTCGCTGAACGGTGTCGCCTGCACGGACGACGCGGTCGCCGCGTATCTGAAGAACGGCACGCTGCCCACGCGGGTGAAGGGCCGGACGTCGGACAAGAAGTGCGACCCGGTGCCGCAGCCGGTGGTGGGCAAGAACACCTGATCCGCAGCATCCGCAGCATCCGCAGCACGGCCCCGTCGTGATCGGGCCGGCGTTCCCCGGGGGAAATGCCGGCCCGATCACGACAACGACGCCAGAGGCTCTAGTGCTGCTGGTGCTCCTGCTGCTGCTCCAGGCCGTCCTCGCCGGACTCGTCCACCTCGTCGTCCTCGTCCTCGTCGTCCTCCTCGTCGAACTCCACGAGCTCGACCAGGTAGGGCGGCAGGTGCCGCTCGGCGTTGAACGGGGTGAACCAGTGCACGAAGCCCATCGGCGCGGACTCCTCGCCGACCTGGAGATCCTCGTCGTCGACATCGTCGGGGGTCTGCGGGTCGAAGAGGATCTCGTGGTCGGAGTCCTCGAACAGGTTGGCCTCGATCGCCCCGCGCCAGCCCTCGTCGAGCTCCACATCGGCCTGGTCGAGCTCGACCTCGGCGGCGTCGAGGATCAGGCGCAGGGCCAGCTCGTGAGCCACGCAGGCCAGCGGTTCCCAGCCGGCCGTCAGCCGCCGCGTCACGTCGGCCGTGGCGATGATCAGCCGCTGGGCGAACAGGGCGTCGTAGCGGTCGGCGTAGCGCTCCGGCAGGCCGCCCAGCACGAAGAACACGTCGTCCGGGGCCTCGGCCACGGTCTCCGTGGTGCCGTCGCGGGTCAGCGTGTCCAGATCAATGAACAGCTGGTCCACCACGGCCACCGAGGCCTGGAACAGGGCCCCGGCCACGAAGCGCGCCTGGGTCCGGGCCTCCTCCCGGGCGTCCTCGTCCTCGGCCTCGAGGTCCAGGGCGGTCAGCTGGTCGAGCTCCACGCTGGTGAGCAGCTCGGCGCTGGTGAGCAGCTGCTCCTGGGCCGCCTCGGTGTTCCGGACGGTCTCGATGCCGGTCAGGCTCAGCCCGTCCGGCCCGGTGACGATCACCACGACCTCGTCGTCGAGGTCGTCGAGATCCTCGGCGTCGTCGTGGGTGCCCGTCTCCAGCTGCCGGCGCAGGGCCTCGACGGCCTCGACATCGTCGAAGCCACCCAGCACCTGCAGGTCGGTGGCGTCGTCGAGGCCCTCGGTCAGGTCTTCGGACTCACCGGTGACGCTGACCGAGAACGGTCCCCAGCCCGGGTTGGCCGGGTCGTTGATCAGCGCCGCGACACTGTCACCGACCAGGCTGAGCGCCTCGGCCGCGGCCAGGCCGGGCGCCGCGACGGTCAGGCTGATGTCGACTTCGCCGGTGCTGCCGTTGGTCAGGTAGCCCTCGTTGGTGCACTCCGCGACGGCCAGGGTGACCGCTTCCTCCAGCCGCCGCAGCATGCCGTCACGCTCAAGCGCCGTAGATCCCTCCGCGGCGCTCACCAGGATGGTCAGCTCGTCGTCGTCGTCTTCCATGTCGGCAGTCTGCCCGACCCGGGAGGTTCCCGTCAGCGGGGGCGGGCCGGGCAACTGCCGGGCGACTGTCCGGACAGGCTCACGCGCTGCGCGCCTCGAGCTCCTGGTGCGGGTGCAGGCGGCGGTAGACGCCGTTGAAGTAGAGCAACGGGTGCAGACCCGGCGTGGCGTGCAGCGATCGCACCCGGCCCACGGTCAGGTAGTGGTCACCCGTGACGAACTCGGTCTCCAGCTCGCAGTCGATGGACGCCAGCACGCCCTCCAGCCGCGGGCTGCCGGTCACTCCGGGCTCCCAGTTCACACCGCGCCACTTGTCCGACCCGCTGCGGGCGAACTGGTTGCAGAGCGCCTCCTGGCCGGCCTCCAGGATGTTGACGCAGAAGGCACCCGACTCCCGGATCCGCGGATAGCTCGACGATGTGAGCGAGGGGGAGAAGGCGATGAGCGGCGGGTCGAGGGAGAGACTGAAGAACGACTGGCAGGTCATGCCCACCGGCTCGCCGTCGTTGATCGCGGTGACCACCACGATGCCGGAGGCGAAGCCCCCGACGACCTTGCGGAACTGGGCGCCGTCGAAGTCGAGGGTGTTGTCAGCCACGGGTGACCTCCCGGTTGCTCTCGATCCGCCCGTTGATCGCGGGTACCAGGCTGGCGGCGTTGGCCGACCCCCACTCGGCGGCGATCTGGTCGAGGTCGGCGATCTTCGTCATCACCAGGTAGAGGCCCCGGGAGGGCACGGTGGCCCCCAGTTCGACGAGCAGGGGACGCAGGTTGACCTCGGTGGCCATCGAGTGGTCGGCGGAGGCGCCGGTCATCACCGGGACGGCCACGACGCCGGCCAGGCCGTTGCTGGGGTAACGGTCGAGGAAAGCCTTGAGCAGGCCGGTGTAGGTGGCCTTGTAGGTGGGGGAGGCCACGACCAGCACGTCGCTGGCCGCGACCGCGTCGTTCAGCGCGGCGAGCGTCGGTTCGGGCCACTCGAACAGCCGGGACGAGTAGTCGGCCAGATCGATCACCTGACGCTCGGCGCTCTCGCCGGGCAGCAGTTTCTCGATCGCGTCGGCGACGGACTCCGCCACGCGCAGAGTTCGGGAGGCGGGCTTGGGGTTGCCCACGACCACGGCGATCTTCACCGTTCCACATCCTTCACAGCAGCCGGGCGCCGCGCTGGAGGCGCAGCGCTGACGAGATGGTCAGCCCCTGCAGTTCGCAAGCCCGACGGCGCTGTACGGGCAGCCAGAAATGCCTGCGATGCAGGAACATTCACCTGTCGCCTTGTTGTGGGGCGACGGCGGCTGCAACGTCTTACGCTGCTTCCATCGATACTAAGGACTACCTCACTGTTGTCAAGATTCTCGACCGAAACAGTGAGCTTCCCCTCCGGGTCTTCCGTGATCATGCAAGTGTCCCCAGAGTTCTAGAACTGTGCTTGCTGGAGTTCTGGAACGCCGGGGACACTTGCCTGATCACGAAGGGTTCACGTCATTTGACGGAGCCGGCGGTCAGACCTCCCACCAGGTGTTTCTCGATCATGGCGAAGAGGATCACGACCGGGACCACGGCGATCAAGGACGCGGCGAACAGTTCGTCCCAGTGCTGCTGGTAGCCGGTGACGTAGGAGTTGATGCCCACCGTCAGCGGCTTCTTGGCGTCGTCCTGCATCAGGGTCAGGGCCACGACGTACTCGTTCCAGGCCGCGATGAAGGTGAAGATCACGGTGGTGACCAGGCCGGGCAGGGTGAGCGGCAGCATCACGTGCCAGAGCGTGCGCACCCGCCCGCAGCCGTCCAGGTGGGCGGCCTCCTCGACGTCCTTCGGGATCGAGGAGAAGAACCCCTGCAGGATCCAGATGGCGAAGGCCAGGTTGAACGCCGCGTTCGTGATGATGATCGAGGCGTAGGTGTTGACCATGGTGAGGTCGAAGAACTCCCGGTAGAGCCCCACCACCAGCGAGGTCGGCGAGAACATCTGGGTGATCAGCACCACCAGCAGGAAGGCCGTACGGCCGGGGAACCGGAACCGGGCGGTGAAGTAGGCCGCCGGGACCGCCGCCAGCAGCACGATCACGGTGGACGAGACCGCCACGACGACCGACGTCTTCAGCCAGTTCAGGAACCGGGTGTCGGACAGCACCGTGCCGAAGGTGTTCCACTGCCACTCGCGCGGGAGGAACGACGGGGGCGAGGCCAGGACGTCGCCGCTGGGGCGCAGCGCGTCGAGCAGCATCACCGCGTACGGCGACACGAACACCACGGTGATGACCAGACCGATCAGCGAAAGGTAATAGGGCCGCAGTCTTTTCTGGAGAGTCACGCCTGGGTCACCTCCCTCCAGCGGATGATCCGCAGGTAGATCATCACGACCACCAGAATGAGCAGGACGTTGATCACGCCCATCGCGGCAGACATGCCGACGCTGCGCTCGGCCGCCTTGAACGCCAGCTTGTAGCTGTAGGTGATGGACGTGTCGTGGGTGAAGCCGGGATTGCGGTCGTTCAGCGTGTAGACCAGCGGGAACGAGTTGAACACGTAGATCAGGTTCAGCACGCTGGCCACGAGCATGGCCGGCCGCAGCAGCGGCAAGGTGATGTACCGGTAGACCTTCCACGCGGAGGCGCCGTCCATGCGGGCCGCCTCGAGGAGGTCGTGGGGGATGGCGTTCAGCCCGGCCAGCAGCACGTACGCGGTGAAGGGCAGTGAGACGAACACGCCCACGCCGATCATCGACGGCATGACCCAGGAGTCGTTACCGAGGAAGTCGATCGGCTCACCGGTGATGTGCAGGGTGACGAGCAGCTGGTTCAGGATGCCGTGCTCGTAGTCCAGGATCAGCGTGAACAGCCGCGCGGTGATCACCAGCGAGGCGGCCCACGGAATGATGATGGCCCAGCGCATCACCGTGCGCCCGCGGAAGTCCTTGCTCATGAACTGGGCCAGGCCCAGGCCGATCAGGATGGTCAGCGCCACCACCACGACCACCCAGACCAGGGTGTTCCAGAGCACGAGTCCCAGGTCGTCGTGCTGGAAGATGTCGATGTAGTTGTCGAAACCGGCCGATCCACGGCGCAGGCCGGTGATCGAGTAGTCCGAGAGTGAGGCCTGCACCAGGGCGATCGCGGGATAGACCACGACACCGGCGATCAGGACGATCGGGGCGATCAGCCAGGGGATGGCCGAGAGTCCGCTGGCGTAGCCGGATTCGTGCCGCCGACGGCGGAATCGGGGAGAACGCGCGACGGGCGCGGCCGATGGTGCGGCCGCGCCCGCCGAGGCGTCGAGCTGGTCGGTCAACTCAGTTCCCGGACTCGGCCTGCTTCTGCAGGTCGTCGAGGACGGCCTGCGGGTCGCCGTCCTTGCCCACGGCGGCGCCGATCTTCTGCTGCACAGCCAGTTTCACCGTGTCCCACTTCGGGTCGTCGGTGGGCGTGAGCTGCACGCCGGTGAGCGTGTCGAGGTAGACCTTCAGGTCCTTGTTCGAGCTGAACTTCTCCACCCCGGACTGGGTGACGGGCAGGAAGCCCTCGTTCTCGATGAACGTGTTCACCTGGTCGGCCTGGTAGTACAGGTCGTAGAAGGCCTTGACGGCTTCGGCGTTGCCGTCCTTCTTGAACGCCATCAGGTAGTCGGTGACGCCGTACGACTTGGGCTCGTCGCCGTTGTTGGTCGGCATCGGGGCCACGCCGTAGTCGACCTTGTCGTTCTCGTCGAGCGTCGCGGCCAGCGGCGAGAAGCCCACCACCATGCCGGCCTTGCCGGCGGCGAAGTCGGCGAAAGCACCGTCGGTGCGGTTGGTCTTACCCGGGTTGTTCTGGGTGACGCCGTCGTCGGCGAGCTTCTTCAGGAACGACAGGGTCTCGACGTTCTCGGCCGAGTTGATCGTCCACTTGCCGTCGGTCTTCCAGTTGCCGCCGTTGTTGAACATCCAGATCGAGAACTCGGCCTGGGCCTCTTCCGGGCCCAGCGGCTCGGCGTAACCGGCCACCCCGTCGCCCAGGTCGGAGATCTTCTGGGCGTCGGCGGCGAACTCGTCCCAGGTGGTCGGGGCGGCCGTGATGCCGGCGTCCTTGAACAGGTCCTTGTTGTAGAACAGGGCCCGCGCGGAGGACAGGTCGGGCATGCCGTAGAGCTTGCCCTCGTAGGTGCCGCTGGTGACGAAGTTCGGCAGCAGGTCGGACTTCACCTCGGGCGACAGCACGTCATCGGCGCTGTAGAGCAGGTCGTCCTGCGCGTAACTGGCGTAGGCGTTGAGGTTCAGGATGTCCGGCGGGTTGCCGTTCTGAATCATCGTGCTGCTCTGCTGGTCGATGTCGTCCCAGCTGACCACCTGGACGTCCAGCTTGATGCCGGTCTTCTCCTGGTAGGTCTTCGCGAACGCGTCCCAGAAGCCCTGGGTCTTGTCCGAGTACTCCGCCGCGACCAGCTTGATCGAGTCGACCTTGCCCCCGCCGTCACTCTCGCTGTCACCGCCACCGGTGCCACCGCCGCACGCGGAGAGGGTGAGGGCCAGGCCGGTGATACCGACCGCGAAGGCCTGGGTTCGTCTGTTCATCGCAGAAACTCCTGTTGCCTGATGGTGACGGGGGAGGTGTGGCGGACGCGCCGCCGATGAACTGCTGCGAAGGGGTTTATAAAGACGCCTTACGATTTGGCCGTAACACTTGCGCAGGATGCGGACCGCGTCAAGGGGTGCTTGCGCGGTTCTGCCCCCTTGCGCACCCGGGATTTCACTGGGTAACAACGGGCAAACCGGTAGGAAACTCGGGCGAAACTCGCTGTCTGGCGGCGAGAGGCCCGGTGGTCAGGCAAAACGACAGGGGACGAGGAAGAGCGGTGCTCTTCCTCGTCCCCTGTCGGATGACGGGCGTCCTGACGGAACCGTCGCCTAACGGTTTGCCAACAGGTTTGTTACCGGTGCTCGCGCCAGGCCCGCTCGAACGGCAGACGCCAGGCGTGGGGGGCGATCAGCTGGTGGATCGCGTTCGGACCCCAGGTGCCCGGCGCGTACGGCTTGACCGGCGGCGGGTCTTCCAGCAGCGGGATGGACCGCTCCCAGAGCGACTCGATGCCTTCGGCCGTGGTGAACAGCGTGTGATCGCCGCGCATGGCGTCGAGGATCAGCCGCTCGTAGGCCTCCAGCACGTCGCCGGCCCGCTCGGTCTCCTGGGTGGAGAACTGCATGGACAGCTTGTCGAGCTTCATGCCCGGGCCGGGCCGCTTGCCGTAGAACGACAGCGACACCTTGGAGGCGTCGGCGAGGTCGAACGTCAGGTGGTCCGGACCGGCCGCGCCGACCCCGGAGCCGGCCGGGAACATCGACTTCGGCGCCTCCTTGAAGGCGATCGAGATGATCCGGGCGCCTTCGGCCAGCCGCTTGCCGGTGCGCAGGTAGAACGGCACGCCGGCCCAGCGCCAGTTGTCGATGCCGGCGCGCAGCGCGATGAAGGTCTCGGTGTCGGAGTCGCGGGCGACGCCGTCCTCACCGCGGTAGCCGCTGTACTGACCCCGCACCACGTCGCGCGGGTCGATCGGCAGCATCGAGCGGAAGACCTTGTTCTTCTCCTCGCTGATGGCCCGGGGCTCCAGGGCCGTCGGCGGCTCCATCGCGACGAACGCCATCACCTGGAGCAGGTGGGTGACCACCATGTCCTTGTAGGCGCCGGTGCTCTCGTAGAAGTTCGCCCGGCCGCCCAGACCCAGGGTCTCCGGAATGTCGATCTGCACGTGATCGATGAAGTTCCGGTTCCAGATCGGCTCGAAAAGACCGTTGGCGAAACGGAACGCGAGAATGTTCTGGGCCGCTTCCTTACCGAGGAAGTGGTCGATCCGGAAGATCTGGCTCTCCCGGAAGGTCTCGTGCACCTGGTCGTTGAGGATGATGGCCGACGTCAGGTCGGTGCCGAACGGCTTCTCCATCACCACCCGGGACTTCTCCACCAGCTTCGCATCGCGGAGCATGGTGATGACGGCCAGGGCGGCCTTCGGCGGCACGCTCAGGTAGTGCAGACGCCGCGTGTCCGGCCCGAGCTGGGCCTCGGCGTCGGCCACGGCCTGGGCCAGAGCCTCGGGTCCGGCGGACTGGGGTACGTAGCAGAGGTTCTTCGCAAAGGTGTCCCACTGCTCCTCGGTGAGCTTGTGGGTACCGAACTCCTGCATGGCGGCGTGGGCGAACGTGCGGAACGCATCGTCGCTCATGTCCTCGAGGGACGTGCCGACCACCTGGATGTCCGGTGCCAGTGCGGAAGCGGCAAGGTGCGCCATGCCGGGCAGCAACTTGCGGCGGGCGAGGTCACCGGTGGCCCCGAACAGCACGATCACGTGAGGGGCGAGGATCTCCTGCCCACCTCGCGACGGCCGTGACCCGGGGGCCGGGTAGGAAATCGTCTGGGGTGCTAGATCGGACACAGGTTTGATGATTGCACCACCTTCCGTCCGGCGCGAAGGAGCCCGTGTCCTCTTGCCTGCGGGCCTTCCTCTCTGTGGACGTCGATGTGGACGTTGGGTGACCTCATTCACACGTCCCCCTCAGCCTCGGTGGGGATCCTGCCGATACCCGCCCTGAGATGACGATGGGTGACGCGAACGGTGCCCGGATGTCTGGGGAAGAAGCCCCGGCATCCGACGATCGCGCACATCCGGAAGCCTCTGGAGCCGCCTCTGCGGTCGTGCCGCAGCAGTTCACCCCTTCAGCCCCTGGGCAGGGCGGTCAAGCTCGCCAGACGGCGCAGGGAGAGCAGCAGCGCCTGGCCGACCTGCACGCCCTCGACGTCATGGACACCCCTCCCGAACAGGGGTTCGACGACCTGGTGCAGCTGGCGGCGACCCTCACCCGCTGCCCGATCGCCCTGGTCTCCCTGATCGATGCCCAGCGTCAGTGGTTCAAGGCCAAGGTCGGTACCGACCTGTGCTCGACCGCCCGTGGCGTCGCTTTCTGTGAGCATGTGGTGCGGGACCGGGCCGAGCTGGAGGTGTCCGACCTACGGCGTGACTCCCGCTTCGCACACAACCCGTTCGTGATCGGGCCGCCCGTGGCGGTGTTCTACGCGGGGTACCCGGTCACCGCGGCCAGCGGTGCGGTGCTCGGCACGATCTGCGTCATCGACGTGGTCGAACGCACGCTCGCGCCGGAGCAGCGCGAGGGGATGCGGGCGCTGGCCCGGCAGGTCGCGACCCAGCTGGAGCTGCGCCGGCGCACCATCGAGCAGGCGCGGGAGATCGAACTGCGCACGACCGCGCAGCGCCAGCTGGCCCGTTCCCGCAGCGAGTACCGGCTGCTGGCGGAGAACTCCGGTGACGTGGTGGCCCGCTGCACGCTGAACGGGCGGATCACCTACATCAGCCCGTCCGTGAGCCGATCGGTGGGTGTCGACCTGGAGCTGGGCGCCATGCTGCTCACCCGGGTGCACGCGGACGACCGGCCGCCGATGCGGGCGGCGATGGAGGCGGTCGGGAACGGGGCCTCGGAACTGGTCACCGTGCGCCTGGTCGCGCGGGACAAGAGCTGGCACTGGATGGAGTGCACGCTCGCGCCGCTGTATGACCCCGAGCGGGAAAGGCTCGAGATTCATTGCGCGGCGCGAGAAATCACCGATCGAGTGAACGCTGCGGCCCGGATCGCCCGGTCGGAGGAACAGTTCCGCAGCATCTTCGACGGTTCCCCGATGGGCATCACGCTCACGGACACGCAGGGGCGCCTGCTCTCGGCGAACCCGGCCATGTCCCGGCTGCTGGGCGTGCCGCAGGAGGAGCTGATCGGGCGCCTGCGCTCGGAGTTCGTGCATCCGGCCGACAGCAACGCGCATCCGGAGGCGATGCGCCGGCTGAGGAGCAACCCGGGCTCCAGCCTGGAGGTGCTGGTGCGGTTCCGGCGCTACGACGGTGTGCTCGCCTGGGCCTCGGCCTGGCTCAGCTGGATCGACGACGGTGAGCCCGAACCACACCTGCTGGCCCACGTCTTCGACATCACCGACCGGCACCAGGCCGAGACGGAGCTGGCCGACAGCGAGGCCAACCTGGCCGCGATCGCCCGGGTGACACGCCGCATCCTCGCCGGTGACGACGCCCGCACCGCGATCGTCACGGCGCTCGTGGAGATCGCCGGGGCGTCCATCGCCACGGTCTTCGAGCGCGGCGGCCCGGACGAGTTCGTGGTCACCGGGTGTTCGGACTTCACCCTGGTCGGGTCCACGTACCCGGCCTGGAGCGTGCCGGCCACCGCGGCGGTCTGGCGTGAGCAGAAGCCGATGTTCATCGAGCGGGCCGAGGGGAACCCTCTGGTGAGTCAGCGGATGGTTCGGCTGATCAACGCGAAGTCGATTCTCTACCAGCCGATCCGGAAGGGTGGCGAGATGACGGCGCTGCTCGCGATCACCTGGGACTCGGAGCTCGACGAGGTCGGCGACCGGCGGCTGAAGGCGGTCGCGCAGCTCGCCGACGAGGCCGCGCTGGCACTGGAGCACGACGACCTGCTGCGCCGGTACGAGGACCTGGCCGGCACCGACCAGCTGACCGGGCTGCCGAACCGGCGGTCGTGGGACGAGCGGTTGTCGGTACTGCTCGCGCTGGCCCAGCGCACCGGCGACCCGTTCGTCATCGCGGTGGCCGACGTAGACCGGTTCAAGGCCTACAACGACACCTACGGTCACCTGGAGGGTGACGCGTTGCTGCGCGAGGTGGCGGACGCGGCGAGAGGGCAGTTGCGCACCGAGGACACCGTGGCCCGGTGGGGCGGTGAGGAGTTCGCGATCGCCCTGTCCAACTGCGACGAGGCGCTGGCCGGTGAGGTGCTCGACCGGGTGCGCCGGTCGGTGCCCCGGGGCCAGTCCATCTCCATCGGATACTGCTGGTGGAAGGCCGGGGAGACCGCGGAGTCGCTGATGGCCCGGGCCGATTCGGCCCTGTACGAAGCCAAACGGACCGGTCGTGACCGGGTGATCCGGGCGGTCAGCGAAGGCTGACCGCGACCCGTTCCAAGGCGTCCATCGATCCCTGCATGCCCTCTTCCATGCCCGAACCGATGTGGGCGTCGCGGTGGGCGGCCTGGGTATGCTCGATGAGCATCACCAGGCCGGTGCGACCGTCCTGCTCGGAGAAGGTGATCGTGTTCACCGAGTAGGCGTCGGGCATGCCCTCGAAGGTCTCGGTGCAGATGATCTTCTCGAGCTCCACGATCTCGCGGAACTCACCGTGGAACCCGACCTCGAACCCGCCGTCGGCGACCATCACCTGGCGCCAGGTGCCGCCCACCCGCAGGTCCGACTCGACCAGGGTGACCGTGCCCTTCTCGCCGGCCCACCAGCGCCGGATCAGTTCGGGCTCGGTCCACGCCCGCCACAGCAGATCTCGGGGGGCGTTGAAGTCCCGGGTGATGAGGATGGTCGTGTCCCCGGTCAGCGTGACCACGGCCGTACCCGTGCTGGTCTCCGACGTCATCGGACCATCCTTCCCGCTCACCGGGGCTCGCCGCGTCCCCCGTTCTGGCGGTTCGGGCCTCCTCGGGAAGGCCCTCAGGCCGCCGGGAGCTGCCGGCCGCCGGCCTGCTCGACGAGCGGGGAGATCTTGATGCCGCTGTCGGTGAGCTGGTTGCCCCGCACGTCGGTGATGCGGACCTGACCGCCGCAGCCCTCACCGTCGGCGGAGAGGAAGTAGTTGTACATCTGCCGGTCGAGGGTGACCCAGCCGTTCGGCCCCTTGAGTTCGACCGTGCGGATCGGGTTGCGGTGGTTGCGCACCTGGATGCCGCACCACCACTGGGTGGAGCCCTCCTTGTACACGTACTTCACCGGCCCGGAGAGGCTGGGGCTGACCATCTTCCAGCTGATGTCGATGCGGCCGGTGACCGGGGCGGCCAGCTTGGCGAAGGCCTCGGCGGAGAGGTCGATGTGCCCCGGCTGGCACTCCGGGCAGCGGTCGACGATCTTGACCCGGATCGTGTTGCCCTTCGGCCCGGTCACGTCGACGTAGGCGCCACAGGTCTGCGAGCCGTCGTACTGGGTCTGGTTCATCGCGGCCACCATCAGATCGCCGGTGGGGTCGTACGAGCAGTTGCCCGCGCCGGTCGCGCCGTAGAAGGTGGCGATGCCGTCGTAGGTCTTGCCGAACTGCACCTGGTCACCCGAGGAGTTCGCGGCGACCTTGGTCGACGTGGTGCCCGAACTCCGGTGGGAGGACGACGTGGATTTCGAGGTCCCGTTCCCGGAGCTCCCGGCGGCGGACTTCGGGGCGGCCTTCTTGATCTCGGCCTCGGCCGTCGGTGTCACCACCGCCGTCTTCTTCTTCGGCTTCGGTTTCGGCGTGGGGGAGGCGGAGGGCGTGGCCGTCGGGTCGGAACCGGTGTCCGGCGCGTCGTCCGGAGCCTGCGCGTTCTGCTGCGCGATCGCGACGTCCGGGCGCGACAGCACCAGCTGGGCATCGGCCTGGCCGGAGCCGGACTGCGCGTAGAACACGCCTCCGGTCACCGCCACGACGGCGAACGCCACCAGGGCGGCGGCGGCACGGGCATCGATCCTCTGTCGCGACACGTTGAGTGATCTTGGGGGGAGTGGCGTCAGGTAGACCTTCGGCCGAGGTTAAGAAATGCGCAGATCCCGTCCAGCTACTTCTCAGGATTCGCGGGTTACGTTGTCCGGTATGGAAGAGAACCGGGCCCGGCGCGTGGTCGACGCACTGCGGGAACGAGGTATCGACGCGCGGATGGAGAAGGCCGGCGTCTATCAGTTCGGTCTCTGGGTGAAGCTGTCCGGCGGCCGCGAGGCGATCTGGGACACCGACGGATCGGCCGGTCTGGAGGCCCAGGTGATGGCCAACGGCGTGCTGGTCGGGTTCGTGCCGTCGATCCCCGGCTCGGACGACTTCACCGAGGCGGAGGTGGTCGACGCGATCGCGCGCACCGACTACGACAGGCCGATCGCCACGCAGCGCCGCACGGCGCCCGCCCCGGCGGCCCCTCTGCCGGTCCAGGGTGGCGCCTTCCGGCGGTTCCTCGACGGCTTCCGCTACCGGGATTAATCGAGTGGACGATGCCGGTGCGTCGTCCACTCGTATTACATTCAGCTAGTGAGAACGGTGGGGTGGGAAAGGTCAGGCGCTCCGGCGCCGCGCCGGGATCCGGATGTCCGCGATCCGCTGCTCGCCCCACGCCACGTCCTCGCAGACCCAGTCCTCGAGCCGGTCGGCCAGGTAGTAGGCGACCTCGCCCAGGGTCTCCTCCGGATCGGCCTGCGGCCCGAACCAGAAGGCCGCCTGCCAGGTCTTGCCCAGTGCCGTCACCTGGGCCCAGATCTCCTGCGCCGGACCGCGTCCCACATCGATCGCCTGCAGTTCACCCGGTCGGAGCAATGCCTCGACGGTGGGGGCGACGACTCGCTCCCGGACATCGTCCAGATCACTGGGGTCGAAACGGTCGTCGATCCCGGCACCACGCAGGCTCGGCATGCGCACAGGCTGACACTCCGGGGCGGTACCGACAACCGGCTCGGCCTGATTCAACAGGATCGAAACAGGGGATATCCCTCTTGTCCGAATCTTTGTAGGCCATCAGGGTGAATACGGTGAGGACGACGTCCATCGCTCAGACGTCGCAACAACCTCCGGCCCCGGTGTCCTCGAGTCGGCAGTGGTCCCGCACCCTGGCCGTCACCGTCGCCCTCACCCTGCTCGGTGCCGTGATCTTCGGGCCGTTATGGCGCGTATACCCCGGGGTGGCCGCCGGAAGCATCCTCTTCACGGCGATGTTCAGCTGTGCCGGGGCCATTCTCTGGAGCGAGCCCGGTCACCGTCGCACCGCCGTCCTGCTCCTTCTCGGCGGGCAGTTCTGGGCGCTCGGCTGGAGCGAGGAGTGGGCCGTCAGCCCGCTCCCCTTCGTCTCCGGCATCAGCAGCTATGTCGCCCTCTCCCTCGCGGTCTGGGCGATGTTCCGCTACCCCGACCCGGCGCTGATGAACCGGCTGGAGCGGGTCTTCGTCCGGGTGCTCGGCACCGTCGCGGTCGGCGGCATCCTCGCGGAAGACCTCACCATGCGGCCGGAGTGGAAGGGCTACGACCCCGGCACCTTCTGGATCACCGTGTACGCCGATCGGGTCACCCACAACGGCATCGCCGAGGTCGTCCGCACCCTCCAGGTGGTGCTGATCGCGGGTTTCCTGCTGCTCTGGATCATCCGCATCCGCCGCATGCGCGGGCTCGACCGGGAACTGCTCGCCCCGATGGCCCTGGCCGCCCCCGCCGCCGGCCTGGCCGCCGGGGCCGTGCCGGTGGCGAAACTGTTCGGCCTGAGCGGCGACCGGATGGACACGATCTACGCGTTCCAGCCGGCCGTGCTCGCCGTGGTGCCGCTGGCCTTCCTGATCAGCGTGGTGCGGCGCCGTCTGGCCGACAATGCCGTGCTCACCCTGATCCAGCAGGTGCAGCGCCGCCCCACGCCCGAGGCGGTGCAGACCGCCCTGCGCGCGGCCCTGCGAGACCACACGCTGCGGGTGCGGTACTGGGCGCCCGACCTGAACACCCACGTCGACATCACCGGCACACCCTCCGGCCTGCCCTCCGACGATCAGCAGGACCGGCTGGTGCTGCCGGTCACCGCGCCCGGCGGGAGCCCGCTGGCCGTGATCGACGCCGACCCGGTGCTGCGCCGTCACCCGCACGTGGTCTCGAACGCGCTGGCCGCCAGCGGCCTGGCCCTGGAGAACGCACAGCTGCAGGCCGCGGTGCTGGGGCGGCTCAGTCAGGTGCGTCAGGTGCGCATGCAGGCGGTGCAGGCCGGGGTGGCCGAACGCCGCCGGGTCGAGCGCGACCTGCACGATGGGGCCCAGCAGCGGCTGCTGGCCCTGCGGCTGGTGCTGGCGGCCTCGGACTCGCCCGGGATGAGCGAGGTCTCGCGCGAGCGCCTGCGCGCCATGAGTGCCGAGATCGCCCTCGCCCTCAACGAGCTGCGCGACCTGGCCCGGGGCATCCACCCGGCCGTGCTCAGCCAGGCCGGGCTCTCCGCGGCGATCGAGGCGGTGGCCCAGCAACAACCGCTGATCGTCGACTCGGACCTGCCCCGGGGGCGTTTCCCGGCCGCCACCGAGGAGACCGCCTACTACCTGATCTGTGCGGCGCTCAAGGGTGCCGCCCAGGCCGGCCAGGCCGGGCCCACCCCGGCGGCCTCCCGGGTCTGCATCCGCGGGCACCAGACCGAGGGCGTGCTCACCATCGAGGTGGAGGACGACGCCCGGCGCCCGGCCCAGATGCGGCTCGACGCCGAGCTGCCCGGGATGCTCGACCGGGTGCGGGCACTGGGCGGTGACATCATGTTCTCCACGCTCGCCCGCGGCGGCTCACTGATGGTCGCGGCCATTCCCTGCGCCTGACCCGCTCCGGACCGGCTCCCGACCTGTTCCTGGCCCGATTCTGACCCGGCCCTCGATCAGCTCCGGGTCCAGCACAGTCACCACCCTCCGGCGCGACGTATCTCACTCGTCACGCACAGGCTTCACCCCCGTGGGATCCGTCCTGGATGGGGTCATTGCGTGCGCCAGCAGATACTCTCTGGTGTTGTTCGGTAACGCGCGTGTACGAATCAGGCAGATCAGTCAGATTAGGCCAGCCCGGGCAGTTCGCCGGTCGCGGTCGCGGCAACTGAGGGATCGATTGTCAGCCAACGCCATGACCGCCAGGTCGACGGCGCCGGCTCCGCCCGGAGGCGGGGGCGGTTCGCCGGCCGCGCGGTTGCGCCCGGTGCCGTGGCTGGGTGCACTGCTGGCCGGCGTCATGGTCTCCACGGCGGCCTCGATCGCGGTCGCCCCGCTCTGGGAGGCCCTGCCCCAGCTGGCCGCCCCCACCGTCGCTTTCTCCGGCGCCCTGGTGGCCGTCGGCGTCATCCTCTCCCGGGAGCCCGGCCAGGCGATGGCCGGCCGCGCCCTCGTGCTCGCGGGCTGCGTCTGGCCGCTGAGCTGGATCGAGGAGGTCAGCCGGGGGCCGTTGCACCTGCTCTCGTTCCTGGCCGCCCCGCTCACGCTGGTGCTCGCGGCCTGGGCCATCACCGGATACCCCGACCAGACCACGGTCGGCCGGGGTGAACGCCGCTTCCTGATCGGGCTGACCGGCTGGGTGCTGGTCGGCCGCATCGTCGTGGTGCTCAGCTCCGACCTGGGTGTCGACCGGGATTCGGGCGCCGCCTGGTGGCCGATGCTGCACACCGATCCCGGTCTGCACCGCTCGCTGACCCTGATCTCGTCGATCGGTGAGGTGTTGCTGTCCAGCGGGTTCCTGGTGCTCTGGGTGCGCCGCAGCCGCCGTATCCGGGGGCTGGACCGCAAGCTGCTGCTGCCGGTCGCCGGGGCCGCCGCGATCGCCGGCACGGCCAGCATGGCGGCCTCGATCGCGCAGGTTCTGGGGCTGCGCGGCCACACTCTCGACAACGTGCTGGTGATACAGACGTCTCTGCTGCTCACCGTTCCCGTCGCCTTCGTCATCGCCACCGTGCGCCGCCGCCTGGCCAGCGTGGTGATCGCCGACCTGCTGCCGCGCCTGCGGGTCGAACGCACCCCGGAACGGCTGGAAGAGGCCTTCCGCAACGTGCTCGCCGATCCCGGCCTGGAGATCCACTACTGGGCCGCGGAGATCGGGGCCTACGTCGACCGGCACGGCGCCACCTCGGCCGAGCGGGGCGGCGAGACCGGCGATCACGGCCTGCTGCTGCCGATCACCTCGACCAACGGCGCGCGACTGGCCATGATCCGCGCCGACCAGGCCCTCTGGCGGTACCCCGACCTGGTCGAGGCGGTCGTCTCGGCCGCCGGCCTGGCCATCGAGAACGCCCGCCTGCAGGTCGAGGCCCGCGCCCAGCTGGAGCTGGTGCGAGCCTCCCACGCCCGCATCGTCGCCGCCCAGCTGGCCGAGCGGCAGGCGCTGGAGAAAGACCTGGAAGACGGCGCCCTGGCCCGGGTCCAGGGGCTGCTGGCGCAGATCGAGCAACCGCAGCACCCGGAGCTCGAGACCGCCGTCGGTTATGCCGCCGAGCAGCTGAAACTGACCCTGGGCGAGCTGCGGGAGATCGCGGCCGGGCTGCACCCCTCGGTGCTGGATCAGGTCGGTCTCGCCGAAGCGGTGCGCCGCATCGGCGCCGCGCAGCCGCTCACCGTCGAGGTCGACCTGCCCGAGCGTGATCTGCCGATGGCGGCCCAGGTGGCGGGATACTTCGTCGCGGCCGAGGCGATCACGAACGCGGTACGGCACGCGTCGGCGTCGCGGATCGACGTCCGGGGCGCGGACACCGGCAGCGCGCTGCGGCTCACGATCGAGGACGACGGGCGCGGCGGGGCCGATCTGGCCGCGGGCACCGGCCTGAGCGGGCTCGGTGAACGGGTACGGGCCGCCGGGGGAACCTTGCTGCTGGACAGCCCACCGGGGGCCGGCACGACGCTGACGGCGGAGATCCCCTACCGATGAGAGAGCTGAGGGGTGGGTACGTGGTGAACGGCCAGAGACGTCAGGCATTCCGGACGAGGGGGCAGACGTGCGGGTAGCGATTGCGGACGATTCCAGTCTGTTCCGGGGTGGGCTGAAGCTGCTGCTGGGGCAGGTCGGGGTGGAGGTGTGTCTGGAGGCCTCCAACGCCGACGACCTGGTCGACGGCCTGGCGCAGGCCCGGCCGCAGGTGGCCATCCTCGACATCCGGATGCCACCGACCTACACCCGCGAAGGGCTGCACGCCGCCGCCCGGATCCGCGAGACGAATCCCGGTGTGGGAGTGCTTATCCTCTCCACCTACGCGGAGACTACTTACGCGGCGGAACTTTTCGCCAACGGCAGTGCGGGCCGCGGGTACATGCTCAAAGACCGGGTGGACGACGTGGGCACCCTGCGCGACGCCCTGGTGCGGATCGCGGCCGGAGAGTCGCTGGTCGACGCCACCCTCGTCGACAGCCTGATCGGGCACTCCCGGCGGCAGGACGCCCTGGCCGCCCTGACCGTGCGCGAACGCCAGGTGCTGCGCCAGATGGCCGAGGGCCGTTCCAACGCCGGTGTCGCCGCGGTGCTCAACCTCAGCCACAAGACCGTGGAGAACTACGCCGCGAGCATCTTCGGCAAGCTGGACATCCCGGCCGGGTCCGACGACAACCGCCGTGTCCTGGCCGTCCTGTCCTGGTTGCGAGCAGGCACCAACGGTTCCTAAGGAGCGCTGACCAGGCGGTGCAGGGCCAGCCGGGCCATCGGCAGGTAGGGCAGCACCAGCGGCGCCGGGCCACGCAGGGCCAGCCAGGTGCGGCTGCCCCGCGGCCCGGGCTCCACGCCGTGCTGCAGCACCACCGAGAAAGGTCCCCGGCGCACCACCCAGGTCCAGGTGCGGGCGTCCTCGTCGACGTCCTCGATCCAGAAATTCAGCCACAGCCCCAGGGGACCGAACACCCGGCCACCCGTGCCGGGCCGCAGCCGCCCGAACTCGTACTCGACCCGGCGCAGCTGGGGCGACCACGACGTCCACCGTTCCGGCTCCAGATATCGCAACCAGGCCACCTCGACCTCGACCGGACCATCGGCCCGCACCCTCGTCGTGATCATGTCGATCCTCCCCGTACCCCGCCCCAGCTCTGCCACCCCCAGCCTCGCAGGGCACACTGAAACCCGCGCGTGCGCGCGGGAGCAGCAGGAGGAAGCCAGCAGTGACGACCGTGGACACCACAACCACCGCGAATCCGGCAGAAGGTCCGGCCGACGACGTCGCCCGGGCGTTGCGCCAGGCCGGGATCTCCGAGGTGGACAACTCCTCCCGACGGCTGGCCGAGTACTCCACCGACGCGTCCAACTACCGCGTGGTCCCCCAGGTGGTGGTATTCCCCCGGGACGCCGACGAGGTCGAGGCGGCCGTCCGGGTCGCCCGCGGCCACGGCGTGCCCCTCACCGCGCGCGGCGCCGGCACCTCCATCGCCGGCAACGCCATCGGCACCGGCATCGTGCTCGACTACTCCCGGCACATGAACCGCATCATCAGCCTCGACCCCGAGGCCGAGACCGCCGTGGTCGAACCCGGCGTCATCCTCGACTCGCTCCAGGCCGCCGCCCGCCCCCACGGCCTGCGCTTCGGGCCCGACCCCTCCACCCACGCCCGCTGCACGATGGGCGGGATGATCGGCAACAACGCCTGCGGCTCCAGGGCTCTGGCCTACGGGCGCACCGCCGACAACGTCGTGTCGATGGACGTCATCACCTCCGCCGGCATCAAGTTCACCGCCGCCCGCTACGGGCGCGACGGCCTGCCCGGCCAGACGTCGGGCAACTCGGCCGGCGCTCTGCTCGCCCAGCTGTCGAAACTCGTCGACACCAACCGTGCCCTGATCCGCACCGAGTTCGGCCGCTTCGGCCGCCAGGTCTCCGGCTACTCGATGGAGCACCTGCTCAGCGAGAACGGCGTCGACCTGGCCCGCATGCTCTCCGGCACCGAGGGCACGCTCGCCATCATGACCTCGGCGAACGTGCGCCTGGTGCGCGCCCCCAAGGCCACGGCGCTCGCCGTGCTGGGCTACCCCGACATGGCCGCGGCCGCCGACGTGGTGCCCGCACTGCTGTCGCACCCCCTGGTGGCGCTGGAGGGTCTGGATTCGAGAATTGTGGACGTCTTGCGCGCCCGTCGCGGAGAGGCGGCGGTTCCCGAGTTGCCCGCCGGTGCGGGCTGGCTGTTCGCCGAGGTGTTCGGTGAGACCCAGGCCGAGGCCGAGGCGGCCGCGGCGGCCCTGTGCCGGGACGGGGATGCTCTGGGGACGCGGGTGGTCACCGGTTCCACGGCTGCGGCTCTGTGGCGGATCCGGGAGGACGGCGCGGGCCTGGCCGGGCGTTCGCCCGCCGGCGCGCCCGCCTGGCCCGGCTGGGAGGACGCCGCCGTGCCGCCGGAGAAGCTCGGCACCTACCTGCGCGAGTTCTTCTCGCTGCTCGACCACCACGGCCTGGACACACTGGCGTACGGGCACTTCGGCGACGGCTGCGTGCACGCCCGCATTGACTTCCCGTTCGAGACCGAGCCCTCCCGCATGCGTGAGTTCATGCTCGAAGCGGCCGATCTGGTCGCCCGGCACGGCGGTTCGATGTCCGGCGAGCACGGCGACGGCCGGGCCCGGGGTGAGCTGCTCTCGAAGATGTACTCGCCCGAGGCCATCGCCCTGCAGGCCGCGGTGAAGGATCTGTTCGACCCGGCCGACCTGTTCAACCCGGGCATCATCGTGCGCCCCGCACCCCTGGACGCCGACCTGCGGGTGCCGGCCGCCCACCGGCTCCGCACCAACCTGGCCTTCAGCTACCCGCACGACAAGGGCGATTTCAGTACCGCCGTGCACCGCTGCGTGGGCGTCGGCAAGTGCCGGGCCGACACCACCGGCTCGGGCGGCGTGATGTGCCCGTCGTACCTCGCCACCCAGGACGAGAAGGACTCGACCCGCGGCCGCGCCCGGGTACTGCAGGAAATGGCCAACGGCACCCTGGTCTCCGGCGGCTGGAAGTCGCAGGAGGTGCACGACGCGCTCGACCTGTGCCTGTCGTGCAAGGGCTGCTCGGCCGACTGCCCGGCCGGTGTCGACATGGCCACGTACAAGGCCGAGGCGCTGCACCAGAAGTACAAGGGCAAGCTGCGCCCGGCGAATCACTATCTGCTGGGCTGGCTTCCGCGCTGGGCCGACCTTGCCTCGCACGCGCCGCGGGTGGTCAACGCCCTGACCGGGCTGGCCCCGGTGGCCGCGATCACGAAGCGTGTCGGGGGCATCGACCACCGCCGCGAACTGCCCCGTTTCGCCCCGAAGACGTTCCGCCAGTGGTTCTCCCGGCACAAGGCGCCGGCGGGGAAGCGGCAGCGGGTCGTGCTCTGGGCCGACACCTTCACCGACCACTTCTCCCCGGCGGTCGGGCAGGCCGCGGTGGCGGTGCTCGAAGACGCCGGCCTGCGGGTCGAACTGCCGGTCGGCAACGCCTGCTGCGGTCTGACCTGGATCTCCACCGGTCAGCTCGACGGGGCGAAGAAGCAGATGCGCAACACCCTCGACGTGCTCGAGGAGGCTCTCGACGAGGGCCTCACCATTGTCGGCCTGGAGCCCTCGTGCACGGCCGCGCTGCGTTCCGACATCCTCGAGCTGCTGCCCGAAGATCCCCGGGCCCCTCGCCTCGCCGCCTCGCTGAAGACTCTGGCTGAACTGCTGACCTCGCTGCCCGACTGGAAAGCGCCCACGCTGGAAGGTGTTTCCGCTGTCGCACAGCCGCACTGTCACCAGCACGCGGTGATGGGCTGGCAGGCCGACGCCGATCTGCTGGCCGGCGCCGGGGCCCGCGTCACGTCGGTGGGCGGATGCTGCGGTCTGGCCGGGAACTTCGGCGTCGAGAAGGGGCACTACGAGGTCTCGGTGGCGGTGGCCGAGAACGCGCTGCTGCCCGCCGTCCGCGAGGCCGCTGACGACACCGTGGTGCTGGCCGACGGGTTCTCGTGCCGTACCCAGTTGGAGCAGCTGGCCGACAAGCAGGGGCTGCACCTGGCCGAGCTGCTGGCGGCCCACCTGCCCGGCCGGTCGCTGGGCAGTGCGGCCCCGAGCGTGACCCCGACTGTGCCCCCGACTGTCGCCCCCACGCCCGCTCCGGCCCAGACCGCAGCCACGGAGGCCACTCCGGTGGAGAAGCCCGTCGAGTGATCAGAATTGTGTGCATTCGTTGCGGTCAGAGCGCAACGAATGCACACAATGCGCGCGGGGCCGGTGTCGCCTGGGCCACATGGGCGTACCTGCGATTGCGTGCTCCTCCGGGCTTGTGTCACCCTCGAAGGGTTCCGGAGGGGAGTAGTCCGCGAACTCACGGTCGACATACTGAGAGCTTGCTCTCCGGTCGTGAGACCTGCCTGGCGCAGGTGGACGAGACCTTCGGTCCCGAAAGATGAACGCATTCGTGCGTCCGTTTTCGGGATCGAAGCTTCCCCGAAAGCCTCAGATCCCGTCTGCGACGCGGATAAGGCTTGGGGAAATCATCGTGTGGCACTTCGTGTTGCTCATCGCCTGTGCGGTGGCGATCTATCTCTCGTGTGAGTGGTTCGTCAACGCCGTCGAATGGCTCGGCCAGCGACTCAACGTCGGAAAGATGGCTGTCGGCAGCATTCTCGCCGCATTCGGAACCGCTCTGCCGGAATCTGTCGTCACCCTGGTGGCCGTCACGACGGGGGCCACGCAAGACGCCAAGGACATCGGCGTCGGTGCCGCGATGGGTGGCCCGCTCGCCCTGGCCACCGTCGCGTACGGTGTCACCGGCGCAATGTTGCTGTACCGCAAGCGGATTCTGGCGCGTGAGCTGGTCCCGGCCGGAGGGTCCGGAGCCTCCGAGAACCTGGCCGGCCCCGCCGCGCTCGGCGCCCCCGAAGACACCGCCCGCCTGGCCCGTGACCAGAAGTGGTTCCTCGCCGTCTTCGTGTTCAAGGTGACGCTCGGCCTGGTCGCCTTCGCCTTCAAACCCGTTCTGGGACTGCTGTTCTTCGCCGTCTACCTGCTCTACTTCGCCAAGGAGATGAGCCGTCAGGGCGACGACGGCGGCGAGGACGGCGAACTGGAGCCGCTCAAACTCCAGCCGAACGCCGCGTCCCCGGCCACCTGGGCGGTTCTCGCGCAGACCGCGGCCACGCTGGTGGTCATCTTCATCGCCTCACAGCTCTTCGTGCACCAGCTCGACGCGATCGGCCCGATGATCGGTCTCTCCGGCACGGTCACGGCCCTGCTGCTCTCACCGATCGCCACCGAGCTGCCCGAGATCATGAACGCCATCATCTGGGTGCGTCAGGGCAAGGTACGGCTGGCACTGGCCAACATCTCCGGCGCCATGATGATCCAGGCGACCGTGCCCAGCGGTCTCGGCCTGCTCTTCACCGACTGGCATTTCGACGGTGCCCTGACCTGGTCCGGCATCGTCACCATGGTCGCCATCGTCTACCTGCTGGCGACCATGGCCGCACACCGCCTCACCCCCGCGCGCCTGGCCGTCGCCGGACTGTTCTACCTGGTCTTCGCGATCGGCTTGGTCCCGATCCTCAGCTAGACCCCCCTTTCCTCCGTGATCATGCAAAATCTCCCCAGCGTTCTAGAACTCTTCGGCCCACAGTTCTAGAACTTCGGGGAGTGGGGGCACCTCCCGGCCGAAGGCTGGGGTATTTGCATGATCACGGAGGTTTTTTGGGGGGCCCGCAAAAGTGAGGACGCCCACCAGGGGCTGGTGGGCGTCCTCACTTCTGTCTGTCTCAGGACGTGGGGGTTCGCAGGAAGGTCAGGCGGCCCGCCACATCCTCGCGGCCCGTGGCGCGGGCCTCGACGACCGCGCGGTCGAGCACCGGCGGCGGGATCAGGGGTCCGAGAGGGCCCTGCATGGTGTGGATCAGGGCGTCCCAGTCGTGTTCCAGGGCCTGGGTGAGGGCCAGGATGGCGGCGATGTTCGGGTCTCCCGGTCGGCGCTGTGTCTCTTGCTCCAGCAGCGCGTGCCCCTGCGGGGCGTCGCCGGTCAGGCTCAGCACCGCACCGTGCAGCGCCAGGTCGATCGGCACCCCCTCGGGCAGGCTGTGCATCACCTGGCGGGCGCGCTCGGCCTGATTGCGCCAGAGCATGTCGACGATCATCGTCTCCGGGCTCTGACCCGGCGCGGGTCCGGGCTGGCCGTCGGAACTGACCGAGCGGTTCCGGCTCAGGTCGCGCACGGTCAGGAAGTTGTTGACGGCGAAGAAGAGCAGGAAGATCACCAGGAAGATCTGGCCGCTCAGCAACTGGTAGACCGCGAGGGCGGCTAGCACGGAGACGACGATCGAGACCATGGCCGCGCGGCGCAGCCGGGTGATCGGGTCGCCGGGCAGGAATTCCCGCATCGCCTGGCCGCCGTCGAGGGGCAGGATCGGCAGCAGGTTCAGCACGCTCCAGCCGAGCGACGTGAAGATGCCGAAACGCAGGGCGTACCAGCCCCACTCGCTGGTGACCTCGGTCCACACGGTGGCCTCGAGGAACATCAGGGTGATGCCGATGGCCAGGCCCACCGCCGGGCCGGCCAGGGAGATCGCGATCGAGCGGGCCCGGGAGATTTCGTGGGGCGGCGTGAAGCTCGTGACCCCGCCGAAGCCGGCCAGCGCGATCTCCGGCTTGGCACCGGTGGTGCGCGCGACCAGGGCGTGGCCCAGCTCGTGGGCCAGCACCATCACCGGCGTGATCAGGATCCAGACAGCCAGGCCCACCATCGAGCCGGGCGTGGACATGTAGCCCAGGACAGCCATGATGATGATGAACGACCAGTCCAGATGCACCGGGAAACCCAGGATCCGGCCTTTGAACAGGGCTCGGCCGCCTTCGACCGGGCCGCTGGTCGGACCGCTCAGGCTCATGCGCCGGCCTCTTCACGAGGTGCGGCCGGGTCGGTGCAGTCTGTGCGCGTCACCCCTCCATCGTCTCCCGAGCCCCCGGTCGAGCGCGACCCGGCCCAGGGGATTCCCAGACAACAAACAGTATTCAGTAGGCGTAGAAGCCCCGGCCGGTCTTACGACCCAGCAGACCGGCCTCGACCATGCGGTTGAGCAGGGGCGGCGGGGCGAAGAGAGGTTCCTTGAACTCGTCGTAGAGCGACCGGGCGATCGCGGCGGTGGTGTCCAGGCCGATCAGGTCGGCCAGCCGCAGCGGACCCTGCGGGTGGGCGGCGCCTCGCACCAGGCCCTCGTCGATGTCCTCGGCCGTGGCGAAGCCCGACTCCAGCATCCGGATCGCCGAGAGGATGAAAGGCACCAGCAGGGCGTTGACCACGAAGCCGGCCCGGTCCGGGCTCCGGATGGCGTGCTTGCCCAGCACCTCCTGGGCGAAGCTCTCGGCGCGGCGCGTGGTCGCGTCGGAGGTCAGCAGGCTGGGCACGATCTCGACCAGGGAGAGCACCGGCACCGGGTTGAAGAAGTGGATGCCCAGCACGTTCGCCGCCCGGCCGGTGGCCGTGGCGATCTTCATGATCGGGATGGAAGACGTGTTGCTCGCCAGGATCGCGTCGGTCGCCTTCACGATCTGGTCGAGCTGGGCGAACAGCTCGAGCTTGGTCTGCTCGTGCTCGACCACGGCCTCGATGACGAGTTCCCGGTCGGCCAGGGCCGCGAGATCGTCCTCGATACTGATGTTCTCGAGCACCTGAGCAGCCGACTCGATCTTGCCCTTGCTCTGCGCCCGCTCCAGCGAGCTACTGATGCGGGCCCGCCCGGCCTCGACCCGTTCCCGGCCCGACTCGACCACGACGACGTCCAGCCCGGCCCGCGCACAGACCTCGGCGATCCCCGCACCCATCAGCCCGCACCCGACCACACCGACCCGCATCCCGGCCTCCGCCCTGAGTCGCCCGACGTTGCTCAACCTTGCTCAACGTTGTCAGAACGACCCTAGGTGCCCAAGCGCCTGGACGGGAGAACAAACCCCCTTTGTTCGTGATCATGCAAATCCCGCGGCCTTCGGCCGGGAGGTGCCCCCACTCCCCAGCCTTCTAGAACTCTGTCGCGGACAGTTCTAGAACTCCGGGGAGGTTTTGCATGATCACGGAGGAATGGGGTGGGGTCAGGCGGCGAAGAGGATGCCGTGGAAGAGGCGGTCGTGGATGGCTCGCAGATGTGCAGCCTCGGCTGCCGGGAAGGGGCCGCCGGTCAGGTCGCAGGTGTCGCACGACATCATCGTGCCGACCTCGGAGGAGTCGGTGGACAGAGGAATTGCCCCGTCGAGAGGACCTGTCGCGGCGGTTCGCACAACGTCATTGTTCATGGCGAGCTCCCGAATTTCCCGGTGCTGTTTACACGTACTTCACAGTAAACGGGCAATATGGTCAGTGGAAGTTGATCAACATGTGTCTGACATCTCGCGCTGCACCTATGGGCAAAAACCCTGACACGTGCTAGTGCCATTTATGGCGTTTGCGCAGGTCATCCGTTCAATCGTTCGCGCAGGCCCGTCGCCCGGGCGGCCGGGCGCAGAATGGCCGTGCGCAGCGCCTCTTCGGACCCCATGACCCGAACGTGCTGACGGGCCCGGGTCACTGCGGTGTACAACGTCTCGCGCGTGCACAGCGACGACCCGGCGGCCGGCATCAGCACGCTGACCCGGTCGAACTGGCTGCCCTGGCTGCGGTGAACGGTCATGGCGTAGAGCGGGCGCACGGCCCCGAGCCGGGCCAGGGGTACGGGGATCGGGTCACCGCCCCGGCCGAAAACGGCGAGCAGCGTGTTGTCGGGCGTCGCGACCACCACGCCGGTATCGCCGTTGTAGAGCCCACTCTCGTAGTCGTTCGTGGTGATGAGCAGCGGTTCCCCGGCGTAACGGCCGTCGCTGCGGGGCACCACCGGATGGTCTTCGAAGATCCACCCGGCGGCCAGGTCGCTCCACAGCTGCACGCCGCGCGGCCCGCGGCGGTGGGTGCAGAGCAGGCGGTGCTGTTCCAGCCCGGCCAGGGCGGCGACCCGGTCTCCGGACATGGCCGCGGCCATCACCTGGGCGGCGCCGGCCCGGACCTCGGCGCGTACCGGTTCCAGTTGCTCGGGCCCGGCCCGTTCGTCGTCGGCCAGTTCGATGAACTCGACGGCGCCGGAAGAGGAACGCAGCACCTCGACGGCCCGGTCGGCCTCACCGTCGCGAATGGCCGCGGCCAGGGCGGCGATATCGCCCCCGGCCGCGAACCGGCGGGTGGCGAGCAGGGTGCTCACCCCGTTGCGGAACCGGGCCGTGGGGGTGTCCGGGCTGGGCTCGACGCCGGGCACGGTGCTGCCGGGCAGCACCCGCTGCAGGGCGGCGGTGAAGTCGGCGGTGCGGTGGCCCAGGCTGGAGCGGTCGACCAGGTCGCCGAGCACGGCCCCGGCCTCGACCGAGGCCAGCTGGTCGGGGTCGCCGATCAGGATCAGCCGGGTGGCCGGGCGCAGAGCCTCCAGCAGCCGGGCCATCAGGGTGAGCGAGACCATCGAGCTCTCGTCCACGATGACCACCTCGAAGGGCAGCCGGTTGTTGCGGTCGTGGCGGAACCGGCTGCGCGCGTCGGGGCGCCAGCCGAGCAGCCGGTGCAGCGTGGTGGCGGTGAGATCCGAACCCAGCCGGGCCTGATCGGCGGTGGGCAGGTCGGTCGCGGACGAGCGCACCGCCTCGTGCAGCCGGGCCGCGGCCTTGCCGGTGGGGGCGGCCAGGGCGATGCGGTACTCCGGGTGCTGTTCGCGCAGCAGGGCCAGCAGGCGCGAGACCGTGGTGGTCTTGCCGGTGCCCGGACCGCCCGCGAGCACGCCCACCCGGGCCAGGGCGCACACGGCGGCGGCGAGTTGCTGGTCGGCGTACTGCTGCTCGCTGAAGAGCCGTTGCAGGCCCTTCGCGAGGACGCCCTCGTCGAGGTCGGTGGGCCGGTCGGCCGCGCGTAACAGCAGTTCGGCGGCCACGGCCTGTTCCTGCTCCCAGTACCGGGACAGCCACAGCCGGGTCCCGGTCATCCGCACCGGTCCGGTGGTGAGAGGGCTGGCCGCACACTGGGTCACCCAGGCGCTCACGTCCGGCCAGGGCAACGCGGCGACGGGTTCGGCCGGGTCTTCGCCCTCTTCCTCGTCGTCGGGGCTGATGGTCTGCGCGGCCGTGGCCAGATCGAGCACCACCGAGCCGTGGCGCACCGAGCGCACAGTGAGAGCGACCGCCAGCAGCACGCTTTCGTCGCCCTCGCCGCCGAGCGCCCCGAGTCGCCGGGCCACGTGCACGTCGGCGGCGGTCAGGATGCCGGCCCGGTTGAACTCGCCGAGCAGGCCGGTGGCGGAGGAGGCGATGCGGTGCGGGTCGCCGGGTTCGTCGAGTTCCTGCCGATGCTGGACCGTCATGCCAGGCCTGCCAGGAGGTCGGAGGTCGCCGTGATCAGCGAGGTCGGCGGGTTCCAGGTGAAGACGCCCGGGGCGGTGCCGTCCGCACACCGCACGCCGGGGCCGGACATGCCGCGCAGGAACAGGTATCGCACGCCGCCCAGATGCGTGTCCGGGTCGTAGCCGGGCTGGCGCCAGCGCAGGTACCGGTGCAGGGCCACGCCGTAGAGCAGGGCCTGCAACGGGTAGTGCGCTGCGACCATCGCCTCGGTCATCGCTTCCGGCCGGTAGTCCCACGCGCTGACCGGCGCGTCGGGCGTCCCCAGGCGGTTGGTCTTGTAGTCGACCACCACGTACCTCGGGTCGGAAAGACCGGGAACCCTTAGTACGGCGTCGATACTGCCGTTGAGGTACCCGCGCAGCGGGACCGACTCGAGCTCGGCCAGCGCGTCGGCGTAGGTGTGCAGCAGATCGGGCGCCGGGCAGTGCCGGCGCCACAGCGGCACCAGGTCGGACAGCAGCACCTCGCGCGTCACCGGGTCGTCGCCCCCGGCCAGGGGAAGCTCGAAGTTCATCTCCGAGAGCCGGTCGCGGGCCGAGATGTCGCGCAGGGTGAGTTCGTTCAGGCCCAGCGGGGTGGAGACGGCCGGGATCAGCGCCCGCACCAGGGTCTCCACATCGACGGCGGGCCCGGAGCGTGCCACCCGGGCGGCCACGGTGACCCGCAGTTCCTCCTCGTTTCCGGCCTCGGCCGCCAGTTCGAGCACCTCGTGCACCAGGGTGCCGAAGCGAGGGCCGGCCGGGAGGTCGTTCCAGGCCGACGGGATGTCCTGCAGTTCGAGGTCGCCGGTGCCCGCGACCGGAGCCGGTGCGTCCGGCGAGTCCGGCGAATTGTCGTCGTCCTTGAGCTGCACCTCCGGCTCGCTCAGGGGCGCGACGGACAGGTCGTGCGCGGCCGCCGTGAGAGCGCTGTAACTGGTGCGGCGCCAGTCCAGGTCGAGTTCCCGGTCGAGAACGGCCACGCTCAGTGCCGCGGGTTGTGCCGGCGGTGACTGCCAGGATGATGAAGGACGCGGTCGCACCAGTTCCACGGCCAGCCCACCGTCGCTGCCGGTGGCCAGCCGTTCGAACGCGGCCAGGGCCGCGGCGTCGGAGGGCACCGGGATCCGGCGCGGCGCGGGGCGTTCCGGATCGGGGTTGAGCAGAATGCGCTGCAGCGGAGCCAGCGTGGTGTTGAACGTGGGAGCCCACCAGATCACCAGGTGGGACTGGGAACGGGTGAGAGCCACATAGGTGAGCCGCAACTCGTCGTCGGCGTCTTCCTGCAGGCTGGCCGCCAGGTGACCGGCCCAGGCCTGCGAACCCGGGCCGCCCACGTCCCGCAGTCGCCGGTCGCCGTCGTGGAAGGTGACCGTGGAGATGTCCCGTTCCTTCGGCGCCCACTGGTTCCAGGCGAACGGCACCATCACGACCGGGAATTCCAGGCCCTTGCTGGTGTGCACGGTCATCACCTGCACGGCGGCCGCGTCGGACTCCAGGCGGCGGCTGCGTTCGGGAGTCCCCTCGCTGGTGGTCGCCTCGTCCTGGCGGTGCCGCAGCCAGACGAGTAATCCGGTCAGGCCCAGCTGGCCGGTGTCCGAGGCCTCCTGGAGGGTCTGCGTCACGTGCCGCAGATCGGTCAGAAGTCTTTCCCCGCCGGGCGTCCCGAGAATCCGTGGCTGCAGGCGGGTGCTCCGGGCCACGGTCTCGAACAGGGCGCCCACGCCGAACTCGGTCAGGGCCCGGCCCCACTCGCGCAGGTTCAGCGCGAGCTCCTCGTCGATCTGTTCGCCGCGCTCGTCCAGGTCGCGGGCGGTGGCCCCGAAGAAACAGCCCAGAGCCAGCCGGCGGACGCGGGTGGTGCGGTGGGGCTGCTCCATCGCCTCCAGCAGTAGTCGCCACTGGGCCGCGGCCGGGGTACTGAACACGCTGGTGCGGCCGGTCACCACCACCGGCACACCGGCTTCGGCCAGGGCCGTGTTCACCATCTGGGCCTGGTTGTTCGTGCGCACCAGCACGGCGATGTCACCGGGGCGCAGTTCCCGCGCGGGGGAGGAGTCGCGCGGCTGCACCCGTCCGGCGCCGTCCAGCAGGCGCACCACCTCGGCCACCAGGTCGCGCTGCACCGCCAGCCGGGCCTGCGGCGACCGGGCCAGTCCGCCGTCGGTCTGCGGCAGGTCGTCCCGGGAGAGAATCCGCAGCCGCACCGCCGCGTCACCACCGTCGACGTGCACCAGGCGGCCCGTGTGGAAGGCCTCCACCGGTGTCACCCGGATGCGTTCGTCGCCCAGGGCGGCGCCGCGGAACACGGCGTCCAGCCCGCGCAGCAGGCCGGCGTCACTGCGGTAACTCGTGGGCAGGGTGCGCACGGTCTCGGCGGTCTCGAAGGCGTTCAGGTAGGCGTGCACGTCAGCGCCGCGGAACCCGTAGATGGCCTGCTTCGGGTCGCCGATCAGGATCAGGGTGGAGTGCCCGTGGAACGGCCGGCGGATGATGTCCCACTGCACCGGGTCGGTGTCCTGGAACTCGTCCACCAGAACGAACCGGTAGCGGGAGCGCAGTCTTTCGCAGGCAGCCGGCCCGACCTGGGGATCGCTCAGGGTGGCGGAGAGCCGGGTGAGGATGTCGTCGAAGCCGAAGACGCCCAGGCGCCGCTTGCGCCGCTCCACCTCACCGCGCACCGCCCCGGCGATGCGGGCCCGCAGCCCGGGGATGCCGCCGATCGAGGGATCCGGCACCAGCTGCGCCATCTCGGCGACCGCGTCGAGCGCCAGCTGGTGGAACTCGGCAAGGCCCAGGTCGGGTGCGGGTGCCCCGGGGGAACCCCACTTGCGCAGGTACAGGTCGTCGGCCACCTCACGCACCAGGTCGGCCACGTCTTCCATCAGCACGGTCTGCGGGTCGTGGTCGCCGCTGGTGCCCAGGGTGGTGAGCACCTGCTGGCAGAAGCCGTGGATCGTGGTGACGGTGGCCGCGTCGAAACTGGCCAGGGCCCGGTCGAGTCGCTCCAGCCGGCGTCGGCGCCGGGGTTCGTCGGTGTCGGCCAGGTGCACGAGCACGTGGTCGCCGGGATCGATCATCGCCGGGTCGGCCAGGGCCAGGCCGTCGCGGGCGCTGACCAGCCGTTCCCGCACCCGCTCGCGTAGCTCACGGGTGGACTCCCGGCTGAAGCTGACCACGAGCAGGTCGCTCATGTTCTCGGCCAGGCCCTCGGCGAGGTAGCGGGTCACCAGGGCGGCGATGGTGAACGTCTTGCCGGTGCCCGCGCTGGCCTCGAGCATGGTGGTGGTGTCGCGCGGCAGTTCACCGTTCAGGTCGAACGGGATCTGCCGTCGCAGGGTCTGCTGGCCCAGCGTCATCTGCCCTCCAGGCGTTCGGCTGCCAGCAATCGGTCCCACAGGCGCCGGCTGAGCCGCCCGAACCGGTCGGTCTCGTCCGTCACCCAGCCCTCGCCCTGTTCGTCGGGTGCCGGTGGCTGAGCGAGAAGAGCTTCCAGACGGGCCTTCTCGCCCAGAATCAGAGCGTGCTCGGCGTCGGACTGCTCGCCGGGGAAGGTGTCGTCCACCCACGACTTCTCCGCCTCGATCCGGGCGGCCGCCACCCGGGAGCCGCGGAAGCGCCGGGCGGCGTAGGCTGCGCCGGTCTTCAGCGGCATCGGCAGGGGAGAGCACAGGCCGGACCGGTACAGGCCGACGATCTCGGTCAGGGCACCGGTGGCCAGGTGGGGGTCGAGCGGGTCGAAGACACTGCGGGCGGCCCCACCCCGGCCGCGCCCGACGGCGACCGCCGACCAGCCGCCGCCCGGGTCGGTCGCGGTGAGCGCGAGCAGATCGATCCAGGCGGTCAGCCGGTGCCGCGGGCCCAGTCGCGAGAACGTCATACCGAGCGCGATCTTCCCCCGTACCCCGCCGACCGTGCCGGTGACCCGGGATCCGTCGGGCAGCGTCACGTCGACGTCGCGGGAGTCGGCCGCGGCGGTGCGCTCGAGGGTGCTCGCCGTGAGCACCTGCTCCACCTGGCGCCCGACCTGAGCCAGCAGCGTGCGGCCCAGTTCGCCGGGTGGGAGCAGCCCGCGCCGCAGCTCGACGGTGATGCAGTCGGCCGGGGAGAGGCCGGAGAGTCGTTGCCGCAGAAGTCTTTCGCCAACCGCCCACTTCTGCAGGCTGTCCAGCTCGACGGGCAGGCTGTCGTCCGGCTCGTCCTCGGCCAGGGCCGCGCCGACCTGCAGTCGTTGCCGCAGAAATCCGCGGGCCGGGTGCTGCAGCAGGCGGTGCAGGTCGGCCAGCTCGATGTCGGAGGTCCGGACCGGAGCCGGAAGAAGGCCTTCCAGGAAGGGCTTCTCGGGACTCTTCTCGCGGGTCAGGGCCCGGGCGCCGTCCAGGGCCGGCTGGTCGAAGCTGAACGGGCCGGGCCGGCCGAGCGCGCCCGGGGTGAAGTTGCGGGGGTCGAACGGCTGCAGCGGGTGCATGACCGTGATGCGGTCGCGCACTCTCTCGTCGTCGATCCAGGCGGTGCGGTCCACGGCGTCGAGCAGTTCGCCGAGCGGCACGGCCGGGGGGATCGGCACTCCGGTGCGGTCGTCCGCCCCGGAGTAGGTGATGACCAGCTTCTCCTGGGCGGCGCAGACGGCGTCGAGGAAGAGCTGCCGGTCTTCGCTGCGGGGATCACGCTCACCGACCCACGGGTCGCGGGCGAGCACGTCGTCGCCGTCCGGGTCGGCGCGGCGCGGGAAGCTGCCGTCGTCCATGCCGAGCAGGCAGATCACCCGGTGCGGGACCGAGCGCATCGGCACCAGCGTGCACACGGTCAGCGTGCCGGTGCGGAACGACGACCGGGTCGGCCGGCCCGCGAGCAGATCGGCGAGCACCGTGCGCAGGTCGGCCAGGCTGCACGGGGCCGGGCTGTTCGCCGCGGCCTCGGCCGTGTCCCACAGCTCCGAGCGCAGCTGGTTGACCTCCCAGGCGGTGTTGCGGTCGGTGCCGGCCAGCCCCAGCACGGCGGCCTCCAACCCGGTCAGCCACCGCGCCACCGGATGCCGGCCCGACATCAGTTCCTGGGCCGTGGCCAGCCGGTCGACCAGCTCGGCCAGCCGCCCGGCCAGGTCGATGTCGGCACTGTCCACGTCGTCCATACCGACCACACCGCCGAGATGCTCGGTGTCACCCTCCACCGCGACGCCGAGCAGCAGCCGGTCCAGCCCGGCTCGCCACGTGCCCTGGCCGATCGACGAGAGGTGCCAGGCCTGCCGGTGCCCCTCGTCCAGACCCCAGCGAATCCCGGCCCCCACCAGCCAGTCCCGCAGGCGGGCGAGATCGTCGTCATCGAAACCGAACCGCCTGCGCACGGCCTCGCGGCCGGCCAGGTCGAGCACCTGCGGGGCGGTGATGCGGGCCGTGCCCAGTTCGAGCAGCAGGCCGAGCACGTCGAACAGGCCGTTGGTCTGGCGCGGCGACCGGTCGGCGACGCGTACCCGCAGGCGCTGGGCGGGGTGACCCGGCGCGCTGCCGGGCTGGTCGCCGATCGCGAAGGCAGAGGCCACGAGCGGCGCGAAAGCCTCTACGTCGGGGCACATCACGAGAATGTCCCGCGGTTCCAGGGTGGGGTCGTCGGCGAGCAGACCGACGATCGTCTCGCGCAGCACCTCGACCTGGCGCACCCGGCCGTAACAGGCGTGCACCTGCACGCTGGTGTCGGAGGGATGCAGAACCGGGCGTTCGGCCACGTCTTTCGTCTCGCCCCGGAACAGGTCCCGCTGGAGGTTGCCGAGCAGCGTGGCCGGCCGGTCCGCGGAGGGGTGCTCGAGCTCGCGGGCCTGGGGGGCGTAGCGCCGCAGGGTCTGCTGCAGTTCCAGGAGATCCCGGCTCATGGACGCCAGCAGCGGGTTTCGCACCCGGCTGCGGCTGTCGTCGTCGGCCCGCCGGACGGCCGGGGCGGTGCTCGCCGTCGCCTCCCAGAGCGGGGGCGAGGGGTGGTTCAGCCACAGATGCACCTCGCGGTGCTCAGCCAGCGCGGCGAGCACCTGCACCCGGGCCGGGGAGAGGCGGCTGGCGCCGAAGATCGAGATCCGCCCGGGCAGAGAGCTGAGCGCCGGGTTCTCCCGCAGCTTCGTGCAGGCCTCCTCCAGCAGTTCCGCGGGTGCCGGCCGGCCGATGAGATCCCGCAGGTGCCGCCAGAGTTCCGCCTGCCAGATCAGGTCGTCGTGCAGCCGGCGGCCGTCGCCGAACTCGTCGCGGCCCTGGGCCCAGGCGCTGATCATGGCCGGGCGGGCCTGGCCGTACTCGTCGAACAGCCGGGCCAGGCGGGTCGCGACGGCCAGACGGCGGCCGGTGTCGGCGCCGCCCCGCAGATACCGGGCCAGGGCGGCGCACCAGGGCTCACCCAGAGAGACATCAATGACTTCGACCAGTGACCATCGGGCCCGGTCGGGAGTCCAGGCCCGCACCGACGCCGAGATCTCCGGGGAGGCGTCCTGCACGGCCTGTTCGACGACATCAGCCGGTGACGGGAACTCGACGTTCGCGCACACCCCATCGGGTGCAGTTTGAGTTCCTGGTGCAGGGGCGGCGCCCGTACCCAGGACGTGGGCCAGGCGCTGCGTCAGCCACCGTTCCACGCCCTTGGCGGGAACCGCGATCATCTCCACCGCGAAGGAGTCGGGCAGGGGCTCGGCCAGTACCCCGGCCAGCGCGTGCGCCAGGTCGGTGCCGTGCGCGCTGCGGTGCACCGTCAGCACGGTTCAGGGGTGCCCGTCAGCCGTGTCTTCATGGGGATCAGTTCTATCCCACGCGGGGGGTGACCCGTCGCTGAGGGCACGCCACCCGTGGTGATCACCAAGCCGTTCTCCGTGATCTTCCGTGATCATGCAAACTTTCCCCGGGGAAAGTTTGCATGATCACGAAGGAGAAGAGGGGACGAGGCGAGCACCTCAGGCGTTCGAGGTCACCGGCTCCTCGATCCGGTCGGCCTCCTCCTGGGCCTCGGCCTCGGCGATCGCGGCCGCGACATCGGCGTCGATCTCCGCGTCCGTGACCTCGGTGCCGTCCAGGATGTCGGCGTCGGCGTCGATCTTCGCCACCTCGGCCTGGAGCTTGCTGGTGCCGTCGGCGAAGGCCTTCTGCACGTCGGTCGCGGAGCCCGCGGCCAGGGCCGTGACGGCGGCGATCAGGGTGTCCAGCTGGGCCTTCATCGCGGCATCCCGCTTGGCCGAGGCCGTGGCGAACGCCTTGAGGTCGGCCTGGGTCTTCCGCGCCAGGGTGGGGTAGCGGACCATCAGGCCGAACGTGACCTTCTCACCGCTCTTGTAGGGCTTGCCCCAGATCTTGGCGTCTGTGGACGTGAGCTTGACCTGGTCGGTCCACTTCATGTCTTCCTCGTCCTCCAGTCTCTTCTTCAGCACCGCCCGGGCCCGCTTGACCTGTGCCACCGACGCGTTGATCTCGAAATGCATCGCGTCGATCCGGCCGATGTAGTCATGACCCCAGCGGAAGATCTTGTGTCCGCGGCCGTCGGTGATCGACGAGAGGATCTTGTGGACCTTGGCGATCTCGCTCGTGGTGAAGGTGCCTCGCACGCCCAGGGGATGCTGGGTGGCGTTGAGGTCCCAGGCGGTGGCGCTTGCGTGGTTGCTGATGACGGACGTAGACCCGCGCACATTCCGCGGTGCCCACGACCAGTCGTCCAGCACCTTGCCCTTGATCGTCTCGACTTCCTTGTCAAAACGCTCGATCAGGTATTTCGCCAGGAAGGCGACATCGGAATTGGCCGCAGCGAACCGGCCCCCGGCTGCGGAGAACCAGGTCAGCCGGTTGCTCGACAGGACGGTCCATCCGTTCTGCGAATGTTCTGCCATATCGCCCGGAGTCTAGGGCCGCATAGAGTTGGTTGCATCTGAGCGAGGGAGCTTTAACGATGACGTTGCATTCGGACAGTAGTTCTGCTGCGCAATTGTGGCGCCCGGACGCGGATACGGCCCGTCACACTCAGATCGCCGATTTCACGCGGTGGCTGGCCACCCACCGTCAGGTGCAACTCGACGAGCTGGATTACAGCGCGTTACATCGCTGGTCCGTCGAGCATCTCGAGGATTTCTGGTCGGCGGCCGCCGAATATCTCGGCGTGCGCTTCGGTGTTCAGCCCGAACAGGTTCTCGGCGATGCCACGATGCCCGGGGCGCAATGGTTTCCCGGGGCGACGCTGAACTACGCCGAGCACGCCCTCACGCCCGGGCCCGGGCGCCAGGACGGCGACACCGCCCTGATCTTCGTGCGGGAGGACGGGGTGGAGCACACCCTGACGCACGCCCGGCTCCGGGATCTCGTCGGCCGGGCTCGGGTCGGTCTGGTCGCAGCCGGTGTCGGCAAGGGCGACCGGGTGGTGGCCCTGGTGCCGAACGGTATCGGCGCGCTGGTGCTTTTCCTGGCCTCGGCCTCGCTCGGGGCGATCTGGTCGAGCTGCTCGCCGGACTTCGGCGCCCGGGCCGTCACCGACCGGTTCGCCCAGATCGAGCCCACGGTGATGCTGGCCGTCGACGGGTACGTATACAACGGCAAGGGTTACAGCATCCGCGACACCGTCACCACGCTGCGCGAGAGCATGCCATCGCTGAACCTCACGGTGATTCTTCCCTATCTCGACCTGGGGACCGAGCCGGTGCGCGCGGCCGGTGAGGTGACCTGGGACGAGTTCACCTCGCAACCGGGGGAGCTCGCGTTCGAGCCGGTGCCGTTCGACCATCCGCTGTGGGTGCTGTACTCGTCCGGCACCACCGGCCTGCCCAAGGGCATCGTGCAGGGACACGGCGGAATTCTGCTGGAACAGCTGAAAAGCCTTCGACTGCAGCATGATCTGCGACCGGGTGAGGTGTTCTTCTGGTTCACCACCACCGGCTGGATGATGTGGAACTTCCTCGTCGGCGGGCTGCTGGCGGGTTGCACGATCCTGCTCTACGACGGCAGCCCGGCCTATCCCGGCCCGTTCCGGCTGTGGGAGCTGGCGTCGCGGCACCGGGTGAAGCTCTTCGGGGTCTCGGCTCCCTTCATCCAGGGCGCGGCCCGATCGGGCATCGTGCCGCGTGAGCGGTACGACCTCAGTGCCATGGAGTCCATCGGATCGACCGGATCACCGCTCTCGCCGGAGAGTTTCCGCTGGATCGGCTCGGCCGTCGGCCCGCGGGTGCGGATCTGCTCGGTCTCCGGTGGCACGGACGTCTGCACGGCCTTCCTCACCAGCGCCCCCACCGTGCCGATCTGGCTGGGCGAGCTGTCCTGCGCCTCTCTGGGGGCCGACGTGCACGCGTTCGACGAGAAGGGCGAAGACGTCGTGGACGAGGTCGGGGAGTTGGTCATCACCCGGCCGATGCCCTCGATGCCGGTGTCGTTCTGGAACGATCCGGACGGGACCCGGCTACGGGAAGCTTATTTCGAGAACTTTCCCGGCCTCTGGCGGCACGGGGACTGGGTGCGGGCCACCACCCGCGGCTCGTTCGTCATCCACGGGCGCAGCGACTCCACGCTGAACCGTGGGGGCGTGCGGATGGGCACGGCCGAGTTCTACGCCGTGGTGGAGGCGTTCGACGAGGTCAGTGACTCGCTCGTCATCGACAGCACACAGGGCGAACTGCTCTGCTTCCTGGTGATGGCCGACGGCGCCGCCATCGACGACGTGGAAGAACCGCTGCGCAAGGCCCTGCGGGCACAACTGTCGCCGCGGCACGTTCCGGACCGCTTCATCCGCATCCCGGTCGTGCCCCGCACCCTGAACGGTAAGAAGTGCGAGGTACCGGTCAAGAAGATCCTCGCCGGCGTGCCGGTGGACCGCGCCGTCAGCCGCGACGCCCTGGCCGACCCGGATTCCCTGCGCCCGTTCCTGCTACTTCGTCCCGGAAGCTGACCGTCTTTGATCTCCCACTGAACAAAGAATTACCCGCTGCTGTGAATATGTGACACGAAGTGTTGTCAGTCAACGTCCAGCTTGTTACCTTTTGACCGACATCGGCGTCAGTGGCGACCCGGTGCGCGGGCCGGAGGTGCGACCGTGACTGTCGGGTTGTGGCTGATCGGGGCCAGAGGGTCCATCGGAACCACCGTGACCGCGGGCCTGGCCCTGCTGGCGGCCGGTGCGGGTGATCCTGCTACCACCGGAATGGTCAGCGAGCTGGACGAATTCGCTGGCCTCGGGCTGGTTTCGCCGGATGACCTGGTGATCGGCGGGCATGACCTGGCCGGGGTCTCGATGAAGGGTCGCGCCGAGGAGCTCGTGCAGGCCGGGGTGCTGCCCGCCCACGCCCTGCCCCTGGCCCGTCCCGCACTCGAGGCAGTGGACGCCCGGGTGCGCCCGGGGGTGCGGGGCGGTGGGCGCGATGTGATCGGTCAGATCCAGCGCGACCTCAGCTCGTTCAGTGACCAGCACGGCCTGGAAACCGTCGTGGTGGTCAACATTGCGACCACCGAGGCGCTTTCGCCCGTGCTCCCGGTACACGAAGATCTGGGGGTATTGGACCGGGCTCTCGACGACGGGGAGAGCCCGTTGCCCGCCAGCGCCCTGTACGCCTACGCCACCCTCGACATGGGTCTGGCGTTCATCGATTTCACCCCGTCGATGGGTGCCGCGATCCCGGCCCTGCACGAGCTGGCGGTGCAGCGGGGTACGGTCTATGCCGGGCGGGACGGCAAGACCGGCGAGACCCTGGTGAAAACCGCTCTGGCCTCGATGTTCGGTAGCCGGAACCTGACCGTGACCTCGTGGGCGGGGCTGAACCTGCTGGGTGGGGGTGACGGCCGGGCGCTGGCCGATCCGGACCGGGCCGCGGCAAAGCTCGCCTCGAAGGCCCGCTCGGTGCGCCAGGCCTTCGGTCCGGACGTCGCCGCACCCGTGCACATCGACTACGTCGAGGACCTGGGCGAATGGAAAACCGCTTGGAACCACGTGCGTTTCACGGGCTTCCTGGGCACTCCGATGACCATGCAGATCACCTGGCAGGGCTGTGACTCCGCCCTGGCCGCCCCGCTGGTGATCGACCTGGCCCGCTTCACGGCGCGGGCCCGCCTCGCCGGTCAGGTCGGTGCGCTCGACGCCCTCGCATTCTTCTTCAAGGATCCGCTCGGTTCGGACGAACACCGGCTCGACCATCAGTTCCGCCGATTGGTTTCGTGGGCCGGTGGTTTCAGGGACGAGACATGAACGCCTACGCCGATCTGGTGCGGCTACCGGCGGTGCTGAGCGCGCCCGGTGACGCGTTGCTCGGGGCCGCGGCCGGTGGCGACACCGGTGTCCGGGGCACAGTGGCCGCGGCGGTGTCGTCGGCCCTGGCCTACATGGCGGGCATGGCGCTGAACGACTACGCGGATCGGCACGTGGACGCCGCGGAACGACCCGATCGTCCCATCCCCTCCGGTCGCATCTCGCCGGAGAGGGCTCTGGCGCTGGGAGCAGGTCTCCTGGTGGCTGATCTCGTGGTCGCCGGGTGGGGGTCGGGACGACGTGGCGTCGCATTGTCGCTCGCCACCACCGGCGCGGTGCTGGGCTACGACTTCGCGGCCAAGGACACCGTGGCCGGGCCCGGGGTGATGGCCGCCTGCCGGTTCCTGGACGTGCAGCGCGGCAGCCGGAGTTTTCGTGCTGCGCTGCTGCCGGCGGGCCTGGTGGCGGCCCACACCTACATGATCACGGGGGTAAGCCGTCATGAGGTCGACGGCGGGAACCGGAGGGTGGCTCTGAGCTCCGTGGTGGCCACCGCGGCCATCACTGTCGCAGCGCTCGGGCCGGCCCTGAAAGCAGCCGTCCCGACATCAGCTGTGCCGAGACCGGCTGCCCAGGAGTCCTCCGGTGTGAGGGCAGCCGTTCCGACGACGGTCACCGATAGCGAGTCCCGCATCGTCGCGATGGCCGCGGCTGCCCTCTACGTCCTCCCCTCGATCCGAGCCTCCCTCGCAGCGGCCCGCGACCCCTCGTCCTCCCGTCTGCAGCGCGTGGTGAAGACCGGTGTGCTCGGGATGCTGCCTCTGCAAGGAACTCTCACCGCGACACAAGGGCGACCGGCCACCGGTGCCGGGATGATCGTCCTCTGGTACGCCGCTCGAAACCTCGCCGCCCGCCGGCGGGTGACCTGAGATGCCCAGGGAGGAAACACCATGAGCGGCCTGCGCTTCGCCTACGTCACCAACGGCCTCGGGGATCATCGGCTGGACGATGCCCTGCGGATGCTCGCCGACCACGGGTACGCGGGGGTGGGGCTGACGCTGGATCATCACCACCTGGACCCGCTCGGTCCCGACCTTCCCCGCAAGGTCTCGGTGATCGCTGACCGGTTGCGGGATCTCGGGCTGGCCGTGGTGGTCGAGACCGGCGGCCGGTTCGTGCTGGACCCGCGGCGCAAGCACGAGCCCACCCTGCTGAGTGACGACGGGCGCGAGCGGCGCGTGGAGTTTCTGCGCATCGCCGTGCGGGTGGCCGCCGACCTGGGTGCCGAGGCGGTGTCGCTCTGGAGCGGCGCCCGCCGGCCCCCGGTCGGTCAGGGAATCGCCTGGCGGCGTCTGTTGCAGGGCTGCGAGTCCGTGCTTCACACGGCCGAACCACTCGGTGTGAAACTGGCTTTCGAGCCGGAGCCGGGCATGTTCATCTCGTCGGTGAGCGATTGGCAGGCCCTGCACGACGAACTGAATCATCACCTGTTCGGCCTCACTCTCGACATCGGGCACTGCCTGGTCACCGAGAGGCATTCGATTCCGCAGGTGATCGCGTCGGTCCGCGACGACCTGACCTACGTGCAGATCGACGACATGCGCACCGGCGTGCACGAGCACCTGAACTTCGGCGCGGGCGACGTTGATTTTCCGCCCGTGCTGCAGGCTCTCGCGGATTTCGACGGTCTGGTGGCAGTCGAGTTGTCGCGACATTCGCACCGGGCCCACGAGACGGTGCCCGGGTCCATCGACTTCCTCCGGGCCCAGGAGCACGCATGACGACCACGAGCAGTGCCGAGATCTGGGTGCGCAGCGCGCTGGTCCAGGTGCGGGCCGACCCGACCACGATCCGGCGCTGGTTCCCGATGGCCGCCCGCAAGGTCGGGGCCGACCACGAATCGGTCCGTATCCGCCTGCTCCGGGCCCTTCCCGACCGCAGCGAGATACCCGCCCTCTACCGGTACGGCGACGTGCACGAGCGCTGCGCGATCATCCTGTCCGCCGCCCAGCTGGGGGTGGACGACGTGCTGCTGGAACTGGCCCGGGACGCCTTCCGCAGCAACGATCCCCGGCTGGTCACCGCGTCGGCGAGCCCGGCCGTGGTCGAGCGGCTGAGCGACGAGGAGGCCGACCAGGTGCTGATGAAGTGTGTCTTCATGGAGATACCACTCGACCGGGTACCGGCCCTCACCCGGCGGGCCACGGCCCGGACCTCGCAGATGCTGGCCGCTTTCGTGTTGGAGCGGGTCTGTGCCGGGCGATCGGTCACGCCGCAGTTGTGGCCGTTGATCGACCGGTTCCCGCCCTCCGACGAGCTGGCCCGGATCGAGCAGCAGCTCACGGCCGACGACCCGGAACGCCGCCGGGCCGCCTCCGCGGCCCTGGACCGGAGAGGAACCCCGTTGTGAAGATTTTCGAGCCCCACATCCACATGTCCTCGCGTACCACCGACGACTACGAGGCGATGGCGGCGGCCGGGGTGACGGCCCTGGTCGAACCGTCGTTCTGGACGGGGCAGCCCCGCTCGGGTGTGGGGTCGTTCGTCGACTACTTCAACGCCCTGATCGGCTGGGAGCGCTACCGTGCGGCCCAGTTCGGCATCGCCCATCACTGCACGATCGCCCTGAACCCGAAAGAGGCCAACGAACCGTCGTTCCGGGCCGAGGTGATGGAGATCCTGCCGCGGTACCTGGCCAAGGACGGCGTGGTCGGTGTGGGGGAGACCGGCTACGACTCGATCACCCCGGCCGAGGACGAACTGCTGGCCCAGCACCTCGCTCTGGCCGTGGAGTTCGACCTGCCCGTGCTCGTGCACACCCCGCACCGCGACAAGCTGGCCGGGACCCGCCGCACCCTCGACGTGGTGAAGGAGTCGGGGATCGCGCCGGAACGGGTACTCGTCGACCACAACAACGAACTGACGGCTCAGGTGGTGCTGGATGCCGGGGTCTGGGCCGGGTTCTCGATCTACCCCCTGACCAAGATGGACGAGCGCCGGATGGTGCTGCTGGCCCAGGAACTCGGCACGCAGCGGATCATCGTGAACTCGGCCGCGGACTGGGGCCGCAGCGATCCGCTGAAGGTCGCGAAGACCGCGCAGGCCCTGCTGGCCGCCGGATTCGCGCAGGCCGAGGTGGAACGTCTGGTCTGGGACAACCCGGTGACGTTCTATGCCCAGAGCGACCGGCTGGAACTCGTGGTGAAGCCGGACGACACCTTGTCACAGGGCAATTCGATCCAGCGGGGGGAACGAGCCTGATGCGGTTCCGGCATCGTGACGGCAGCGTGATCCATCTGTCCTACTGCACCAACATGCATCCGGCGCAGGACCTCGAAGGAATTCTGGCCCAGCTGCACACCTACGCCGGGCCGGTGCGCCGCCGCCTGGGAGAGCCGGTGCTCGGGGTCGGCCTGTGGTTGCCGGCCCCTGCCGCCCAGCACCTGGTCACCGATGCCCGGGCCCTGCACCGGCTGCGGGAGGCGCTCACGGCCGAAGGACTGGAGGTTGTCACCCTGAACGGCTTCCCGCACCGGTCGTTCCAGGCCAAGGTGGTGAAAGGTGCGGTCTACCGCCCGGACTGGCTGGAACAGCAACGGCTCGACTACACGCTCGACCTGGCGCGGGTCCTGCACCAGATCCTCCCCGAAGACGCGCGGGAGGGCAGCATCTCCACGCTTCCCTTCGGCTGGCGCACCCGGTTCCCCGACGGCACGGCGCCCGCTGACGCCGCGATGCGCGCGGTCGCGGCCGAACTCCGTTCCCTGGCCGGTGAGTACGGACGCCCGGTGCGGCTGGCCGTCGAGCCGGAACCGGGATGCGTGGTCGAGACGATGGACGAGGGGGTCGCGGCGGTCGAGCGGCTCGAGGTTCCGGAGTGGATCGGGTTGTGCGCGGACGCCTGCCACATCGCCACCCAGTTCGAGAGCCTCGGGACGGAAGGGAACATCTACAAGGCCCAGGTGTCCAACGCGCTACGGGTCACCGGCGACGACCGTTCCTGGCTGGCCGAGTTCACCGAGCCCCGGTTCATGCATCAGATCCGTCAGGAGGACGGATTCGGCCAGGACGATCTGGACGAGCACACCCTGACGTCGTTCGACCCGGAACAGGAATGGCGGGTGCATTTCCACCTTCCTCTGAACCACGCCGAACACACCACGCAGCCCGAGCTGAAGCAGGTGCTGAAGAACCTGGTCGGCGGGGAGACATCACGCACCACCCATCTGGACGTCGAGACCTACACGTGGGACGTACTGCCGGGTGACGCGCGTCCTTCCAGCACCGCCGAACTGATGGACGGCATCGCCGGTGAACTCGACTGGACGCGTCAGCAGCTCGTGGAACTGGGACTGGAGCCGATCCGGTGAACCCTGTGCTGGTGGTGAACATCGTCGGTCTCACACCGAGGCTGCTACGGCACATGCCCCGGGTGGCATCGACGGGATTCAGGGCGAACCTCGGTACCGTGCTGCCGGCCCTCACGTGCAGTGCCCAGGCCACCTATCTGACCGGCAAGCTGCCCAGCGAGCACGGGATCGTCGGTAACGGCTGGTATTTCCGTGACCAGGGTGAGGTGTATCTGTGGCGCCAGCACAACCGGCTGATCGAGGCCGAGAAGGTCTGGGAGACAGCGCGGATTCATCGGCCGGGTCTGACGGCGGCGAACGTGTGCTGGTGGTACGCGATGGGTGCGACCACCGACTGGACCGTCACCCCGAGGCCGATCTACTACGCCGACGGGAAGAAGGACGCCGACTGCTACACGCGTCCGGCACAGCTGCACGACGAGCTCACGGGTGAGCTCGGCCCCTTCCCTCTGTTCACCTACTGGGGCCCGACCGCGTCCATCATCAGCTCGACCTGGATCGCCCACGCAACCCGCCGGCTGATGGCGACCCAGCGACCCGGACTCACGCTGTGCTACCTGCCGCATCTGGACTACGACCTGCAGCGGTTCGGCCCCGACGGCCCTGAGGCGATCCGGGCGGCGCAGGAGATCGACGCCGTGGCGGGCGATCTGATCGACTTCGCGCGGGAGAGCGGATACACGGTGGTGGTGCTCTCGGAGTACGGCATCACCGCGGTCGACCGGCCCGTCGACATCAACCGCCTGCTGCGGCGTGAGGGTCTGCTGGAGGTGTATACGCAGGCGGGGATGGAATATCTGGATCCGTGGGTGTCGCGGGCGTTCGCCGTCGCCGATCACCAGCTGGCCCATGTGTACGTGCAGAACGAGAAGGACGTGCCCCGGGTGCGGGAGCTGCTCGAGGCTCTGCCGGGGGTGGGAGAGGTGCTGGGTGAAGACGGCAAGAAGGAGCACGGCCTGGACCATCCGCGCAGCGGTGAGCTGATTGCCGTGGCGCAGAACGACTCCTGGTTCACCTACTACTACTGGCTGGACGACGCGCGGGCTCCCGACTTCGCCCGGGGCGTCGAGATCCATCGCAAACCCGGTTACGACCCGGCCGAGCTGTTCATGGACCCGCACGATCGCCTGGTGAAGGCCCGGGCCGCGCTGACGCTGGCCCGCAAGTTCGCCGGCCTGCGGTACGCGATGAAGGTGGTGCCGCTGGATCCGGCACCGGTGCGGGGCAGCCACGGTCGTTCACCGTCCGACCCGGACGACGGGCCGGTGCTGCTGTGCTCCGACCCGTCCGTCTCCTCGACATTCTTCGAGGCCACGGCCGTGCGTGACCTGATGCTCGAGGTCCTGCTCCGGCCTGCTCGTTGAACTGCGTTCACCTGGAGGTCGAAATCGCCTAACCCGCACTTGAAAGGCTGGGTACGCCCGGCCCTCAACGGATCGGGCGACGAAGACTGAGGAGTGACGTGGGTAAGAGGCGCACCGGGGTACGTACAGCAGCCGTCCTGACCGCAACGGCCCTGGCGGGAGCCGCGCTGGCCACCGCGCAGACAGCCACCGCGCAGACGACCACCGCGCAGACGGCTGGGCACGACAGCCGCGTGTTCAACCGCACCGACACCTTCCCGGTGTACGAGAACCGGCCGGCCGGTGACGCGGCGGCGGACGAGACGGTCGCCGAGATCTCGACCGTCACCCAGGACGGCAAGACGATGATCTACACCGATGCGGTGGGCAAGCGCATCGGTTTCCTCGACATCTCGAACCCGGACCAGGTCAAGGGTCTGGGCACGCTGTCGCTGAAGGAACTGGGCGACGACGAGGACGAGCCCACGTCGGTCACCGTGGTCGGCGACTATGTGCTGGTCGTGGTCAACACCAGCAAGAGCTTCACCGAGCCGTCCGGCCGGGTCGACGTGATCCGGGTCAAGGACCGCAAGCGGGTGCGCAGCATCGACCTCGGTGGCCAGCCCGACTCGATCACCGTGGACAAGACCAGGACGCACGTCGCGATCGCCATCGAGAACGAGCGTGACGAGGAGGCCACCCCGGCGAACGGTGAGGAGGGCGACCTTCCGCAGCTCCCGGCCGGCTTCGTGCAGATCCTCGACCTGACGAAGGCCAAGGACCCCTCGACCTGGACCGCGCACCGGGTCTCGCTGGTCAACCCGGACGGCTCGGCCCTCCCGGCGATGGTGGACGCGGGGATCGACACGCCGATCGACCCGGAGCCCGAGTACGTCTCCTTCAGTGACAGCGGCGTTCTCGCGCTCACGTTGCAGGAGAACAACGGCATCGTGCTGATCGACGCCCAGAAGCACGCGGTGACCAAGGTGTTCAGCGCGGGCAGGGCCACGGTCACCGGGATCGACACGAAGGACGACGGGGTGATCGACCAGACCGGCTCCATCGTGGACACACCGCGGGAGCCGGACGCCGTCGCCTGGCTGGACGACCGCTACCTGGGCACCGCGAACGAGGGTGACTGGAAGGGCGGTACCCGCGGCTGGACCGTCTTCGACACCAGGACCGGCACCGTGCGCTGGGACTCGGGCAACGAGCTGGAGAAGCTGGCCGTCTCCGCCGGGCTGCACGCCGAGTCGCGCGCCGGTAAGAAGGGCGTGGAACCGGAGGGCCTGGCCACCGCGACCTTCAACGGCACGACGTACGCCTTCGTCGGTTCCGAGCGCAGCAACTTCGTCGCGGTCTACGACGTGGACAACGCCGCCAAGCCGAGGTTCGTGCAGCTCCTGCCTACCACGAACGGGCCGGAGGGCATCCTGCCGATCCCGTCGCGGGGTCTGCTGGCGGTCTCCAGCGAGGTCGACGACGCCGGCGCCGGTGTGCGTTCCAGCGTCACGCTCTACCGGATCGGTACGCAGAAGAAGGCCTTCCCGCAGATCGAGTCCGAGAACCAGAAGGGCTCGCCGATCGGCTGGGGCACGCTGGGGGCGCTCTCGGCGGTTCCCGGCCAGCGCGACGAGCTGGTCAGCGTCACCGATGCCGGATACAGCACCACCGGCATCCTGACGATCGACACGTCGAAGAGCCCGGCCCGGATCACCGATCGTCTCGGGGTCACCGATGCCGGTGGCCAGGCGGTGGGTCTGGACGCCGAAGGCATCTACGCCCGGCCGGCGAAGAGCGGTGGCGGTTACTGGCTGGCCGTCGAGGGGGCGACCGGCGCCGGGAACCAGCTCGTGCGGGTGAGCAAGAAGGGCGTCGTGCAGCAGAGCGTCGCACTGCCCGCCGAGGTCGCGGCCGGCCTGAAGTCACAGGGCTTCGAGGGGGTCACGGCCACGTACGACCGCGACGGGGAGCACCTGTACACGGTGATCCAGCGGGCGTCGTCGAACGATCCGGCCAACGTGGCCCGGATCGGCCGGTACGACGTGAAGACCGGCACGTGGACCTGGTTCGGCTACCCGCTGGAGACCACGAGCACGGCCGGTGACTGGATCGGCCTGTCCGAGATCACCGCGCTGGCCGACGGTCGTCTCGCGGTGATCGAGCGGGACAAGCTGAACGGCCCGAACGCGAAGGTCAAGCGCGTCTACACGGTGACCCTGCCGAAGACCGACCCGGCGGGCGCCCTTCCGGTGCTGTCCAAGAAGCTGGCGGTCGACGTGCTGCCGTTCCTGCGCTCCACCCACGGCTGGACGCAGGAGAAGCTCGAGGGACTGACCGTCGGTGGCGACGGCCGGGTCTACATCGCGACCGACAACGACGGGCTCGACGACTCCACCGGCGAGACCGTGTTCATGTCGATCGGCAAGGCGAGCAAGGTGTTCGGCAAGAAATGACCTGACCCGGGGTGACCAGGGGTCCGTGGCCTTGCGGTCACGGGCCCCTTCGCGTTCATGGCAGCCAGAGGACGATGCCGGTCACCTGGGTCAGCACGGCCGCCACTCCCGCGCGGGTGGCGTTGCCGGCCCGGTCGGTGGTGAACGTGGCCGGGTCGTAGGGGCTGGACGCCGCCAGGCCCTCCCCGCGGAACGAGGCGCCGGGCCAGAAGCTCGGTGCCTCAGTAGGCGATCCGGCCCCGGCGGTCGTGGAACTCGCCGGTCGGGCCGTCCGGGCCGATCAGGGCCAGGGCGACCGTGGCGTCGGTGCCCTCGGTGACGGTCTGGTGTCCCAGGTGCTGGGTGAAGTCGGTCTTCGTGTAGCCGGGGTCGGTGGCGTTGATCCGCATCCCGGGCAGATTCTTGGCGTACTGCACGGTCAGCGCGATCACGGCGCCCTTCGAGCTGGGGTAGGCGATCATGGTGACCGGGAAGCAGTCGTCTTCGGGGTCGAGCAGTGCGCGGGGCCAGCCCAGGGCCGACGAGACGTTGACGATCACCGGTGAGGACGAGCGACGCAGCCGGGGCAGGGCCGCCTGGGTGACCCGGACGAGGCCGAAGACATTGGTCTCGAACACCGTGCGCATGGCCTCGACGTCGAGGTCGTCGGTGCTCCACGACGTGCCCGGGATGCCGGCGTTGTTGATCAGCACGTCGAGCTCGGGCAGGGAGGCGATCGCCGCCTCGACGCTGTCCTGGTCGGTCACGTCGAGCTGAACCGGGACGGCGCCGAGCTCGCGGGCGGCGTCGCCGTTGGCGAGGTCACGCATGCCGGCGTAGACGGTGTGTCCGGCATCGATCAGGCGGCGGGTGGTTTCCAGACCGAGGCTCTTGTTGGCCCCGGTCACCAGGGTGGTGGTCATGTCGCCACCCTGCGCCCCCGCGGCGCCGGCCGACAGGCACTGTTCGACGGTGGGAACGGCAGTACCACCCGCGGGGCCCGATCGGGGCGCACCATGGACCCATGGACGAGTTCGCGCAGGTCTTGCGCGCCTGGCGGGACCGGGTGCGCCCGCAGGACGTGGGGCTGGCCCCCGGCCTGGGCCGTCGCACGCCCGGACTGCGGCGTGAGGAGCTGGCGCTGATCGCCGGGGTGAGCGTGGACTACATCGTGCGCCTGGAGCAGGGGCGGGCCCGCAACCCCTCGCCGCAGATGCTCACCTCACTGGCCCGGGCGCTGCGTCTGAACGACGGCGAACGCGACCACCTGTTCCGGGCCGCCGGGGCGGCCCCACCCCCGGCGGGGCTCGTACCGCGGCACATCACCCCGACCGCGCAGCGGCTGGTCGACCGGTTCCGCGACGCCCCGGTGGCCGTGGCCGTGCACACCGCGATCTACGAGCTGGTGGCGTGGAACCCGCTCTGGGCCGTGCTGTTCGGCGATCCGTCGAGCCAGACCCGGCTGGAACGCAACGTCGCCTGGCGGTACTTCACCGGGAACCCGTTCCCGGTCACGCACACTCCCGAGGACGAAGAGGCCTACGCCCGTGACCTCGTCGGCCATCTGCGCACCGCGTCCGGCCGGTACCCGGACGATCCGCAGATCCCGCAGCTGATCCAGCGTCTGGTCAAGGCCTCCCCGGACTTCGCCCGGCGCTGGGAGGAAGGGACGGTCGCGGAACTGCGCACCAGCCGTAAGACGGTGCACAGCGAACTGGTCGGGGACATCGTCCTGGACTGTGACATGGTCACCGGCGGTCCGGGTGACCAGACGATCGTCATCATGACGGCCGCCCCGGGTTCGCCGGACGAGCAGAAGCTCGACCTCCTGCGGGTGATCGGGCTCCAGGAACTTGAGAACCCGACCCCGAGCTGACCCGAGCTGACCCGAGCCGGCCCGCAGGCGGTTCGCCTGCGGGCTCTCGGGCCGGATCAGCCGATCTTCCAGGTTCCGGCGACGACGTCCGCCCGGGGCGACCAGACCAGTGAACCGTCGGCCACGTCCGTGTACTTCACGGTCACGGTCTTGTTGGTCTTCGCCTTCACCGTGACGGCCGTCTTGCCGTTGACCGCCCGGTGGTCACCACCGTCCGCGTCTTCCCAGATGAAGGCGGCGGGCTTGAAGGAGAACTTCTTCACGGCCTCGACCTTCAGCTTCAGCGTGCCGTGGCCGTCCGGGTGTGTGGCCGACGTCGGCGTCACCTTGGCGACGACCTTCCCGGCCTTGTAGACGGTGACAGCACTGTCGCGCTGCACGTAACTGGCGGGCAGGAGTTCGGAGGCCCCCGTGACCGCACGCCCCTTGACGTACCAGGCGCCGGCCACGGTCTTCAGGCCCGGGGCCCAGATCACGTCGCCGTTGCCCACCCCGGTGTAGGTGATGGTCACCTTCTTGGTGGTGTTCGCCGGGACACTGATCTCGCGGTTGGCGTCGTCGGCCTCGTGGTCGCCGCCGCTCGGGTCTTCCCAGAGCCAGTCACCGGCGCTGAACGAGAGGGCCTTCTTCGTCTCGACGGTCAGCACCAGCTTGCCGTCGCCACCGGGGTGCGCGGACGACACGGCGGTCACCTTGGCCTTCACCGCGCCGTCGCGGTACACCGTGACGGTGTCGCCCCGCTGCACGTACGCCGTCTGGTGACCGGTCGCGGGCAACGCGGGGGCCGCCTGAGCGGCGGGGGACATGAGCACAGTCCCGCCGAGAGCCAACGCGACAACCCCTACGGTGGCGATCTTCTTCATCGGTACCTCTCACTCGGACGCTGGCCGGCGCGGCAGCAGTGCCGCGCCGTGTGCTCATCCTGGTGAAACGCGAGGCGCCGGTCGTCAGACCAGGGGCGGGCATTGCACCATCGCCGTGTACGACCACAGACGCATGCCGGGCTGACCCCCCGATCTCACAGGCTCTGGCCGCCCGACAGGTCGATGATCGAGCCGGTGGCCCACTGGAAACCGTCGGACAGCACGGCGGGGACCGCGGCGGTGATGTCGTCCGGTCCGGCGATGCGGCCCTGGGCGATGGTGTGCGCGGCGAGCTCCTGGACCTGGGGCGAACGCATCATGCCCCCGCCGAAATCGGTCAGCACGGCCCCGCCCATCAGGGTGTTGACCCGGATGCCGCGGTCGGCCAGCTCCACGGCCTGGTAGCGGGTCAGCACCTCGATCGCCCCCTTGGTGGCGGCGTACGCGGACATACCAGGGACGACGCCCCGGGTCAGGGCAGTGGTCACGTTGAGCACGCGGCCACCCTTGTTGATCAGGGGCAGCAGGGCCTGGGTGAGGAAGAACGGCGCCCGCAGGTTGACCCCGACCAGCTCGTCGAACTGCTCCGGGGTGGTCCGGTCGTAGGGCGCGTAGGTGCCGATCCCGGCGTTGTTGACCAGGTGGTCGAAGGACTGGGTGCCGAAGCGGTCCTGCAGCGTCTGCCGCACCGTGTCGACGAACTCCGGGTAGGTGTCGGCGCGGGTGACATCGAGCCGGCAGAAGACCAGGTCGTCCGACGCTGCCTCGGCGGCCTCGCGTTCGCTGTGGTGATAGGTACCCACCACCGCCACGCCCGCGCTCGTCAGGTGCCGGGCCATGCTCCGGCCGAGCCCGCGCCCGGCCCCGGTGACCAGGGCGATCTTCCGGTCTGCCATGAAAGTTCCTTCCGTCCGTGGGTGGGTCGCCGCCACGATGGAGGAAGGTCGGCCCCGGCTCCTACGCGTTGTCCGCTGAGCGGACAAGAGCCTGCTCGAGAGCCGCGGCAGCGTGGTGGACGGGTGCCGCGAGACGCTCCGCCGGGTGGTGTGCGGCGGTGGCGACCTGCAAGGACGCCCGCCGCCCCCGGGGCAGGACGACCGGCACCGCGTAGCAGGTGAGCCCCGGCAGCACCGCCTCGTCGTCGACCGCGGCCCCGAACGACCGGCGCCGCGCGGTCGGGATGCGGCCGGGCGTGAGCACCATCGCCGCGGCCGTCGAGGCGGGCATCTGCGCACCGCTCCGGGCGTCGATCGGCAGGGTGTCACGGCCGGGCAGCATCTCCAGCGCCACGAACGAATCTTCCGACGGGACCACAAAGGACACCGCTGCCCCGGTCTGTTCGCGCAACTCGGCCATCACCCTGGAGGCGGTTCCCCGCAGACCGGTCAGGGGCTCCACCTGCTGGGCCAGACCCAGCAGCGACGCGGCCAGGTGCCAGTGCCCGTTCTGCAGCTCCACCGCCCCGGCCTCCCGTAACTGACGCAGAAGCCGGTGCACGGTGGGGCGGGGCAGCCCGGTCGCCCCCGCGATCGTCGCCACCTGATGCTCCCGGCCGCTGCCGGGCAGGGCCCGCAGCACCCGGAACGCACCGTCCACGACGCTTCTCGGTTCCCGTTCCGCCACCGCGCAGACCTCCGTCCAGGGACGCTCGAAGCTCACCACCGTAACGTCGCCCTCCGGGTAGGCCTTCGCCCGGGCCCAGATCCCGTCGCGTATCGCCGCCGCACTGGTAGAGACGAAACTGTACTTCTCGCGAACCCGGTTCGAGGCTATGGTCGGGGCCTCGTCACTCAGCAGTTCGCTGCCGTTTCTCGGGGAGGAGCGCCGGTGCCCGAACCGCTGCCTGAGCAGAATCCCTTCGCCGCGCCGGAAGACTTCGCCTACGACTCGGTGCGGCGCCATTTCCGGGACGGCGAGGCACTGACGTTCGACGAGCGTTACCGATACGCCCAGCTGCCACTCATCGAGCCGGGGCATCCCTTGGCTCTGCGCCGCAGCCCGGATGATGCGTACCTGAACGGTTCCTACCGGGACGCCCGCATCTCGGTGGTTGCCCGGCTCACGGTGAACCCGTCACTCGGCGAGCAGGCCACCCTGACCTCGTTCGGTCACAAGATCGACCACGCGATGACGGAGCGCCGAAAGGATCTGCTGCACGTCACGATCGCGGGTGGTCTCGATCGGGGACCGGCGGAACTGGCGCAGGCGCTGGAGGGTACGGCAGCGTTCTCGATGCGTCTCTACGGCCCGCTGGTCGGGCAGTTCAACTCCGGGCGCCTGTACCTGCCCGCCGTGCCGACCCGCACGGCCCGGGGCGACGCGTTCCGGGATCTGCGCGGGCGCCTGGGTGTCTGCGTCGGCGACTTCTTCGCGTGCGGCCTGCTGCATTTCCGAGACGAGCTGACTCCGTCCGAAACGATGGACCTGGAGTGCTTTCTCCAGGTGTGGCAGCGAGAGATCGTGGCGGAGAACCGGGTCGATGAGTTGTGGGTCATGTCCACCCATGACGACCTCGGAATCGATTCGGCCTTCGTGAGCAGGGTCGAGCTGAGCCAGGGCTGAAGTGTCTATTCCGATTCAACTGACTGTTAAGACTTTTCCCGGTCCAGGGCCGGGGTGGGAACTTTTCTGTGGGTTGGTCATGGCAGGCAACCTTTTCCGCCGCCCCACCGACTAGGTGCCAGTCAGCTCGTCCGGTGATCGTCGTACAAAGGAAAATGACCACCCATGGTTCAGTTTCGTGCTCGTAGGCGCTGGCAGGTCGCAGGTGTGGCCGGTCTGGTCTCACTGATCGGCGCCGGTGTCACTGTTGTCGGCGCCAACGCCGCCGAACCGTCCGGCAGTGCGTTCAGCGCCGACTTCGAGTCCAGCAGCACCAGCGCCTGGTCCAAGTCGGGCGGCACCTGGGCGATTGCCACCGACGGCACGAAGGTGCTGCGCCAGAGCAACGCGAGCAGCGAGAACGCCCGTGAGTTCGCCGGTGACACCTCCTGGACCGACTACACGGTCTCCGGCCGGGTGAAGCCGCTCTCGCTCGGCACCGGCGGTTTCGTCGGCGTGCTCGCCCGCGCCAAGAGCTCGACGACCTTCTACCGGCTCGCGCTGGTTCCGGGCGCCGTCCAGCTCCAGGCCGTGAGCAGCGGCACCGTCACGGTGCTCGCCACCTCGGCGCAGACCGTCTCGAACAACACCTGGTACACCCTCAGCCTGAGCGTCTCCGGCACGACCGTCACCGGCAGCGTCAACGGCAAGGTCGTGGGCACGGCCAAGAGCTCGCTCGCGTCCGCCGGCCGCATCGGTCTGCAGACGGGGAACGCGACCGCGAGCTTCGACGACGTCACCGTGACCACGGGATCGGTCGCCACGCCGACCACGACGACCACGAGTGCGCCGGTCACCACGACGACGCCCGCCGCCACGGCGACCACCAGCGCCCCTGCGACCACCACGTCCAGCGGTTCCGCGGTGGCCGGTGCCCTGTACGTGTCGCCCAAGGGCACGGCCAGTGCGGCCGGTACCGCGGCGGCCCCGACCACCCTGGCCAACGCCATCACCAAGGTGGCCGCCGGTGGCACGATCTACCTGCGGGGTGGCACCTACTCGCTGTCCGCGACGCAGACCATCGCGGCGGGCAACAACGGCACGGCCAGTGCGCTCAAGACCATCTCGGCGTACCCCGGTGAGAAGCCGGTGCTGGACTTCTCGGCGATGGCCACGGGTGACGCGAACCGCGGTCTCGCGCTCAACGGCAACTACTGGCACCTGTACGGATTCACGGTGCAGAAGGCCGGTGACAACGGCATCGCGGTCGGTGGTAGCCACAACACCATCGAGCGCGTCGTGACGGCCTACAACCGCGACAGCGGCCTGCAGATCTCCCGGGTCTCCTCGGCCGTCGCGAAGGCGGACTGGCCGGCCAACAACCTGGTGCTCAGCTCCGAGTCGCACGACAACGCCGACCCCGACGGTGAGGACGCGGACGGCTTCGCGGCCAAGCTCACCGTGGGCGTCAACAACGTCTTCCGTTACACCGTTTCGCACCACAACATCGACGACGGCTGGGACCTGTTCGCCAAGGCCGACACCGGTGCGATCTCCCCGGTGACCATCGAGGACTCGCTCTCCTACAGCAACGGCACGCTGAGCGACGGTACGGTGAACGCCTCGGGTGACCGGAACGGCTTCAAGCTCGGCGGTTCGGACATCAAGGTCAACCACATCGTCAAGCGCAGCATCGCTTACAACAACGGCCACCACGGCTTCACGTACAACAGCAACCCCGGCTCGATGACGATCGCGAACAACCTCGGCGTCGACAACGCCGAGCGCAACTACGCGTTCGACGAGGGCACGTCGACGTTCACCAGCAACACCTCGTGCCGCTTCAAGGTGAGCGGCTCGAATGACAAGATCACCGGCACGGCCGGCAGCACGAACCAGTTCTACTCGGGTAGCAACGGTTCTCGCTGCTCCGCCTACAGCGGTGCCTTCGCCTGGTCCTTCGACACGGCCGGCAAGCTGGTCACCACCTTCGGTGGCAAGGCCGTCACCTTCTGATCCGGTCCGACACCAAGAACCGCCCCGGCCAGAGCTTCTGGCCGGGGCGGTTCTTTGCGCGCAGGAGCTACCGCAGGGTCCGGGTCGCGGCGGCCAGCGCCGTGATCTGCTGCCAGTCGGCGTCCTTCACCGCGGTCTGGGGCGTCAGCCAGGTTCCGCCGACACATCCGACGTTGGGTAGGGCCAGGAAGTCGGGAGCCGACTCCGGGGTGATGCCGCCCGTCGGGCAGAACCGCAGCTGTGGCAGCGGACCGGACACAGCCTTGAGCAAGGCCGTTCCGCCGACCACGGTGGCCGGGAAGAGCTTGGCCTCGGTGATGCCCCGCTCCATGAGCCGCATCATGTCCGACGGGGTTGCGCAGCCGGCCAGGAACGGCAGCCCGACGCGGTCGAGACCGTCGAGGAGACGGTCGGTGCTGCCCGGGCTGACCAGGAACCGGGCACCGGCGGCGGCCGAGTCCTGGGCCTGCTGCTCGGAGCAGACGGTGCCGGCACCGATGAGCATGTCGGGGACCTCGGCGGCGATGGCCCTGATCGCGTCGAGCGCGGCGGGGGAGCGCAGGGTCACCTCGATGATGCCGACGCCTCCGTCGAGGAGGGCGCGGGCCAGGGGCACGGCGCTCTCGACGTCTTGCACGACGACGACCGGGATGACCGGGGAGACGTCGAGGAGCGAGGTGGTGGTGTCGGCGAGAACGGCCGGTGCGGTGCTCATGCGTATCGTCTTTCGCTGGTTCCGAGGTCGAGGGAGATGCCGGTCTCGATGCCGGAGTGGTGGGTGGACGCGCCGTTGGAGGCGCTGCCGAGCATGCCGAGGGTGTCACCGAAGACGGTGGCGCCCTGGTCGGCCGGCCCGACCGTCGAGCGGAACGCGGCGAACAGTTCCCGTCCGGCCCCGAAAGCGGGTGCTGCAGTGCGGGTGACGATCGGCCGGGCGGCGAGCACGGCCGGTTCGACATCCACCTGCAAGGTGCTGGTCAGGCAGTCGAGGGTGATGACGTCGCCGTCCTGGATCCGGGCGATGGGTCCGCCGGCGGCGGCTTCGGGGGTGACGTGGATGGCGGCCGGGATCGCACCGGAGGCACCGGACATCCGCCCGTCGGTGACCAGGGCCACGCGCTGGCCGCGGTCCTGCATGATGCCGAGCGCGGAGGTCAGGCCGTGCAGCTCGGGCATGCCGTTGGCCGCCGGTCCCTGGTGGCGGATGACGACGACCGCGTCGCCGTCGAGGTCACCGGCCCGGAACGTCGTGAGGAAGTCTGCGTCGGTGTCGAACACGCGAGCCGGTGCGGTGATGACCAGGTGTTCCGGGGCCACGGCCGACACCTTGACCACGGCCTGACCGAGATTGCCGTGCACGATGCGGATTCCGCCCTCCGGGGAGAACGGATCGCTGACCGGGCGCAGCACGTCGGCGTCCAGCGTCCGGGTTGGGCCGGGACGCCAGGCGAGCGAGCCGTCCACCACGACCGGCTCTTCGGTGTAGCGGCGCAGACCCGGACCCGCAATGGTCTGGACGTCGTCGTGCAGGAGCCCGGCGTCGAGCAGTTCCCGGATCAGCAGGCCGATCCCGCCGGCGGCATGGAAGTGGTTCACATCGGCCGAGCCGTTGGGGTAGATGCGTGACAACAAGGGGACGAGGCGACCCAGGTCGCTGATGTCGTCCCAGGTCAGGGTGATGCCGGCGGCGCGGGCGATCGCCACCAGGTGGATGGTGTGGTTGGTGGAGCCACCGGTGGCCAGCAGCCCGACCACGCCGTTGACGACAGCCTTCTCGTCAATGACGTGCGCGATGGGCGTGTACTCCGACCCCTGCGGCGTGACGCCCGTGACCCGCGCCGCGGCGGCGTCGGTCAGCGCGTCGCGCAGCTCGGTTCCCGGATTGGGCAGGCTCGCACCCGGCAGGTGTAGGCCCATGACCTCCATCAGCAGCTGGTTTGAGTTGGCAGTGCCGTAGAAGGTGCAGGTTCCCGGGCCGTGGTACGACGCGGCCTCGGCCTCGAGCAGCGTCTGCCGGTCGACGAGACCCTGCTCGAACTGCTTGCGGATGCGGGCTTTCTCGCCGTTGGGGATGCCACTGGTCATCGGGCCGGCCGGGATCAGCACGGTGGGCAGGTGCCCGAAGGCCAGCGCGCCGATCAGCAGGCCGGGCACGATCTTGTCGCAGACCCCGAGCATGATGGCGCCGTCGAACATCTCGTGGGACAGGGCCACAGCAGTGGACATGGCGATCACGTCGCGGCTGAACAGCGAGAGCTGCATGCCGTCGCGACCCTGGGTGATGCCGTCGCACATGGCCGGCACGCCGCCGGCGAACTGTGCGATGCCGCCCGCGCGGATGACTGACTTCTTGATCCGGGCGGGGTAGTTCTCGAACGGACGGTGGGCCGAGAGCAGATCGTTGTAGGCCGAGACGATCGCGATGTTCGGCTTGGTGGTTCCGCGCAGGGCGGTCTTCTCCTGGGCGTCACCCGCGGCGAAGCCGTGAGCCAGGTTCGAGCAGCCGAGCCGGCCGCGGGCCGGGCCGGCGGCGATGGCTTCGGAAACGCGCTCGAGGTAGGCGGTGCGGGTGAGCTCTGAGCGCCGGGCGATGCGGGCGGTGATCTCCTGGATGGCCGAGATGGGCCCAATGGGTCCGTTCATGTGACGAGGGTAACCAGTTTTGCTTCCGAAAGACATAACTCCTGTCCCTCAAAAGCTAAATTAGAGTGAACGCGTGGAAACGGTGCGGGGGATCGGCCAGTGAGGGGCACTGTGACGGCGGTCACTGCCGGTGACGTACTTCAGCTGGTTCGCGACGGGGAGGCCCGTTCGCGCGCGGAGGTCGCCCGGCTGACCGGTTTGTCGCGGACGGCGGTCGCCGCCCGGGTGGACGCGCTGGTCGAGGCCCGGCTGGTCGCCGAGACGGAGTCGCCGGGGATCGGCGTCGGGCGTCCGCCCAAGCGTCTGGACTTCGAGGCCGGGGCCGGTCTGGTGCTCGCCGCCGCCATCGGGCGCAGCCGGGCGCAGTTCACCGTATGTGACCTCGCGGGGCGGGTTCTCGGAGCCGACGAGCTCGAGCAAGAAGTCGGTCAGGGGCCGGCCGACGTCCTGCCGAGGGCAGTCAGCCGACTGCGGGCCCTGCTCCTGAAGGTCGGGCGGGACCCGGCGGACGTGCTCGGGATCGGCGTCAGTATCCCCGGCACGGTCGACCCGGTGGCCGGTACGAGCCTCAACTCGGCGATCATGCGTGGGTGGGACAGCGTACCGATCGCGCCCTACTTCGCCGAGCTCTCCTCGGCGCCCGTGGTGATCGAGAACGACACGAACGCGATCGCCCTGGCTGAGCTCGACGCCCACTTCACGCGCTACCAGGACGCCCTGATCGTGAAGGCATCCACCGGTCTGGGCGCGGGAATCGTCGCGGGAGGCGTTCTGCAGCACGGAGCGCGGGGTGCGGCGGGTGATATCGGACACGTGAAGTACCGCGGCGCCCACAACGTGCCGTGCCGGTGCGGTGACAGTGGCTGCCTCGAGGCGGTGGCCGGTGGGTGGGCGCTGGTGCGCGACCTGACGGCTCAGGGCCGCGAGGTCGCACACGTCCGTGACGTCGTCAGCCTCGCCCTCGAAGGTGACGTCGTGGCCCGCCGGGCCATCCGGAGCAGTGGGCAGGCGATCGGGGCGGTGCTGGCCGCCGCCGTCACCCTGCTGGATCCGGCCGTCATCGTCGTCGGCGGTGACATGGCCCCGGCCTACGACCTGCTCGTGGCCGGCCTGAGGGAGACCCTCTACCGCGACGCCACCACCGTCGCCGCCCGAGACCTCGATGTCCTGGCCGCAACTCACGGCGCCGACTCCGGAACCCGGGGCACCGCGGTCCTGGCCCTACGGCGTGTGCTGAGTCCCCGGGCCGTCGACGACCGGCTCAGCCTCGGCATCACGCGGGCACGGTCGACACTTCGGACCGAAGTCTGAGGTCGGGTTCTGGCTGACCGCCCGGAATGCCTGTCCCGCAGTCGTTCCGTTGAGAAGGCACCGCGGTCTCAGATGCCGTTCTCGCCACCGTCGACGTAGAGGGTGGTGCCGACCAGGCCTCGCTCATGCAGGGCTATCTGGCCCGGTGCATCGAGACCCTCGCGCCGTGGGCGCACCCCCGGACGATGGTCAACTTCCTCTCCCCGGACGAGGGTCGTTCCCCGGAAGAACTGCGGAACGTCTACGGCACCGACCTCAATGACCGTCTCGTCGCGGTGAAGGAGAAGTACGACCCCGAGAACATGTTCCGGCTCAATCACAACACCGTCCGCGCATGAGCACGGGCCTCCTCGGGTCGGCGAGGGTGGCGGCACCTGGCCCAGGCATTCGGCCAGCCGCTTGATCTCCTCCAGGTCGCCGGTTGCCGGGTTGAAAATAATTTCTTCGACTCCGCTTTCCTCGAAGCCGGCGCAAATGGCGCGGACCTGATCCGTGTCGACCGCTGCGTTCCCGGCGATCAACCCGGCAACCCCTCGGACCACCGTGAAAGTCTCGTTGGAGCGGGGATGTACGTGCTCACCCACGACGGCCGCCCCCGGGAGGGCGTACAGGTCGGCGACCGTTCTGCCTTCACTACTGACAGCAGCCTGACGCAGAACGCCGTATTCGCCGGTGGCCGGATTGGTCACGACATCGAAGGTCATGCCGTCCATCCTGGAACGGGCCGGACGACGTCATCAAGAAGACACAAAAAGTGCCTACTCCGTGTGCGTGGCTCAGCCGACCACGCGCAGACCACTGTGCTGGGAAACAATGGTGCGCAATGCGTCCTCTGTTGCCGCATCCGCCGGAGTGATGACGGAAAGGCGCTGATCCGAGCCGTCCTGGACGGCCAGCACGTCGTAGCGAAGGGTCATGACGCCGACGGTCGGATGGAGGACGCGTTTGGTCCCGTTCGTGCGTTCCTGGACCGTCTGGTCGTCCCACCAGGTCGCGAAATCGGGGCTCTTCTGCCGTAGTTCGCCGACCAGGGCCTGGAGTCGGGGGTCGTCCGGGTGCCGGGTGAGGTTCGCCCGCAGATTGCCGACGTGCTCGCGGGCGATCCGGGTCCAGTCCATCTGGAAGTCGCGGGAGGCGGGTTCGAGGAACAGCGGCAGCGTCGTATTGGTCGCGACGGCGAAGCCGGGCCCCAACAAGGCTACGGCGGCGGCATTGTGGGCCAGCACGTCGAACCGGAAGTCGAGGATCCAGGCCGGGGTCGTCGGCATGCTGCGCAGCAGGGTCTGGAGCGACTCGCTGGCCGGGGCGGGCACGTGCCGGGCCGGCGGGGCCTCGCCCCGGGCGATCAGGTGCAGATGATGACGCTCGGCCTCCGAGAGCGCCAAGGCCTGCGACACCGCGTCCAGGACAGCGGTGCCCGGTACGCCGACCCGCCCCTGCTCAAGCCGGATGTACCAGTCGATGCTGACGGCGGCCAGCTGCGCGACCTCCTGCCGCCTCAGCCCGGGCGTCCGGCGCCGGGCGACCTCCGGCAGGCCGACGTCACCCGGCTGCACCCGGGCCCGCATCGCCCGGAGAAAGGCAGATAGTTCGGGCCGGTTCGTCGCCCTGGGCGCTGTCACCGCCCCAGCCTGCTACGCCGCGCGGTGGTTCGTCGAGAGCCGAGGGTGGCACTCCGGGCACCAGCATGCCAAGGGTCTCCCTGGGAGTTCCCGCAGGTCGCAGGGTTGTGGGTGTTCGCAGTCCACCCTCTTGCCGATGGAGCACCCCAGCATGAACAACCCGTTCGACCGTCTCCCCGAGGTGCCCGCCTTCGAGCTCAAGAGCGCCGCCGCCGTCGACGGCCGGCCCCTGCCGCTCGCCCAGATGTCCGGCGCCTTCGGGATCCCGGGTGGCCAGGACATCTCCCCGGACCTGACCTGGTCGGGGGCCCCCGAGGGCACCAAGAGCTACGCCGTGACCATGTACGACCCGGACGCCCCGACCCTGTCGGGCTTCTGGCACTGGGCCGTCGCCAACATCCCCACCACCGTCACCTCCCTGCCCGCCGGTGCCGACCTGCCGGAGGGAGCGATCCAGCTGCCGAACGACGCCCGCATGCCGCAGTACATCGGCGCCGCCCCGCCGGCCGGCCACGGCCCGCACCGCTACTTCATCACCGTGCACGCCCTGGACGTGGAAGACATCGGCGTGCCGGCCGAGGGCACCCCGGCCTTCCTCGGCTTCACCATGGCCTCCCACATCCTTGCCCGCGCCACCATCGTGGCCACCGCCGAGACCCCGGCCTCCTGACAGCACTGGCCCGGTTCCCGAAGGGGAACCGGGCAGGCCGTTGATCACGCTGGGAAACGGTGCTCGTCAGCTCGAGGCGATCGCGCTTACCGCCCCGGCCGATGCAGCGCCGAGGGCGATGGTGCGCAGTGCCGCTGTCACTGCGTCTCCCGCGGGGGAAGCGGCGCCTAGCTCGAGGATCCGATCGCGCAGGTCGCGCGCGGACAGTTCCGGCAGATCCCGGCCCAGCACTGTCTTGTGGACGCCGAGGCCGAGGAGGATCGACAGGATCGTCAGGTCCCGGTTGGTCACCGGGCCGCCGGTGAGCGCCTGACGTAGACGCGCGCGCAGAGCTTGTTCGGGAACTGGGTCGAGCGTCGGGTGCTTGGCGGGCACGAGACCACGGAGGCGGGCGTCGCGCAGGCCGAGAGTCCCCGCGTCGGCGAGTCGCTGACCGGCCGCCGCCTCCGGATTGAGTTTTCGGTCGCGGACCAGTTTGGCGAACTCGTCTCCGTCGCGCTGAACGAGTTGGGCGAGCGCGGGGTCGAGGACGGGGTCGCCTAGTGGTGCGGGATCAGTCACGTGGATCCGGTGCCCCTTGGCCTCCTCGACCGTGATCCGGCCGGCGGCCACGAGGTCTGCGACCATGGCGGCGGTCATGCCGATCCCGCGCTGCGTTCCGAAGCCTTCGCGGACGCCGGCATCGGTGGTCAGCAGGAGGAAGAGCTCCTCGCAGATGAGCTGTGTCGGGCCATCGGTAGGGCCGTCGGTGGCGGTCATCGGGTCACCTCTGCACGGGTGATGCCGCACGCCGGTCGCTGGGCCGGGACGAGGCCGACGACGGCGAAAGCGGCGACGAACGACGTCGCCGCAGGGCTTCTGGTGATGATCATTGGCAGGGTGCTCCTCGCTGTCCGCCCTCAGGGGCGTGGCCGTCGATCGACGTTCGACCGATGTCTGGACCAATCCTAGGAAATGGGGCAAGACCCACCAAGAACCAGGAAACGAAGGGTGTCCCTTCGTGCGGGTCAATCAGGCGTTGCGTGGGCTGCGCCCGGCCTCGATCAGCCGCGAAGACCGCGTCCAGCAGCCCGGCGTCGACCTGGACGCGGACTCCGGTGCCCCCGAGTTCGGCGCCGAGCGTCTACCCGGCCGCCGAAACTCGCAAGAATTCGTGGGCCATTCCTTGGCCCATGGTTTTGCTGCGCCGGGACCTCACCCGCGGGCGGGCACCTTCATCTTCACGTGTCCACAGTCTCCGGCCAAGAGCTTCGTCAGTGCGCGCTTCTCGGCGGTGTCGATACTCAGTTTCCACCGGTACTTGATCGCGACCCACTGTCGGGCATACGTGCAGCGACTCTTGGCCGGCAGCCACTCGGCGGGGTCCTGGTCAACCTTGTCCTGATTGACGCTGCGGGTGACCGGCTTGAGTGTCCAGGTGTAGCCGAGGTCGTTGGCGTAGCGGAGGCGCTTTTTCTTCTTCCACTTCGAGGCGCCGGACTTCCAGGCCTCACTGAGGGCGACCACGTGGTCGATCTCCAGCTTCTGGGCATCGGTCCAGGTGCGGCCGTCATAGGGCGACGTCCACTTCCCGGTGAGCACGGCGCACCGGCTGGCGGAGTAGAAGGTGACCTTGACCTGGGAGTCCCGCTGCATGACCTCGGAGCGGGTGTCCTGGCAGTCCTTGTCCACGTCCAGCCAGTCCTTCCCGAACTTGTCCCGCTCGTAGCCGCCGCGGTGTTCGGCCCTCACCGTGAGTTTGCCCAGCAGCGCCTTGCCCGTGGTGGTGCGGGCGGCAGCGGTCGGCGATGTCTGTGCCTCGCTACGCGCCTGGGCCGGACCCGCGCCGATCGACGAAGACAGAAGGACGGCCGCCAGACCGAGGACGACGGAAACGGGGCGACGCACGGAGAGACCTTCCGGGACGTTGAACGGCACCGGCTGGTGCACGCCTCATGATGACCGAGTCGGGGCCGCGCCGGAGTGCATTCCGGGGCACGAATCTATGGGCGACCGGAATCTTGTCGAAGGTGTCAGACCGACTGTCGCATCAAGCTGGGCCGACGGGGTGGAGGATGCCCGTGCACGAGACTGCTGCGCGCCTCAGGGAGCGAACGTCGTGGTAGCCATGTCTGGTGGCGATCGTTCAGCAACTCGCGCGGCCGACGATGGATCAGCTTGGTCGCTGTCGGGAGTCCGTGGAGGAACTGCATCGGCTCTGTTCCTTCGAGATGCTTCCGGCAGGTGATCATTTGGACCTGGATTGGGCCCCTGACCCGCTCATGCGTCTTGGACGGCTGACGTCGATCACGGCGGCGGCCGAAGCCGCGATCAGCAAAGCGCTGTCGGACAGCATCGAAGTCAATCCTGCTTACCGGGAGCATCAAGACACCATCTGGGGCCACCCCGTCACCTACCTCGAGCAAGATGACGTGGCCGAGGTCGCCTCTGGACTGGCTGCGATCGATGCGCCTGCGGTCATTGGTGGATTGCCCCGCTGGAATCGACGAATCAACTCGCGATTGTTCGACGGTCAGAAGGCGTCCGACCCCAAGCACTATCTCCTACAGCACCTGGCCGCGCTTCGAACGTTCTACTCAGAGGCAGCGCAAGCGGGTCGTGCTGTCGTGCTCTGGTGGGACTGACCGGCGTCACCCCGGCCGGAAGGCCCCTGTGTCATAGGCGCCTGACCTGCACGGCTGCTCCAGGAAGGTGTCCCTTCTGAGGCACACCCGGGACACAGTCAGCCACGCAACTCTGGTTTTTGACAGCATCCGGTGGCATCCACCGGTAATTGGAGTGAAGAGGTAAAAGAACTGGTCAGGGCCTGAATAAGGCGTCTGACCGGGGTGCCCCCGAGAGGATTCGAACCTCCGACACACGGTTTAGGAAACCGATGCTCTATCCCCTGAGCTACGAGGGCGTGAGTCGTCCGAGGACGACCCGCAGACCATAGGCTATCGCAGGACCGGCTCGGGGCGAGAGCATGTCCGGCGAGGCAGCGAAGGTCACACCGCCTGCGGCTGGGAGCACGGGGGCCGCGACCCCCCCAGATCTACGGGATCGTGTGCGTTCGCAGCGCCATGGGCGCAACGAACGCACACGATGACCATCGGACGCGGGCCCGGACCGGCCAGACCGGGCTCCGTAATCCGGTTGCCGCTCCTGCCCGGGCACTGAAATAGTGAGTGCAGCACGAAGCGCAGGCGAGGGTTACTTCTGGCTCTCTGGGTTCGATTCCTGGCGGTGGCTCCGGCCACTGTGTACCCTCGCCGACCCGGATCTCGTGCCCACAACTGAATTCCGAAGCGTAGACGCGGGTTACTTCGACTCCTAATCGGCGGGTTGCGGGTTCAAGTCCCGTCGCCGGAACTCGATCCGGCGTAGCTCAATTGGCAGAGCAGCATGTTCCTTCGTCGCCTTGGATCTCGGAATTCAGCAGTGGTCGGGAAGGGTCAGTACTGGTCGGGAAAGGGTCAGTACTGGTCCGGCCAGGCCTTGCTGGGGCGGATCAGGTGCGGTCGGCTGCCCTCCCGGGGTCGCCGCGGCGTGCGCGACCGCCGTTGCTGAGCCGGTTCCAGCTGGCTCCAGATCACCTCGGCGGTCTTGCGGGCGTACGGGTCGCGCAGGATGGACATGTGGTCGCCGGGTACGTGGGTGAGGCGCCAGGTGCCGGTCAGGTACGGGGTCCAGGAGCGGCGCACGGCCTTCTTCTCGCTGTCCGCCGCCACGATCACCAGGGTCTCGCCGTCGTAAGGCTTTCCCCGGTAGCGCAGGTGCAGGAAATTACTCTGCCGCCAGAAGCGCCAGTACTGGTCGTCGGTGGCGCCGCGCAGGCCGGTGGTGGCCACGCCGATGGCCGCGCGCAGCTTCTCCACGGCTGAACCCTCCAGCGGGACGTGGGATTTCCCGTCCGGCGGGAACGAGTCGATGACGACCAGGAGAGCTACCTCCTGACCAGCCTCCCGGAGCCGGCGGGCCACCTCGAGTGAGAGCACGCCACCGAACGAGTGTCCACCGATGAAGTACGGGCCGGCCGGCTGCACCGCGCGCAGGGTCTTGATGTGGCGCCGGGCCGCGGATTCCACGCTCCAGTCGGGAAGGCCCCGGGCCTCCAGGCCGTGCGCCTGGAGGGCGAACACCGGCTGGTCGTCCGGGAGATGGCGGACGAGCGGCACCAGGGTGACGCCGAGCCCGCCGCCACCGGTGAAGAGGAACAAGGGTGGACGAGATCCGTTGGCCCGCAAGGGGACGAGGGTCTGGTGGGCGGCGTCGGTCGTGCGCACGACGCGCTCGGCGAACTGCCGCAGTGTGGGCGCCTGCACCAGCACGGTGGTCTGGGCGTCGCTCGCCGGCACCCCGAGCTCCGAGGTCATCCGGCTCATCAGGCTCTCGGCGGCCAGGGAGTCACCGCCGAGCTCGAAGAAGTCGTCTTCCAGGCCGACCTCGGGCAGCGTCAGCACACTGCACCACAGCGCCCGCACGACCTCTTCCCATTCGCTCAGGTTCTCGGTGCCCCGGCCGGCTGTGACCACGGGCGGTTCGGGCAGCGCGGCGCGGTCCAGCTTGCCGCGGTCGGTGCGGGGCAGGGCCTCCAGGAAGACGATGGCCTCGGGCACCATCCACGAGGGCAGCACCCCGGCCAGGTACTGCCGGGCCACGGCCGCGCTGGGGCGGTCGGCGCTGGTCACGATGTAGGAGATGAGGCGTTTGCCCTCGTTCTCCCCACCCTTGGACGCGCCGATGGTGATCGACTCGCGGACCTCGGGCAGGGCCGACAGCGCGGCGTCCACGTCACCGGGCTCGACCAGGTAACCGCGGATCTTCACGCTGTGGTCGCGCCGCCCGAGCAGGCGCAGCGCTCCGTCCGGGCCGATCGTGCCGACGTCGTTGCTGCGGAACGTGCGGGCCCCATCACCGGCCGGGGTGAACGCCTGGCTGGCCTTTTCGTCACCCAGGTACTCCAGTGCCAGGTTGAGTCCGGTCAGGGTGACCGTGCCGGAACCGCCGGGAGGCACCGGGGTGCCCTCCTCGTCCACAATTCCGATCTCGATGTCCGGCATCGGCATCCCGACGGGCAGTGCGCCGGTCAGCACCGGATGCGTAGGAGCGACCGGATAGTCGGTGCAGTAACCAGTTTCGGACGAACCGAACCGGTTGCGCAGCTCGCAGGTATCGGGCAGCAGGGCCCGGGCGGCCTCGAGATCGGGCCCGTAGGCGGCCTCACCGGCGAACGTCACCGACCGCAGTCCGCCGAGCAGTTCCGGGTCCGGCCCGCTGTTCACCAGGTTCCGCAGGATCGCCGGGCTGGCCTGCATGATCGTCACGTGGTTCTGGTGGATCCAGGCCGGCAGGTCGCGGATGCCACGGCCCCGGATGTCGTACATCGCCGTGGTGGTGCCGACCAGAACGCCTGCGACGGCAGCCATCAGCCCGGCGTAGAACGCCATCGGCAGGGCATTCGCGACCACGTCGTCGGCGTCGTAACAGTCGGTCGCCCGGGCGACCGCCCAGGCCTCCCGCACGAGCATCCGGTCGTCGTGCACCACTACTTGGGGACGCCCGGTGGAACCGGAGGTGAGGGCGTAGACGACGCGGTCGGTGGGTGCCGGGGCCAGCGTCCAGAGCTCCTCCAGATCGGCCTCGGTTCCTGGGTTCTCGCCGGAGGTGTCGACGATGACCCGGCCTACCAGCCCGGCCGCGGTCTCGGCGTTGGCCGGGTCGGTGAGACAGATCCGGGCGTCGACCCGTTCCACGAACGCGCGCAGCCGGGCCGGGGGAGTGCGCGGGTCGAGCACCAGGATCGGGCGGCCGGACGTGAGCCCGGCCCACAGTCCCGCGACAGCGGCCGCGCCGTGCGCGTACAACAGTGCCACGGGCTGTTGCGGCGGGGTTCCGACCACGGCGGCCGCCACCTGGTGCCGGAGGGCGGCGGTGCGCCGGGCGAATTGGCCGTAGGTGAGGCTCAGGTCGTCGTCGTGCACGGCCACCTCGTCGGGCAGCGCGGTGACCACCTGCCGCAACCGGGCCACGCTGCCCGCCTCGATGTCCCGGTATCTCAGCGGTTCGACCGTCCGCGTGGTCATCTCAGCCCTTCCTAGGCCCACACCACGCAGAACGTGCGTGAAAGTTCTTATCCGTTGAGCCCCATGGTAGGCGCGGGACTTGGGCGGAATCTGGGAACAGGTGAAAACACCTGCCGCGTGGGCGGTCGTCATGCGCCAATGGTCCGTTGGGTGCGGATCGCATGTCCGTCGGACGGACCAACCTCTGGGGGAAGTCACAGCCGCCGCGCGACGGGATTCATAAATCAGTTGTTCTCCCCGGCGTCGTTTTGGGACGGTACTGGCGCGCGAGGTCCGGATGATCCGGACGCGCCCACGTGATGTAGAGGGACGATCATGGGAAAGTTCTCGATCAGGAGTGCCGGCCGGGCCGCAGTGGCCTCGCCGGTGAAGAGTGACGGCCGCCGCGGCGCCACGCACGAGGGTGGGCGGGGGTACGGGCGCGACGCCAAGTCGGAGCTCTATCTGCTGGCCGTCACCAACATGGTCTCCGAGAACACTTTCTACGAGGCCGCTTCGGATCGGGACCAGCGTTTCCGCGCCCTGGTCCACGCCGTCACCCTCGAAGATCCCAGCTGGATAGCGCGTTTCGTGCCCTACCTGCGGGACGGGATGAACCTGCGCTCGGCGTCGGTGGTGATGGCGGCCGAGTACGCGCTGGCCCTGCGGGGGGCCCCGGAATCGACCCGGGCCCAGGCACCTTCGGTGCGAACGGTGATCGGTGCGGCGCTGCGGCGAACGGACGAGCCGGGCGAGTTCATCGGGTACTGGAAGTTGCGTACGGGTAAGGTGACGCTGCCCGGCGGTGTGCAGCGAGGCGTGGGTGATGCTGTCGCACGGCTTTTCTCGGAGTACGGCGCGCTCAAGTACGACGGGCGCAGCCACGGTGTGCGGCTCGGCGACGTCATCGAGCTGACCCATCCGCGGGCGGGCAGTGCGGCGCAGGGTGACCTGTACACGTACCTGCTCGACCGGCGTCATCACCCCGACGAGGTCCGCGCCGGCCTCGGACGGCTACCGATGATCACGGCGAACCGCGCGCTCGACGAGATGCCGCAGGAGCAGCGTGCGGCGTTCCTGCGGGAGCCGGGTGCGCCCGCGCGGCTCACGGAGGCGGGCTTCACCTGGGAAGAGCTGTCCGGCTGGCTGAACGGGCCGATGGACGCGGCGGCCTGGGGCGCGGTGCTGCCGTCGATGGGCTTCATGGCCCGGTTGCGGAACCTGCGGAACTTCGACAAGGCAGGACTGACCGACGCCGCAGTGGCCCCGGTCATCGCCATGCTCAGCGATCCGGTGAAGGTGGCGCGTTCCCGGCAGTTCCCCTTCCGGTTCCTGGCCGCGTACCGGGCCGCACCGTCGCTGCGGTGGGCCTACCCGCTGGAGCAGGCGGTGAACCACAGCCTGGCCGCCGTGCCGTCCCTGCCGGGGCGCACGCTGATCCTCATCGACCGGTCCGGCTCGATGTGGGCGCCGCTGTCGGCCCGCTCCGACCTGAACCGGGCCGACGCCGCCGCGATCTTCGGCACGGCCCTGGCGGCCCGGGCACAGGATGCGACGCTCGTGCAGTTCGGCACGACCAGCCAGGTCGTGGCCCGGAAGAAGGGGGAGTCGGTGATGAAGGTGCTCGACCGGTTCGGTGACCTGGGTGGCACCAACACCGCCAGTGCCCTGCGGGAGCGCTACGCCCAGCACGACCGGGTCGTCATCGTGACCGACGAGCAGGTGAGCCAGGGCCAGAACGTCGACGCGGCCGTTCCGCCCCAGGTTCCGCTCTACACCTGGAACCTGGCCGGTTACCAGGCGGGACACACCCCGTCGGGCCACGCGAACCGCCACACCTTCGGCGGGCTGACCGACGCCGCTTTCCGGATGATTCCCCTGATCGAGGCGGGAAAGTCCGCGGACTGGCCGTTCTGACGCGTACCGGGTGGGGGTCGGTGATCCCCACCCGGCACGCCCCTGGTCCCTCGACGTCGTGACCTACGACCGTGGCCTGCCCGGAACACACCTCACTACCGTGATGCCGTGCGCCGTACCGAGGGGAGACGCCTGGTCGTGCTCGCCGCCGTGATCGCGGTGCTGGCCGGCCTCCTGGCCATGCATGCCCTCTCCATGGGCGGCCACGGCGACCACCCGCAGACCGGCGTCACCACCCATCAGGAGCACGGCCGGACCCCGGCGCCTGATCACGATCAGCACGAGATGACGACCATGTGCCAAGCCGTGCTCAGCGGTGCGGCGGCGTTCGTCCTGCTGCTTCTGGGGCTGGGTCTTCTTCGCCGGCGGGTGTTCCGCGAAAGTCCTACGAACACCTGCGCGACCACCTCGTCCTTCATCGGACAGCACCGAAGACCACCCCCGTCCCTGACCGAACTCTGTATCAGCCGGACCTGAGTCGCGTCTGCCCGCCGACGACTCGAACCGCTCTGATACGAAGGGTTTCCTCAGTATGCGCACCAACAAGTTCATCGTTGCCCTGGCCGTTCTCGTGCTCACCGGATGTGCCGGTACGAGCACCTCGACCGCCGATCACACCCGCGCCGACGTGACGTTCGCGACCGGCATGATTCCGCATCACGGCCAGGCTCTCACGATGGCCGACCTGGCCCTGGACAAGGCCGAGAGCCCGCAGGTCAGAAAACTGGCCGAAGAGATCAAGGCCGCCCAGGACCCCGAGATCGTGCAGATGTCAGGTCTTCTCAAGGGATGGAATCAGCCCGTCCCGACGGTCACGGGTCACGTCCACGACATGGTGGGAATGAGTCACCAGGGTTCCGGCATGATGACCGCCGCCCAGATGATCGAACTGGAGAACGCGAAAGGCGCCACGTTCGACCGGGAGTGGACAGAAATGATGATCCAGCACCACCAGGGCGCGGTGGCCATGTCCGAGACCGTGCTCGACGAGGGCAGTAGCCCCGCGATCGAGACCCTCGCCGGGGCGATCATCCAGGGCCAGACCGCCGAGATCGACGCCATGCAGGCTCTGCTGGAAAAGTCTCTGTAGGCGAACGGACGCCCTCCCGCCCCGGGCGGGAGGGCGTCCGCCAGCAGGCGTCAGAACTCTCGCCAGGTCCAGCGCCCGCCGAGAAGGGTTCCGGCGACGGGTAGTTCGCGTAGCTTTTCGGGGGACAGCGTGGTCGGGTCGTGATCGAGCACGATCAGGTCGGCCGGCTCGCCCACGGCGACACGGGTGCGGGTGCTGGCGTCGAGGGCCACGGACACCGGGATGTTCTGCTCCGGGTGCCAGGGCTCGCGGCCGTCACGACTGCGGCCGGTGGCGGCGGAGATCGCCAGCCAGGGGTCGAGCGGAGCCACCGGTGCATCTGAGCCCAGGTGGAGCTGCGCGCCGGCGTCGAGCAGCGACCGGAATGCGAAAGCCCTTCCGGTGCGCCCCTCCCAGTGATGGTCGGCGACGTCGCGGTCGTCCATGGCGTGTTCCGGCTGCACGCTGGCGACCAGGCCGAGCCGGCCGAACCTCTCGAAGTCGTCCGCGCCGACCAGCTGGGCGTGCTCGATGGTTCCGGGCACGCCGAGGCGCTCGAACTCGTCCAGCACCTGCTGGTTGGCCTTGTCGCCGATGGCGTGGACGGCGGCCTTGATGCCGTTGCCGTAGGCGGTCTCCAGCAGATCGCGCAGTTCCGACGGGGAGACACTCTGCACCCCACAGGCGTGCGGGTGGGCCGGGTCGAGGCCGGGGTACGGGTCGTGGCACAGGGCGGTGCGGGTGTTCAGTGAGCCGTCCACGATCACCTTGAGGCGGCCGAACGAGATCAGGCCTTCGGGATCGAGCACGTCGCCCGTCCGCAGCCCGGCCGCCACCGCCGCCGCCAGACGGTCCGGCCAGACCGAGGCCTGCACGCGCAGCGCCGTGACCCCGGCCGCCACCCGGGCGGGCCACTGGGCCACGTTGTCGGCACTCTCGAAATCCACGACCCCGACGACGCCCCGGCGAGCAGCGGCGTCCGCGGCCTCCCGGTAGTGGGCCACGTCGGGAGCGCTCTCACCCACCAGTGCGTTGGCGTCGATCCACTCGGCCTCGCGCACCAGGCCGAACTCGTCGGGTGTGACCCCGAGCCGGGCCGCGGCCCGGGAGTTCACCCAGCCGCAGTGCAGATCACCGCTGACCAGGATGACCGCTCGGTCCGGGGCCACCGCGTCCAGCGCCGCCAGGCTCGGCGGGTGCGGCCACAGGCCGTCGCGGAACCCGTAGCCGACCAGCGCCGTGCCGTCGTCGGGGCGGGTCGCGAGGGCTTGTGCGACCACGGTCAGGGTGTGCTCGGCGCTCAGCGTGCCGGAGAGGTCCAGCCGCCGGCGGGCCTTCACCCACTGGGTGAAGTGCACGTGGGCGTCCCACAGGCCCGGTCCCAGCCACCGACCGTCGAGACGCACCTCCTCCAGGGGCTCGACGACGTCCTCCGGCAGGGGATCTCCCGCAGGCAGCACGGCGTGGATCTTCCCGCCGAGCAGCACCACGTCCGCGAGCCCGGTCGTCCCGGGCCGGCGGGCCTGGCGCAGAACCATTCCCTGGGTCATCAGTCCTCCTTGATCCGGCGTGAAGTGGATCGCTGACGTAGCGTACGGCCCCCCTGGCCGAGGCGGTTGAAGGGGCCTCTGGGCAAGGCAACCCTGAGTGCAGTGAAAGTGCCTGTATGGCAGAAATTGCGCTCTGTGCCTACGCTTTGGTGGCGCACGGGTCTTCGCGACCTGCCGGGTGGGGCGGACGAAGGAGTCACCATATGCACCGTTCACTGCCAGTTCTTGCCGCGATCGCCGTGCTCCTGGCGGCCTGCGGCGGCCCGGCCTCGTCCGACAGTAGTTCCGGCACGGGAACTCTCACCGCCGTGATCGGCTACGGCAACAACCAGAGCTGGGACCCGACGCAGACCGCGTCGGCCTTCTCGATGGCGGCCTTCACCAACGTCTACGAGCCGCTCGTGGCCGGCGACCCGATCACCCGTGAGCCGGAGGCCGCGCTGGCCGCGGTACCGGACGAGGTGGACGGCACGACCATCACGTTCCAGCTGCGCGAAGGGGCGAAATGGTCGGACGGGAAACCGGTGACGGCCGACGACGTGGTGTTCACCTACGACCGCATCCTCGATCCGCAGGAGAACGTGCAGCTGCGGGCCTTCTTCTCGGGCTGGCTGGACGAGGTGGTGGCCAAGGACGACTCGACGGTCGAGTTCCGGCTCAAGCGTCCCTTCCGGTACGCGCTGAACCGGGTCGAGACCGCGATGATCGTGCCGCAGCACGTCTTCGACGGGAAGTGGGAAGAGGCGGCGGCCGGTAAGACGCTCGGGTCGGGGCCGTACGAGATCAGTGAGCAGGCCGCGCTCGACCACACCACCTTCGTGAAGAACGACCAGTACAACGGTGATCATCCGGCGCAGTACGACTCGATGGTCTGGAAGTCGATCGTCGACGCCGCACCCCGCGTGGCGGCCGTGTCGGGGGCCCGGCCGCAGGCGCAGATCGCGGACAACATCCCGCCGGCCAACATCGATCAGCTGCGCAAGGACGGCCGCCAGGTCGAGGCGGTGCAGGGGCAGAACAACGTCTTCCTGATGTTCAACACCCAGAAGAAGCCGTTCGACGACAAGCGGGTGCGGCAGGCGCTGCACTACGCGATCGACGCCGACAAGGTGGTCTCGGTCGCGTTGAAGGGGCAGGGGGTCGCGGCCACCTCGTACCTGAACCCCGAGCTGGAGGCCTACCAGAAGGCGTCCACCGACTACGCCTACGACCCGGCGAAGGCCCAGCAGTTGCTGAAGGAGGCCGGGGTCAGCAATCTGAGCATCACGCTGGGCTCGACCAACACCTCGCTGGTGGCCGACACGATCAACGTGATCAAGGAGGGCTGGGACGCGGTCGGGGTGAAGACCACGCTGAACGCCCAGGACACCAAGGCCCTGTTCTCGAAGCTCGACGGCGGCGAGGACTACCAGGTGGTGGCGGCCTCGGGTAACCCGCAGCAGTTCGGCAACGACCCCGACCTGATCGAGCGCTTCTACTACAGCCCGGCCTCGCTCTGGTCGTCCACCTACGCGCGGTTCCAGGGGCCTGACGCCGACGCGCTGTACGACCAGATGGACAAGGCGGCGTACGCGGAGGACGACGCGACGGCGAAGAGCGAGAACAAGAAGGTGCTCGACACCATCGCCGACGAGGCCGTGCTCTACCCGGTGGTGTTCACCCGGCTGGTCACGGCCTGGGTGCCCGACCGACTGGGAGATGTTCAGGCCCAGGGCTATCCGGGCATCAACGTGCTGCGGGCCCAGCGGATCGACGCGCCATGACGGTGGTGGCGCGGATGCTGGCCCGGCGTCTGCTGCTGTTCGTACCGCTGGTGCTCGGGGTGATCCTGTTCGTCTTCGTGGTGATGCGGTTCGCGCCGACTGACCCGGCGCTGGCCGCGTTCGACGGGGGCAACGCGACGGCCGAGCAGCTGGAGGCGTTCCGGGAGGCGAACGGGCTGAACGACCCGCTGCCGGTGAGGTACGTGCACTTCGTGATCGACCTGCTGCACGGCGATTTCGGTACCTCACTGATCACCCGTCAGCCGGTGCTCGACACGATCCGCACCGCACTGCCCCTGACTGTGCAGCTGACGGCGCTGGGCATCGTGATCGCGCTGAGCGTGGCCACGCTGCTGGGGGTCACGGCGGCGGTGTTCCGCGACCGCTGGCCCGACCAGCTGATCCGCCTGGTCAGCCTGATCGGGGTGGCCGCCCCACCGTTCTGGGTGGCGTTGCTGCTGATCCAGTGGCTGGCGGTGGGCCGGGGCATCTTCCCGACCGGGGGTTATGTGAACCTGGCGGAGGGGATCGGGCCCTGGCTCAATGCCCTCGCCCTGCCCGCGGTCTCGCTGGCGCTGCCGGTGGCGGCCCAGATGACGCGGATCATCCGCACCTCGGTGGTGGAGGAGCTGGACAAGGACTACGTACGCACGGCCCGGGGGCTGGGTCTGCCGCCGCTGGTGGTGGTCGGGCGCAACGTGCTGCGCAACGCCCTGGTGAATCCGCTGACCGTGCTCGGCCTGCGGATCGGGTACATGCTCGGCGGGGCGGTCGTGATCGAGACGATGTTCGCGTTGCCGGGCATGGGGCAGAACATGATCCAGGCCGTCGGCGACGGTGACACGGCCAAGGTGCAGGGCTTCGTGCTCACCATCGCGGTCGGGTTCCTCGTGGTGAACCTCGTGGTCGACGTGCTCTACCTGATGGCCAACCCCCGATTGAGGACGAACTCGTGAGGCTCCGTGCGGGGCTGGCGGTTCTCGAGCGGCCCGGGATCCGTTTCCGTCGACTCGGCTGGGCGTCCGGACTGGCTCTCCTGGTGCTCCTGCTCCTGGTGATGCTGGCCCTGCTCGCTCCGGTGATCGCGCCGTACAGCCCGAACGCGATCAGCGCGGACACCGGCGGGCCCTCGGGCGCCCACTGGTTCGGGGTGGACGACAGCGGTCGCGACGTGTTCACCCGCCTGCTCTACGGCACCCGCTGGTCGCTGGCCATCGGGCTGCTCGCCACCCTCTTCGCGCTGGTCTGCGGGGCCGTTCTGGGTGCCTTCACGGCTACGGCCGGCCAGGCGGTGGACGAGCTGGTGATGCGGGTGCTCGACGTGGTCATGGCGTTCCCGGGCATCGCGCTGGCGGCCGTGCTGGTCGCGGTGTTCGGCCGGGACATCCCGGTGCTGATCCTGGCCATCGGCTTCCTCTACGTGCCCCAGGTGACGCGGGTGGTGCGGGCGAACGTACTGGCCCAGTACGCCGAGGACTACGTCGCGGCGGAGAGGACGATCGGGGCGCGACGGTTCTACACCCTGACCCGGCACGTGGCGGTGAACTGTGCGGCGCCGGTGCTGGTGTTCTGCACGATCCTGGTGGCCGACGCGATCGTGTTCGAGAGCTCACTGTCGTTCATCGGTGCGGGTATTCAGCCGCCTGACCCGTCGTGGGGCTCGGTGCTGGCCGACGGGAAAGACCTGGTGCTGATCGGTGGCTGGTGGGCCACACTCTTCCCGGGCCTGCTCATCCTGGTCACCGTGCTGGCACTGAACCTGCTGGCCGAGGGGGTCTCCGACGCCTGGGCCGCTCCTGCGGCGCGGCCGCAGGCGCAGCAGGCCGTGGCGGCCGATGTCGCCCGGGCCGCCGCGCAGAACGTTGCGCCGGTGCTGCCCGACGATCAATTGAGGACGGTGGGGGCACGTCTGCGCGGACGTCACCGGGATCTCTCGGCGGCCGAGGTGGTGCTCGACGTGCGGGGGCTCTCCGTCACCTTCCCGGCGCGACACCGGGGAACCTCAGTGGTGCAAGACATCTCGTTCAGCGTGCGGGCGGGGGAGGTGCTCGGGCTGATCGGTGAGTCGGGGTGCGGCAAGTCCCTGACGGCGCTGTCGGTGATGGGTCTGCAGCCGCCGGGCGCGGTTGTCTCCGGGGCGATCGATTTCGGGGGTCACGATCTGCTGGGACTGCCCGCCCGGGAGCGGCGCCGGCTGATGGGCCGCGAGATCGCCATGGTCTATCAGGACGCGCTCAGCTCGCTGAATCCCGCGATGACCGTGAGGAGCCAGCTCAAGCAGGTGGTGCGGCGGGGCGGTCACCGCACCCCGGCGCAGCTGCTGGAGCTGGTCGGCCTGGAGCCGGAGCGCACCCTGCGGGCCTATCCGCACGAGCTCTCCGGCGGTCAGCGGCAGCGGGTGCTCATTGCCCTGGCGCTGTCGCGTGAGCCTCAGTTGATCATTGCCGACGAGCCCACGACGGCTCTCGACGTCACCGTGCAGGCCCAGGTGATGGAGCTGCTGCTGCGTCTGCAGTCCGAGCTGGGTTTCGCTCTGGTGCTGGTGTCGCACGACCTGGCGCTGGTGGCCGATCACACGGACCGGGTGGTGGTGATGTACGCCGGGCAGGTGGCCGAAACAGCGCTGACGGCAGACCTGATCGCCCGATCGCAGCATCACTACACCCGTGGGCTGCTGGCCTCGGTGGTGTCCATCGAGCAGCAGGAGCAGGTGCTGGCCCAGATCAAGGGGGTGGTGCCGTCACCGGCGGACTTCCCCGGCGGCTGCCGGTTCGCCGATCGCTGCCCCGCGGCCCAGGAGAACTGTTCGGTGGAACGGCCCTTCTTGCGCGGCGACGACGAGCACCTGGTGGCGTGTCACTACCCGGTCGAGGTGACCAGATGACCGACTTGATGCAGCTGCGCGACGTGTCCGTCGTCCATAAGATCCGCGGTTCAGGTCTTTTCGGAAGCGCGGCGGTACACGCCCTGACCGGGGCGACCCTGACGGTCCGGGCCGGGGAGACCGTCGGCGTGGTGGGGGAATCCGGTTGCGGCAAGACCACTCTGGCCCGGGTGCTGGTCGGTCTGCAGCGGCCGAGCTCGGGCGACGTGAGTTTTCGCGGGCAGTCGCTGTGGTCGATGTCGGCCCGGGAGCGGCGCCTGACATTCGGCGCCCACATCGGCACGGTGTTCCAGGATCCCTCCACCGCGCTGAACCGGCGCCTGTCGGTACAGCGCATCATTGCCGACCCGCTCGTGGTGCATCAGCGAGGTTCTCGCGCCTCGCGGGCCGAACGGGTGCGGGAGCTGATGAATCTTGTCGGGCTGCCGACGGCCGTGGCCGATGCCCTGCCCTCCCAGCTCTCGGGTGGTCAGCGGCAGCGCGTGGCGATCGCCCGGGCCCTGGCGCTGGAACCAGCGCTGCTGGTGGCCGACGAACCCACCTCGGCGCTGGACGTGTCGGTGCGGGCGCAGATCCTCAACCTGCTCGACGTGCTGCAACGAGAACTGGGCCTGGCCATGGTGTTCGTGTCACACGACATCCAGACCGTGCGCCGGATGTCCGACCGCATCGTGACCATGTACCTCGGCCGGATCGCGGAGGAGGCACCGGCGACGGGCGTGTCCCGGCACCCCTACACGCACGCCCTGTTCGCCGCGACTCCGCGACTGCTCACGGCCGCCGAGCCGATCCCGCTGCGCGGCCGCGTGCCGTCGGCGACGAATCCCCCGTCCGGATGCAACTTTCGCACCCGTTGTTGGCGGGCCACGCCGGAGTGCGGCGAGGCCCTGCCCCCGTTGACGGTGGAGGAGTCGGGCGTCAGCTACCGCTGCCTGCACCCGATGGTGGACGAAGGTCAGCGGGGACACTTTGCATGATCACGAACGAAAAAGAGGGGAGGGAGAGGGGCAAGAAAACCTTCCGTGATCATGCAAAATATCCCCAGAGTTCTAGAACTCTCAGCTGTCGGCGATGGTCTCGAACCGTTCCCGGAGTTCCTCGCCCGACCAGCCGTGCATCAGGCAGAGCAGGAGCAGGAGGCGGGCCTTCACGCCGGTGAGGTGGCCGCCCCACAACAGGCCGCGGCCCAGCAGGTCGATCTCGCCACCCGGGTAGCCGTACGTGTGACGCAGGGTCGGGCCCGCTCCGGCTCGACTGCACAGGACGATCGGCAGGTCGCAGGCGACCACGGCGTCCACTGCTCCGGCCGTCACATGACCCCCACCCATGCCCTCCAGCACGACACCCGCGTAGCCGAGTCCGGCCAGTCCGGGCAGGAGGCGCAGGTCGTCGTCCACACCGGTGCTGACGAGAGCCACCGCCGGGGGGTCCGACGGCAGCACAGGCACCGGCAGGTTCGGTGCCGGGCTCGCGGACAGCGGCAGGTGCGTCTGGCCCTCGCGCACCAGCCCGAGCGCGCCCCAGGGTGCGGCGGTGAAGGCGTCGGTGTGCACGGCGCTCTCCTTGCGCACGGTGCGCCCGGCGAAGATCCGGTCGGCGAACACCACCAGCACGCCCCGGGCCTGCGGTGACGAGGCCACCTGGACGGCGGCGACCAGGTTCGCGGCACCGTCGGCACCGGGGGTGTCCCGGTCGCGCATGGCCCCGGTGATCACGACCGGGCGGTGGGATCCGGCGCCGAGCAGGTCGAGGAAGAACGCCGTCTCCTCCAGGGTGTCGGTGCCCTGGGAGACGACGATGCCGCAGACGTCGTTCGTGGTGCCGATCAGCTCCCGCAGGGCGAAGAGATCGGCGAGGCCGAGCGAGGGGGAGGGCAGCAGCCGGAACTCGTGCGGTACGACCTGCACGTGGGGCAGCCAGGGGGCGAGCTGCCCGGCCAGTTCGTCGGCGCCGCTGCGGGGAACCACACCGGGTGTCCCGTCGCCGGCCGAGGAACTGATCGTGCCTCCGAGGGTGATCAGCAGAACCTTCTTCACAGGGGTCAATCTGAGGCCCACCGGCCTCTCGCGTCGAATCGGGCACCTGTGGACCTGACCGGGGCCTGACCGGGGCCTGACCGGGTCCTCGCCGGTTCCTGACGGACGGTCTGGCGCCCGTCACCTGAAGTCACCTGAAGTCAGCTGAATGCTTCGTGTTCATCAGTGAAATGAGACACCGCATGACCGCTGCACCTAGCGCCGACTTTCGTTGCCAGAGCTTTGTGATGCGCGTGAAACTGGCGAGAGCGCTGATGCGTACGGACGCGTTCATTCGGCGAAGGCGCGTCCGTGACACTGGTTTCTGTCTTGACGGGGTGCGGCGGTGACGAGTCAAGTTGTCGAGTCTGGCTTTAGTGGACAAGGTTTCGGTTCCCTCGGAGGCATCACGGTGTTCCGGGTGCACGAGAGCGAGTGGCGGGTGCTGCGGGAGGCCCGGCTGAAGGCTCTGGAGACCTCTCCGGAGGCGTTCTGCGGGAACTATGCGCGGGAGCGGCTGGTGCACCGGCGGACCTGGCGGCGCCGGGCCCACCAGCAGCAGTGGACGGTGGCGAGATCGGGCTCCCGGATCGTCGGGCTGGTGGGGATGCTCGACGAGCCGGACCGGGAGGAGGGGCCGCTGGAGACCCGGTGCATCGAGTCGGTGTGGGTGCACCCCGACTTCCGCCGGCGCGGGCTGGTGCGGCTCATGCTGCAGGGGATCGAGGAACAGGCCCTGCGGCAGGGGGTGGGCACGCTGATTCTCTGGGTGCTCGAATCGAACCGCCCGGCCTGGGAGGTCTACCGCCGACTGGGTTACCGGCCCACCGGCCTGTTCCAGGACATCACGGCCGGTGGCCGGCTGGAGGTCGAGCACCGGCTGAAGAAGGTGCTGGGCTGACCTGATCTCGAGACCGGGGGATTGCCACGGGCCGTGGGGAAGGTTCGCGGCAATCCTTTTCCGGCTTACCCGGCGGATGGGGTGAATCACGTAAGGCCGGGTAACTGAATGCACCGGGAAGAATTCCCTCCGCAATATGTGCGGGACGGCTTCGTGGCGCATTATGGTTCCGCTGTCTTTCACCTTTTCCGCAGACGGAGAGCGACGGCGTGGCCACGTTAACGGGTGAGTGGGTCCGGTCCGGATCGCGCCTGCCGCTGGACATCGTGAGATTGACCGAGGCCGACTGGCGAACGCTGGCGGAGGTGCGTCTGCGGGCCCTTCGCGACTCGCCCGCGGCCTTTCCGGTGGACTGCGAGAAGGAGCAGGGCCGGGTTCCCCAGGAGTGGCGGGACCGGCTGGCCGACTCGGACTGGGTGGTGGCCCGCCGGGAGACCGACGGCGAGATCGTCGGACTGGCCCACCTCACCGCCGAGCCGAAGCCCGACCACGGCCCCTACCCGCCCGCCGAGGTGAGATACATCGAGTCGGTCTGGGTCGCGCCCTCTGCCCGGCGGCAGGGGGTGTCGCAGCGGATGATCCAGGCGCTGGAGGCGCAGGCCCGGCAGGACCCGCAGATCCGCAGTCTGCTGCTCTGGGTGCTCGCCGGTAATCATGTCGCCTGGAACGTTTACCAACGGCTGGGTTTCGTGCCCACTCGGGAGCGTAAGCATCGCTTCTACACCTCGGACGCGACCTACGTCTGGGAACGCCGGATGCGCAAGATGCTCTAGGCAGCGGTGAGCCCGAGGTGCTCGAGCGCCGCAGCCCCGCCGTTCCATCGCTGGGTGGCCCGCTCCCAGTCGGCCAGATCGGCCTGCCACGCCTGGAGGAAGCCGGCGCACAGGGCGGGGCTGATGCGGCTCAGCTGGTCGGCGGCGGCGCGTAGCGAGCGCACCGCCCGGGGTTCGTGCTGGTTGAGCAGCAGGGTGGCCGTGCGCTCCAGATCGGCGCCGCGAGCGGCGATGAAATGTTCCCAATATTCGGCCGTGGCCTCGCGAAGTCTTTCGGGGAAAGACATTTCCGAGGGTTGACGGTCGAACAGCGCGTACAGGCCCTCGGCCAGGAGATCGCCGAACTCTTCCTGCCGGGCCCGCAGCGGGTTCGCGTACGGGTCGTACGGAGCCTGCCGGGCCTCGCCGACCTGGGCCAGTTCGCGGTTGGCCGCGTGGCGTGAGAAGAAGAACCAGTCTTCGTTGTAGATGTCGGGGAAGAAAGGCAGCGGCTGGTCGGAACAGTTCACGCCCAGCGCCCCACCGGTGACGAAGTTGTCTTGCGGCAGCCCGGCCAGACGGCGGGCGTGGCAGACCACCGAGTTGTCGGGGAACGAGCGGCAGACCAGGCCGGCGACCTGCCGGGAATCCAGCTCGCGAGCCAGCCGGTCGGCGGTGGGCAGATCGAGACCCGCACTGCCGGAGGTGGAGTCGATGTCGTCGTCGAGGAAAAGAATCTTGCTCCAGCCCTGCCGGCGGGCCAGGAGCAGGCCGAGGTTGCGTTTCAGGCTCAGGTCGCTGCTGCGGCCCGAGCCGGCCCGGGCGAAGACGGACGACGCGGTGCGGTGCGGCAGGATCGCGTGGGTGTAGTGCCGGGGCACGTCGATCGCGATCGCGTGGCAACCGGGTGTGCGGTGTGCCCGGTGGGCCACCTCGGACGCCTGCGTGTGGCGACTGCACAGGGCCACGAGCTGCACCCCGAGCCGGGCGGACAGGTCGAGGGCGCTCTGCAGGGCCGCGGCGCCCCGGGAGGCGGGTACCACGATGGCATCGAGGGGAGTGGTCTGCGTGGTCCAGGGGAAAGCATCTTTTGCTAGAGCGTTTTCGTTCAGGAGTGCAGCGTGGGACGGGTGCTGACGTACGCCGTTGTCATGTACGGACGGGTAGGTCAGCGCCGTCACGACACGTCCTCGTCGCTCTCCGAGGTCCACTCGAAGAGCCGGGCGCGGGCACTCTTGAAGTCGGGTGCGATCACCTTGCCCTGGATCACCGGAACCCGCATGAGCAGGGCGAAGCCACCGCTCGGGAAGCGCTCGCCGAGGAACTCCTGATTGCCGGCCCGGATCGTCTCGTCGGTGACCGACAGGGCCGCCCCGAGCACTCCCCGGCTGTGGATGCCGTTGAGGATCGTCAGGGTGCGGTTGGAGTTGAAGGGGTTGGCCACCCGGGCGACCAGGGCGACGTCTTCGATCAGCTCACCGGTCTTCTCGTCGGTGACCGGGAAGAACACCTGCTCCGGGGTGGTGCCGGACTTGGTGAGCCGGAACACCTCACCGGTGGCCAGATCGGGGTGGTCGATCTGCTCGACCGGCATGTCGATGAGGGAGAGCACCCGCCGGGTGGTGCGGCTCCAGCCGATACCGCCGATCAGCACCAGGTGGTTCTGGATCTCGTTGCGGCTGACGCTGTCTGACGTGCGGTAGAAGACCTTTCGCTCCGGGTTCAGGGCCCGGATGTGGCCGAAGACCTCGATCAGCGCGTCGGTGTCGGCGAACTGGTGCAGCAGCGTGTAGTTCGGGGAGTCCTCGGCCGCCAGCGGGCCCCGCGAGTCTTGCGGTGCGTCGGGGCAGATGATGACGATGTCGCCGTCGTCGAAGTCGAGCAGCGTGCGCTGGCCGGTGTCGGCCTCGACCTCCTCGCCGCCCTGCAGCAGGTCGAGCAGCTCGGCGTGCAGCCGGTCGTACTCCAGCAGGTCTTCGGGAGTGTCTTTGAGCTCTTGCGGTGAGGGCAGATGCGCCCGGCGGCCGTCGAACGAACGCTGTACCGCGAAGAACCGGGCGTAGGCCTCGAGGCGGATGGGCGTGGGAGTTTTCGGGTTGTTGGCCGACTCCCAGGAACTCAGGGTGGCCGGCGCGACCCGCGCCTCGGTGCTGAGGGCGCCGGCGAGCAGACTCTGGGTGAGGCCCGGACGACCCTCCCGGAGCTCTTTCAGCCTCTGCGCCAGACGCGCCGCGTTACCCGCACTTGCGGCCATGCCCAACCCCCTCCAGGTCAGACTGCGGATGCGAGCGTAATGAAATGAAACGTCCGCATTCGGAGTCTACGGTCTTACTGAGAGCTTGGCGAGGTTCACCCAGGGTTGGGTGTACCTCGGGGCAACTTTCGCCCAAGCTCGGGTGGGGTCCGGTCGGCATGACGGGGTGCACCTTTTCCGGCTTACCGGTGGACGGTGTCGTGCGGGCCGGGTGAATGGTGCCGGTAAAGCCGGGTTCCCTCGGGCGGGCCGGCCGGATATCTGCCTAATCTGACGCATGGATACGCATTCACCCATTCCCGGCCCGGCCGATTGACGAGGGCCGTGGAATGACTACTTTTCCCGAACAGGTTCGTGCGCTGGAACGCGGTGACTGGCGCGCCGTGATCGGCGGACCGATCGACACGACCGCCGGCCGCCGGACCGCGACGCATCTGGCGCGCTGGGCGCGTCTGGTCGCCGACAGCATGCGACTGCAGACCCTGGGCCGGGTCACGCAGGCCCACCACCAACTGGAGGAGGCCGCGTCGTCGCTCGCCGCGGCCACCGGTCGCACCGGTCGTCGGTCGCCCGGGGCGCAGCCGCATCCCTCGCGGGTGGCCGAACACCTTCTCTGGCGGGCCGGCCTGGTCCTGGCCCGGGAGCAGAACGAGCTGAACGCCCTGCGCCGGTTCAGCGGACGGATCGCCAAGGGCCGGCCGGAGCTCGTCTGCGCCGGTGTCGAGTACCTCACCTGGGTCGAGTTCGACCCCTTCTCGGTGCGCCCGGGGCGGGACGACGCCCGGCTGCTGGGGCTCGACGACCCGGCCGCCGCGGAGCGGTTCGGTACCGGCAACCGGATCGACCTGTGTACGCGGGCCACCGGCCTGCGGGAGTTCGCGGGGGTGTGGGACGGCCCGGTCAGTGGACGCACCTGGCAGCGGATGGGTGGGTACCGGGGGATCCGCGCCGAGGCTCTGCTGTTGCTCGCGGCGCGGGAGGAGTCCCGCTCGCCGGACCCGATGCAGGCCGCGCCGCGACTTGGCCGCCTGCGGGCCTGGGAGTACGCCCGTCAGTGGAGTGCGGACAGCGTCCCGGGTGCAGTTGCCTGAGCGGGGAAAGATTTGAGGGTGAGTTTCGCGAGGGCCGGCCGAGCACCAGGTGACTTCCGGCGGTGGGGAAAGTGCGGAGTTCGTCGGTCCGGCGCCGGAACCTGGAAGTGCAGGTCGGTGACCGGACGGAGTTACCTAGAGATCGTGAAAGTCCGGCAGCGTGACTTCGGCTGCTGCGCGATGCACCCACGCAGCACGCTCATGGCATGAACACGACTCGAAGACAACTCCTCCGGACCGTCCCGGTCGTCCGGATCCCCCTCCAGCACAACAACTCGCAGGCGACCACCGACACCGGGGCGGGACCGGCGTCCACCATCGGGCAGCCGGGGACCACCCCGTCGGAACCGGCCCGGCCACCCCGGAAGGTGCTGCCGGACCAAGGGGCCGGCAGGCGTCCACCCTTTCCGCCCTACCTCACCCGCCTGCTGAGGGGCACCGCCCTGCTCGACCTGGCCACCGGCGTCCTGATGGTGGGCGTGCAGACCGGTCGGGTGCCCGGCACCTCCCGGGTGTGTGAGGTGGCCACGCTCGGCGGTCATCCGCAGGTCGTGGGCCTGGTGGCGGTGCTGGTCGCCGTGGCCCTCGGGGTGGCCGCACTCTTCACGGCCGGGCTGACCCGCGCCGGATCCGCCGCCACCGTCGGTCTCGTCGCCACGGCTGTGCTCGGCCTGGCGGCCGCGGCCGGGGTGATCCTGGTGGCCGCGCTCGTCCTGTCCATCGCCGGCCTGACGTCCGGCATCGTGCTCAGCATCATGATGGGCGCTGTCCGAGGGGAACTCACGAGATGAACACCCGGATGACCACCTCTTCGACCGCCCCTTCGGCGGATGGACGACGGCCGTCGCCGATCCGGGGATGGCGGCCCTGGCTGTTCGTTCTGCTCGACGTGATGGCGGTGGCCTGGATGACCACGGCGGGCGGCTGGTTCGACGACCGATTCGCGGTGATCACCCTCGGCGGCCATCACCATCTGGTGGCGGCCCTGGCCGCAACCAGTTTCGTGATCCTGGCCGGCCTGGCCGGCTCGACCCGGGGTTTCGCCCGGGCGTCCGGGCCCGAGCTGGGGCTGCTCGCCGTGGCCGTGGTGCTGACCCTGGTGGCCTGGGCGGGTCTGCTGATTCTGGTGCTGCTCGTGGTGCTCGGCGGAACGACCCTCGGTCTGCTGGTCAAGCTGGCAAGGCGTTGAGTCTTTGAGTCGTTGAGGCGCCGGTCTCAGGACTCTTTCTGCCGGGCCCGGTAGGCCCGCACGTTGGCCCGGTTGCCGCAGGTGGCCACATCGTGCCAGGAGCGGCTGTTGTTCTTCGACCGGTCATAGAAAACCGTTGCGCAGTCCGGATTCTGGCAGCGCTTGAGACGGCGGAGCAGATCCTGTTCCCGGGCCCGGAACAATTCCAGGGCCACCGCGGACGAGATCCAGCCGATGCCGGTGCCGCCGGGTGCTGCCTCCACCCCGTTCGGGCCGGCGGTCACGGTCACCTGGGATTCCAGCGCCGGGACGTCACTCTCACCGGTGACGACACCGTAGAGGCTGTCCCGGACCGTGGCGAGCCGCGCCAGGTCGGCATCCCGGAGCCGGAGGCTCACGGCCTCCAGCCCCGGGTGGACGGACTGCCAGTCGGCCAGCACCCCGTCGAGCCATTCCTGCGCCGTGCCGGTCTCGTCCAGCAGGTCGATCCGGTAGATCAGCGGCCCCTGTGTGTTGAGCAGCTCCTGGGTGAGCAGCAGCGAGTCGGGGGCGACCGAGGTGGACAGTCGTTCTGTCGCAGCGAATCTAGGCATCCTCAGTCTCCTTCCCGGGCGCTTCGGCCTCACACCATAGCGAGCGCCTCCGGCGGCCCGGTCAGCGCGCCCTTGGCGAACCGGCTCACCTCGTCCGCGAGGTACTCGGTGTCGCCGGCCAGGATCGCCGCGACCGTGCCCTTCGCCACGTCGGCCGGGTCGATCTTGGGCACGTCCAGGGCCGCGGTCATGTCGGTCCTGGCGTAGCCCAGATGTACACCCAGCACCTGTGTCCCGGACCGGGCGAGGATCGGGCGCAGGGAGTTGGTCACCGACCAGAGCGCCGCCTTCGAGGCGCCGTACACCCCGGAACCCGCGAGCCAGCTCAGCACCGAGTGGATGTCGACCAGCGCCCCGCCGCCGTTCGCGGCCAGGATCGGCGCGAAGACCTGGGCCACCCGCAGCGGGCCGAACACATTGGTCTCGAACACCGCCCGGGCGTCGTCGGGGCTGATCTCGGTCAGGGCCACTGGAGCGATCGTGCCGGCGTTGTTGATCACGATGTTCACGTCGGGCGCGGATTCGGCCAGGCGCAGGATCGAGTGCTCGTCGGTCACGTCGAGCGGGAGCGGCACCAGGCGGGGGTCGCCGGTCGGTGCGGGCTGCCGGGCCGTGACGTAGACCTTGGCCGCCCCCTCGGCGAGAAGTGCCTGCGCAAAGGCCTGACCCAGCCCGCGCTGTCCGCCGGTGACCAGTGCGACTGCGCCCTTGACGGTGGTCATGTGGTGCTCCTTCGTCGGTGTTCGGTAAGTAGTAAACATGGAACACCTATTACTAGCCTGGCCGCAAGATGCTTTCTCGTTTTGGTTCTGTCGGTAAATGAGGGACGCGGGTCACGAGCGATCGCGAAGGCTGGGTCGGGATGGGACGGGAGTGCGGCTGGGGGACGATGCGCGATGGGGTGTATCGGGGGAGGCTGGGACCCATGAGCCTGCGCGCGCTGATCACGAATGACGACGGAGTGTCTGCCGAAGGGCTTCGGGTGCTGACCGAGGTCGCGCTGGCCGCCGGGCTGGAGGTGACCGTGGCCGCGCCGCACGAGGACCGCAGCGGGACGGCGGCGATGCTGAGTGCCCTGGAATCAGGTGGGCGGCTGGTCTACGACCGGGCCGAGGTTGCGGGGTGCAAGGCCTACGGGGTCCACGCGTCGCCGGCGATGATCGCGTTCGCCGGGGTGCGGGGCGCCTTCGGGGAGGTACCCGACGTGGTGCTCTCCGGCATCAATCACGGTGCGAACACCGGTCGTGCGGTGATCCACTCGGGCACGGTCGGGGCGGCGCTCACGGGAGCCAGTCATGGGGTACCGGGGCTTGCGGTGTCGTTGGCGGGGGCTCCCGTGACGCACTGGGACACGGCCCGGGTGGTCACCGCGCGGGCGCTGGACTGGTTCCTGCAGCACCGGGCCGGGCTGGTCGCGGTGAATGTGAATGTTCCTGACGTGGCGCCGGACGGCCTGTTGGGACTCCGGTCTGCGGATTTCGCGGGCTTCGGCTCGGTCCAGGCCGAGATCGGGGAGTTCGGCGAGGGTTTCGTGACGATGGCGTTCACCGAGCTCGGGGAGGAGGTCGCGCAGGACAGCGACCTGGGCCTGCTGCGGAAGGGCTGGGCCACGCTGTCGTCGATGCGCACACCGATCGTGGCGGATCTGGACCTCCCGGCCGGGCTGGACCAAGGGCTGGAGTAGAAGGCCTGCTCCCGGTCCCCACCGTTAGGCGTCTCGACCGGGCCGGTTACCAAGCGAACGGACGAGGGCCAAGGTCCCCGGTGTGGCCATCGGAAACCGCACGCAATCCTGGCGGGGCCCACCGGGGTGGCACGTCGTCATCCATTGGTCGCTTTTGCGTCACTTGCCGGTGTCTTCGTGGCCCCCGGCAGCCACCAGCCTGAGGTTCATGCCTCACCATTTCTCCCGGCGCGGTGTTCTGCGCGGTGCCGCCGGCGTTGCCGGCCTGGCCGCCACCAGCGGCTTCGCATCTCCCTCGCTGATCACCCGGAACCGGGCGGCGCTCACGCACGGCGTGCAGTCCGGCGACGTCACCGCCGACAGTGCCGTGGTCTGGACCCGCTCCGACCGTCCCGCCCGGATGTTCGTCCAGGTCTCACCCACCGGCCGGTTCACCGAGCACAGCCGCACCTACCGCGGTCCGGTGCTGACGGTGAAGAGCGACTTCACCGGACGGGTCGATCTCACCGGTCTGCCTGCGGGTGAGGACATCAGCTACCGCGTGGTGCTGGGCGAACCGGACTCGCACCGCGTGGTCGGGCAGCACGTCGACGGCCTGCTGCACACCGCCCCGCGGCGCCCGCGGGACGTGCGCTTCCTCTGGAGCGGTGACCAGGCGGGTCAGGGCTGGGGCCGCAACCCGGATCTCGGCGGGTTCCCGATCTACCGGGCGATGCGGGCGCGCGACGCGAACTTCTTCCTGCACTCGGGCGACTCGGTCTACGCGGACGGCCCGATCACCGGCGACGTCACCCTGCCCGACGGCCGGATCTACCGGAACGAACTGGAAGAGGCCAAGTCCCACGTCGCCGAGACGCTCGACTTCCGGGGTGCGCACCGCTACAACCTGGGCGACGCCGGGATGCGGGCCTTCCTCGCGCACACCCCGCTGGTCTGCCAGTGGGACGACCACGAGGTCAGCAACAACTGGTACCCGGGCGAGATCCTCGACGACACGCGCTACACCGAGAAGGACACCGACGTGCTCAAGCGTCGCGCCTACCAGGCGTGGACCGAGTACCAGCCGCTGAGCACGAAGACGGTGAAGGAGCACCAGATCTACCGCAAGGTCTCCTATGGCCCGACGCTCGACATCTTCATCCTCGACATGCGCACCTACCGCAACGCCAACACCCCGGGTCTGGAGGCGGGCGGCATCTCGGCGGACGGCGGCATTCTCGGCGGTGAGCAGGCCCGCTGGCTGGTGCGGGAACTCCAGGCGTCGAAGGCGACCTGGAAGGTGATCCAGTCGGACATGCCGATCGGCCTGGTGGTGCCGGACGGCGCCGACATCGAGGCCGTGGCCCAGGGAACGGCCGGCGCGCCGCGCGGCCGGGAACGCCAGATCGCGTGGATCCTGCGGGAGATCAAGCGTCGCCAGATCGTCAACACGGTGTGGCTGACGGCCGATGTGCACTACACCGCGGCCCACCACTACGACCCCTCCCGCGCGGGCTTCACCGACTTCGACCCGTTCTGGGAGTTCGTCAGCGGACCGTTGCACGCCGGCGCGTTCGGCCCCAACGCCCTGGACTCCACCTTCGGCCCGCAGCAGGTCTTCGCCGCCACCCCGCCGCGCGCGAACACCTCCCCGCTGGAGGGCTCCCAGTTCTTCGGTGAGGTCGAGATCGACGGCTCGTCGAAGGATTTCACGGTGTACCTGCGCGACATCGAGGGAAAGTCGCTCTGGTCGAAGACCCTGAAAGACCAAACCCCGTCGTGATCATGCAAAACCTCCCCGGACTTCTAGAACTGTCAGCAGGAGAGTTCTAGAACGCTGGGGAGGTTTTGCATGATCACGGACGAGGTGGTGGGGTGCCGTAGACACTTTGCATGATCACGGAGGGAGGGGTGATGGTTTGTAACACGGGCGACCTAGCATGACCCTCGTGCTCGCTCCCGGAACCGCCGCGCTGCTCGCGCTGGCTGATCAGCGTCTGCCCAGTGGTGGGCACGTGCACTCGGGGGGTGTCGAACAGGCCATCACCGACGGGCTGATCACCGGGGTGAAGAGCCTGGAGCGCTTCCTGGAGCGCCGCCTGCGCACGACCGGCCTGGTCACCGCCGGTCTGGCGGCCGCCGCGGCCACGATCACCACCCCCGCCCAGCTCCAGCGTCTCGACCGCGAGGCCGACGCCCGCACCCCTTCACCCGCCCAGCGGCTGGCCTCCCGGGCCCAGGGTCGCGGGCTGCTGCGCACCGCCAGAGCCACCTGGGCCGCGCCCTCCACCACACTGAGCTGGACCGACCTGGGCCCCCGGCCGCATCACCCGATCACCCTGGGCTGCGCCTGCGCCGCGGGCGGAGTGACCCCACAGGGCGCTGCGCTCGCCGCCGCCTACCTCTCGGTCAGCGCGCCCTCGACCGCGGCCCAGCGACTGCTCGCCCTCGACCCGGTGACCGTGGCCGCCGTGACGGTCCGCCTCGGTCCCGCGATCGAGCAGGTCGCGGCGGTCGCTGCCCACAACCTCGAGTTCGAGCACCTGCCCGATGATTCCGACCCCCTGCTGGATCTGCTGGCCGAGCGCCACGCCGCCCGAGAGGAGCGCCTCTTTGCGTCCTGACCTGTATCTCTCCGACTCCGCCGACGGTGGAGCCCGCCTGGGTGTGCCGCGCCCCGCGGCCCTGCCGCACGAGCTGCCCGGCGAGGACCCGCACGAGCACCTGGCCGGGCCCGGGCGTCTGTCCGGTGAGGACGGCCCGCTGCGCGTGGGCATCGGCGGCCCGGTCGGCTCGGGCAAGACCGCGCTGGTCGCGGCCCTGTGCCGGGTGCTGGGCGAGAAGCTTCAGCTGGGTGTCGTCACCAACGACATCTACACCACCGAAGATGCCGACTTCCTGCGCCGCAACGCGGTTCTGCCCGACGAGCGCATCGTCGCCGTGCAGACCGGCTGCTGCCCGCACACCGCGATCCGCGACGACATCACCGCCAACCTCGACGCCATCGACGACCTGGTCGAGCGTCTGGCCCCGCTCGACCTGGTGCTGGTCGAGAGCGGCGGCGACAACCTCACGGCGTCGTTCAGCCGGGGCCTCATCGACGTGCAGATCTTCGTGGTCGACGTGGCCGGTGGCGACAAGGTGCCGCGCAAGGGCGGTCCGGGCGTCACCACGGCCGACCTGCTGGTGATCAACAAGACCGACCTGGCCCCGATGGTCGGCGCCGACCTGGACGTGATGAGCGGCGACGCGCACAAGGTGCGGGGTGACAAGCCCGTGGTGCTGCAGTCGCTGCGCGAAGACCCGGGCGCCACCGACGTGGCGAACTGGGTGCTGGCCCAGATGGCGCGCGTGCCCGCCTAAATGGACTCCCGGATCGAGATCGTCGCAATTCACCGGCGGGGTCGCACCGTCATCGAGTCTGTCCGCGGCGGCGGCCATTTCGCCGCCCGGCAGACCGGTGAGGGAGAGATTCACCTGGTCGGCATCGCGGCCGGCCCGCTGGGTGGTGACCACGCCGTCATCGATGTGCACGTGCGGGCCGGGGCCCGGCTGGCCGTGCGCAGCGCGGGCGCGACGATCATTCAGCCCGGGCGCCTGCGGCCGGACTCGGTGATCGAGCTGAACCTGTGGGTGGACGACGACGCGCAGCTCGACCTGGCCACCGAGCCGACCGTGGTGTGTCACGGTGCCCGGCACGAGAACCGCACCACGCTGGCCCTTTCCGGATCCGGTCAGGCCCGCGTGGTGGAACAGGTGCTGCTCGGCCGGGCCTACGAAGGACCTGGCGAGTGGTCGGGTCGCACCGTGCTCACCCGTGACGGCGAACCGCTGCTGCGGCACACGCTGCGCTCGGCCGTGGTCGCGGTCGGGGGCACCCGGGTGATCTCGACGCTGGTGCGCACCGGTCTGGAGAAGCCGGAACCGGCCACGCACGGCGACGCGGTCGCCCTGCCCCTGGCCGGCGGTGGCCTGCTGGCCACCGCGACGGGCTCGGACCTGTTGCCGGTACAGGTCGATCTGCTGGCGGCGGAAGCTATCTCGTGTAGGGCTGCGACGGCTGACGTCGCGGCGGCTGCTTCTTCCGGTTCGGGTAGCTGAGGATCGCGATCGCCGAAACGGCCATGATGCTGCCACCGATGAGCCAGGGCCAGATGCCACCGGTCAGTTTTCCCCCACCCGACGAGCCCGACGAGCCCTCAGAAGCCGCGGCCGCGGTCGTCGGGGTGGCTGTCGGGGTGGCGGTGGCGCCCGGCGACCCACTGGCCGTCGGAGTGGCGCCGGCCACGGTGCCGTCCGTGCCCACGCTCAGGGTCTTGCCGGGCGTGGGCTTGGTCCCCGTGTACCGGTAGATCTTCATCTGCGTGATCGTGAACGCCGCCGGCAGCTTGGTCTTCGAGGTCGGCTTCCCGGTCAGGTCGTCACCGGTGGTGGTGGCCATGCTGATCCAGCGTGAGCCCTTGTACGAGTTGGTGGAGTAGAAGATCTCCTTGCCGTCCAGCCGCACCAGGAGATGCTTGGGCGCCCACTCGATCGTGTATGTGTGGAACTTCTTGTTGGCGAAGTTCTGCTCGGAGAAGGCCTGTTCGGAGCCCTTGCCGTAGCCGTTGCTGACGTAGGCCGTGTCCTGGTCCGGAGCCAGCAGCTCGATGCTGGTCAGCGCGTTGCTGCTGTCTTTCGACGGGGACAGGGTGAGGTAGCTGTTGATGCCCTTGCCCGCGGGCACCTTGGCCTTGACCTCGAACTTGCCGTAGGTCTGGCCCCAGCTCCAGCAGCCCACGCCGCCGGTGGTGTACGGCTGGCCGTCGGTCTTCTTCTTCTCGACCTCCAGCTTGAGCTCACCACCGCTCATCACGGCGTTGCTCTCGGACCAGGCGCTGTTGCCGGCGGTGTACTCACCGGAGTACTTGATGCAGCCGTCGGGAAGGGTGGACCCGTTGAAGTTGACCTCGCTGTGCAGCGCCCAGCTCGACTTCTTGGCTGCTACGGGTGCTGGGGCGGCTTCGGGGGCCGTGGCACTGGCGGCGACAGCCGGCGCACCTGCCATCACGGTGGCGGCGAACATCGCCGCGGTGGCCGCGAGGTAGCTCTTGCGCCTCATGCCTGCCACTGCCTGCCTCTCAGAAGGGTTCGGGAGTCGTTGTACCTTACGCGCCATTCCTGTCACCTGAAGAACCGCCGGTCGGGTGACGCCCGCTCGGGTGACGGGGCCGTGCCGCCGACCAGCCACACCACCCTCCTGCCGATGCATGCCCTCGGCAAGGGCAGCATGCGGTCCGGTTCCGGGAGGGCTTGTGGCACGGGCAGAAAATGGTGGACGTCGTTCTCGCCCGGTGGGGGTCCCTCCCGGTAGGAGGGGCCGGCACCGCTCCACCCTCGCGGCCGTGTCGATCGGCCTGGCCGTCGTGGCCGGTGGCCTGCTCACCACGGGAGCGCTCGACCCGGTGGTGACCGACGTCGTCGCCCTGGCCACCTCTGACCGGTCGGACCGGGCGGACGAGCCGGAAGGGCTCAAGGCCGGCAAGGTCGCCGACTGGATGTACTACGAGGACGTGCCCGAGTGGTCGTCGGTGCGCGGTGTACCCCAGGTGGCCCGCCCGACCGGGCCGGCTCAGCCCGGCCGGCCGGCGATCGCACCGCCCGAGCATCCGCACCGGTTCATCTTCTCCGGCCCGCCCCCGATGCCGACCTACAAGCTCGAGCCGCGCGACAACTGCATGCAGCCGCACAACCCGGTCTCCATCGCCCACAACTACGTGGTGAAGGCCATCGGCAACGGCTCCGTCTCGGTGCGCTGGTGGGACATGGGCGACCCGGACACCCAGCAGTACGAGGTGGTCGCGGTGCCCCAGTACGTCAACCAGTTCGACTACTCACGGCCGAAGGCTGACCCGCCGAAGACCTTCACCGCGGTGAAGGCGACCAAGGGCTGCAAGCAGATGAGGACGACCGTCACGAACCTCACGGTGGGCGCCTCGTACACTTTCTCCCTGATGGGTATCAACAAGTCCCCGCTGAACGGGCGCCTCTACTCGATCACCCGCGCGGCCAGTGAGGTCATCAAGATCACGTGACCTGGATCGTCATCGCGGCCGTGATCGTGGGCCTCTACGCCCTGAGCTGCCTGCTGATGGTGGTCCTGGCCCACCGCCTGCCCCCGGGCCTGCTGAAAGACCTGGCCGGGTTCCTGCCCTCCTGCGTCACCGCCGCGCGCCGGCTGCGGCAGCACCCCGACGTACCGCGCCGGGCCCGGGTGGCCCTGCTCGTGGCCGTGCTGTGGGTGCTCTCGCCCATCGACCTGATCCCGGAGTTCCTGCCCGTCATCGGCCCGCTCGACGACGTGGTGGCCGTGGTGCTGCTGCTGAGGTACGCGGCCCGCAGCATCCCGCGTCCGGTGCTGCTGGCGGCCTGGCCCACCGATCCGCGTCTGCTGGAAAGACTTCTCGGCAAGCCCGCGGTGAGTTCGTGAGGGCAAGGTTCGGGAAAGTCCTGCCCTGGCTGATCCTGCTGTTCCTCGTCGTCGCCCTCTCGACGGTGCTCGACCTGGCCGGCCTGCCCTCGCCGGTACTGTTCGGCGCGCTCGTCGCCGGTCTGGGCTACGCGCTGATCGCGCCGCGTACGCCGGCGGTGCCCGGCTTCGCCTTCACCACCGGCCAGGCCGTCCTCGGCGCGGCGATCGGCAGCACCCTGGAGCCGAGCACCCTCACCGCCCTGGGCGCGGACTGGTTGCCCGTGCTGCTGTCCTGCCTGGCCACCCTGCTGCTGAGCGTGGCGGCCGGCTCCGTACTCATGCTCAAACCCGGAATCTCCACCGCTACCGGCGTCTTTGCCATGATCGCGGGCGGGGCCTCGGGCATCGTGGCGATCTCGCGGGATCTGGGCGCCGACGACCGGGTGGTCGCCGTGGTGCAGTACCTGCGGGTGCTGATCATCCTGCTCGGGATGCCGCTGGTGGCGCAGGTGGTGTTCAGCCCCGAGCCGACTCCCGGGATCTCGTTGCTCGTCACGCAGAGCGTGGAGCCGGCGCTGCCACACGCCGGGCTGATCATCGCCGCCCTGGCCCTGGCCGTCGGCCTGCCCCTGGCCCGCTTCGTCCCGATGCCCGCCGGTGCCCTGCTCTTCCCGCTGATCGTCGCCGCGGTGCTGGCCGGCACCGGCACGATCGCCGCGACCGTGCCGGACTGGCTGCAGAACATCGGGTTCGCTCTGATCGGCCTGCAGGTCGGCCTGCGGTTCACCCGGGAGAGCCTGAAGGCCGTGGCCTCGGTGCTGCCCCTGGCCGTGGCTGCGATCATCGGCCTGATCGTGGTCAGCGCGGGTCTGGGCGTGGTGCTGGCCCACGCCACCGGCCGCACCTCGCTGGAGGGCTATCTGGCCACCACACCGGGCGGTCTCTACGCGGTGCTGGCCACGGCGGTCGGCAGCGGCGCCGACGTCACGTTCGTGCTGATGGTGCAGGTTGCCCGGTTGTTCGTGATGCTCTTCTGTGCCCCGCTTCTGGCCAGACTGCTTGCCGGACCCCGGGCGTAGTCAGTTCGGCCCAAGCCGGACCCAACCTGGTTCGGACCACTCAGTAGTCACTAGCGTCACAGGCATGTTCAGAAGACTCGGGGGAGTCACGGCGCTCGTCGCCGGACTGGCCTTCACTCCACTCACGTCGGGCAGCGCGCACGCCACCCCGTCCGATTCCGAGAGCGGCAGTCTGAGAACCGCCGCCACCTGCGCCTACACGCCGAGCACCTTGGTTCTGGGGGCCGATCCACGCTCCGTGAAGTTCGTGGTGCCGGACGCCGCGGACTGGCGGGTGCGCATCCCCGACCTCGCCGTCGACTCCCGGCCGGGTTTCCAGGTCAAGCATTTTGAGCCCAAGGACTACAAGAATGCCGACGCCGGGCTGCATCCCGTGACCATCAGTCGCGACGGTGTCAGCTGCGCGGCGAAGTTCCGGTTGCTGCGCCCGAGCATGCTCACCCTGGTCGTCGTGCACAACCACCCCTACCGCTACATCGGCGGTCAGCTGGTGCGCACCAACTACGGAACCGGCGCGGCGCGCAGCCCGATGCCGGGGGCCCGGGTCGCGATCCAGTACCTCACCAAGGACGGCTGGGTGACGGCGAAGTACTTCACCACGAACAAGAAGGGCATCTTCATCGGCAAGCTGAAGGCACCCAAGCGCACCTGGCGGGCCGCGATCGAGAGGACCAGCACCACAGCCGCTTCCGTCTCCCACTCGGCCAAGACCGAGCGGGAGTACAGCGACACCGGTCAGTAACGTGCCGTACGGCAGAGGGAAGGTCAGGAACTCCTGACCTTCCCTCTGCCGACCGACTGGAGCCTGCGCGTCCTCCAGGAAAAGCTGCTCAGAACATGAAATACCGCTGGGCCATCGGCAGCGAGGTGGCGGGCTGCTCCTCCCAGACCGAGCCGTCGATGCGCACCGTGAAGGTGTCGGGGTCGACCTGGATATCGGGTGTGGCCGTGTTCTCCGGCATGTCGGCCTTGCCGCGCTGCCGCACGTTCTCGACCGGGACCAGACGCCGGTCCACGTTCAGCCGGCCGGCCAGCCCGTCGTCGATGGCCTGCGGGGCCACGAAGTGAACGCTGGTGGCCGCCGCGACCTTCGGCGCCGCACCGAACATCGGGCGCGGCAGGATCGGCTGCGGGGTCGGGATCGAGGCGTTGGCGTCGCCCATCTGGGCCCAGGCGATCATGCCGCCCTTGAGCACCACCTGCGGGCGCACCCCGAAGAAGGCCGGGTCCCAGAGCACCAGGTCGGCGAGCTTGCCCTTCTCGATCGACCCGATCTCCTGCTCCATGCCGTGCGCGACAGCCGGGGCGATCGTGTACTTCGCGATGTAGCGCCGGGCCCGCCGGTTGTCGTTATCCACGTCACCCTCGAGCAGCCCGCGCCGGGACTTCATCACGTGCGCGGTCTGCCAGGTGCGCAGCACGACCTCGCCGATGCGGCCCATCGCCTGGGCGTCCGAGCCGATCATCGAGATCGCGCCGAGGTCGTGCAGCAGGTCCTCGGCGGCAATGGTGCTCGGCCGGATCCGGGACTCGGCGAACGCCAGGTCTTCCGGGATCGACGGCGACAGGTGGTGGCAGACCATCAGCATGTCCAGGTGCTCGGACAGCGTGTTGATCGTGTGCGGCCGGGTCGGGTTCGTGGAGCTCGGCAGGATGTGGCCGTAACCGGCGACGGTGATGATGTCCGGCGCGTGCCCACCGCCCGCACCCTCGGTGTGGTAGCTGTGGATGGCCCGGCCGTTGATCGCGGCCAGGGTGCTCTCCACGTACCCGGCCTCGTTCAGGGTGTCGGTGTGGATGCTGACCTGCACCCCGCTCGCGTCGGCCACGGTCAGGCAGGCGTCGATGGCCGCCGGGGTGGTGCCCCAGTCCTCGTGCAGCTTGAAACCCGAGGCCCCGGCCCGCAGCTGCTCCCACATCGCCTCGTGCGACACGGTGTTGCCCTTGCCCAGGAGGGCGACGTTGACGGGCTGGCCGTCCATCGCCTCGAGCATCCGGGCCATGTACCAGGACCCGGGCGTGACGGTGGTGGCCTTGGTGCCCTCGGCCGGGCCGGTGCCGCCACCGATCAGCGTGGTGATGCCGTTGCCCAGGGCCTCGGGCACGATCTGCGGGCAGATGAAGTGCACGTGGCAGTCGATGCCACCGGCCGTGAGGATCTTGCCGTTGCCGGCGAGGATCTCGGTGTTCGGCCCGACCACCAGGTCGGGGTGCACACCGTCCATCGTCTCGGGGTTACCGGCCTTGCCCAGGGCCACGATCCGGCCGTCGCGGATCCCGACGTCGGCCTTGATCACACCCCAGTGGTCGAGCACCAGGGCGCCGGTGATCACCAGGTCGGGCGTGCCCTCGCCGCGCGTGGCGCGGCCCTGGCCCATCGACTCGCGCAGCACCTTGCCACCGCCGAACACCGCCTCCTCGCCCGCTCGTCCCGGACCGCCGCAGAGGTCTTCGGTGGGGGAGATGACCAGGTCGGTGTCGGCCAGCCGGACCTTGTCGCCGACGGTCGGGCCGTAGAGCTGGGCGTAACGGGCGCGGGAGAGGTCCAAGTGGGTTTCAGCCTTCCTGATCCAGGATTCCGGGGGCGGGCAGGCTCAGACCGGGAACGACCCGGGAGCCCGCGATCGGGACGAGGGTGACCTCACGGTCGACGCCGGGCTCGAACCGCACGGCGGTGCCGGCGGCGATGTCCAGCCGCTTGCCGTGGGCGAGTTCCCGGTCGAATTCCAGGGCCTGGTTCGCCGAGGAGAAGTGGAAGTGCGAACCGACCTGCACGGGCCGGTCGCCGGCGTTCACCACGCGCACGGTGGTGCGGGTCGCACCCTCGTTCAGGGTGATCGCACCATCGGCGGGAATGACCTCACCAGGGATCACGTCAGCTCCTCAGATGATCGGCTCGTGCACGGTCACGAGTTTCGTGCCGTCCGGGAAGGTGGCCTCGATCTGGACCTCGGCCAGCATCTCGGGCACCCCGTCCATCACGTCGGCCCGGGTCAGGACCTCGCGGCCGGCCTGCATCAGATCGGTGACCAGGCGCCCGTCGCGGGCTCCCTCGAGGATGAACGAGCAGATGATCGCCGTGGCCTCCGGATGGTTCAGCCGCAGGCCGCGGTCCTTACGCCGCCAGGCCAGATCAGCTGCGTAGGAGAGCATCAAGCGTTCCTGCTCGTGCGGGCTCAGCTGCATTCCGGGATCCGCTCCGATCTTTCACGTCCTGTTACCGGTGCCGCACGATACTGATCTGTTGTTACAACTACGAGCACATCGTCCACAGAAATCTATGTGAAGCTTGAACTTGTTCTGGATCGTTGCTGGTGGGCCGGTAGCGTTGCCGCGAGCTTTCCTGTGTGAAGTCCGGAACCCCGGCGCTTCGCCGACCGTCAGCAACATGTCGACGCCCAGTCCCCCGAGAGGCACGCAACCGTCATGACCAACGCCAGGAAATCCCGGCAGGCGACCGCGGAGAAGGCGGCGAAACTCCGCGCCGAGCAGGCTGCCAGTGAGCGCCGGCGCCGTTTCGCCCTGACCGCAGGGGCCTTCGTGATCGTGATCGCGGTGGTCGGCGGTGGGTTCGCCGTCGTCAAGGCCGCCCGCGATGACAGCGCCAAGGACGCCGCCAAGGTCGCCGCCACCAAGCTGACCGGTCTGAAGGAATACAAGGACCTGACGCAGAACCACGTCTCGACCCCGGTGACCTACGCCCAGACCCCGCCCGTCGGTGGTGATCACAACCCGGTCTGGCTGAACTGCGGCGTCTACGACGCGCCGGTGCAGAACGAGAATGCGGTGCATGCCCTGGAGCACGGCGCGGTCTGGATCACCTACCAGGAGAAGCTGCCGAAGGCTCAGGTCGAGGAGCTGAAAGACATCGTCGGCAACCAGACCTACCTGGTGTTGTCGCCGTACAAGGACCTGCCCGACCCGATCACGCTGTCCGCGTGGGGCCTGCAGCTGTCCGTCGACACCGCAGACGACCCGCGCATCGAGAAGTTCATCAAGGAGTACAAGCAGGGCACGCAGACCCCTGAGATGGGCGCCGCCTGCACCGGTGGCGTCGGCGAGCCGACAGGCTGATCCCCGATGGCAACGACGGGTGAGTCCGGTCACGCCGAGGCCGCGTCCGAGACGGTGCCGGGCGACGAGCTGTACGAGGACGACGGGCTGGAGAGCTCGCCGTCCTCGTCGGGCGGTTCCTGGCTGACCGGGCGCACCCTGGTGCGGATGGCGATCGCCGGGCTCGTCCTGCTGGCCGGCCTGGTGCTGGTGGTGTCGTACGTGCAGGGCCCGGCCACGCCGTCCGACAACTCGGCGGCGGCCGGCCTGGCCCGCGACATGATCGACCACCACGCCCAGGCGGTGGACATGGCGACGATCGTGCAGCGCCGCACCCAGGACGACGACGTCCGGTACCTGACCACCGACATGGCGCTGACCCAGTCCAGTCAGATGGGGCAGATGCAGGGGTGGCTCAACCTCTGGGGCCTGACGATCGGGCGCACCGGGCAGCCGATGCAGTGGATGCAGGGCCATGAGGCCGAGCACGAGCTGTCCGGGATCTCCGCCGACGACACCCACGTCGACGAGAACGGCCTGATGCCCGGTATGGCCACCCAGAAGCAGGTGAACGAACTGCGCTCGCTGCCCACGAAGCAAGCCGACATCCTGTTCCTGCAGCTGATGATCAAGCATCACCAGGGTGGCGTGGCGATGGCCCGGGCGGCGCTGCAGCTCACCGACGAACCGGTGGTGGTCAACCTCTGCAAGACCATCGTGAAGGGTCAGCAGGCCGAGATCGCGCTGATGCAGAACATGCTCAGCGAACGCGGAGCCCAGCCGTAGTCAAGCCTTAGGTACCGTTCGGCGCATGGCGACCCCTGAGTTCATTCTCAAGCTGCGGGAGAAGATCGGCACCGACGAGCTCTGGCTGCCGGGCGTGACCGCTCTGGTGCGGGACGAGGCCGGGCGCATCCTGCTCGGCCAGCGATCGGACAACCTGCTCTGGTCGTTGCCGAGCGGGATCTCCGAGCCGGGAGAGCCGATGTCTCTCACCTGCACCCGCGAGGTGCTGGAGGAGACGGGTGTGAAGATCGAGGTCACCGGCCTGATCGCGATCCACACCACGGCCCCGGTCACCTTCCCGAACGGTGACCGCACGATCTTCGTCGACCATTTCTTCGACTGCCGCCCGATCGGTGGCGAGGCGGTGGTGGGCGATGACGAGTCGGTCGCCGTCGGCTGGTTCGACCCCTCTGACCTGCCCGAACCCCTGTCTCCCGGGGTGGCCCGGGGCCTGGAGCGGGCGCGTGTCTACGCCGAAACGGGCCGAGCCCAGTTCGACTAGAGCTCGGCCGGCACACGGCTGGCACTCGGGGGGTCTTGTCTGCCAGTGCCTTTGTACCGCACCGTGTGATCACGTGCGATGGGGCGCCGCGTCGGCAGATCGGCCTGTTCGGGTCCCTGATGCCGTCCGGCGACCCCCGGTGGAGGGAGCTGGCATGTCTGATTCTCTGAACCCTCTGAACGTCGAGATCGCCCCTTATCAGGGCAGCGACGACCTGCTGAGCGGGTTCGTCGTGAGCGGCCGCTGGCCCTCGTCCACCCGGGAGTGGGCGCAGTTCCTCCTCCTGGCGGTGCGGCTTGCCGCCGTGCCCGGCCTGGTTCCGACCACCACCGTGTTCCGGGCGGTCGAGGACACTCCGGAGGGCCCGCTGCCGGGAGCGGTCGGTCTGGTGACGTCGGCGGGCCCGGTGCTCGGCGACGGCGCCCCGGGGCCTGGTCAGTTCGGGCGGCACACCCCGCCCGCGCTGCTGCTTCTGCACCCGCCCTCGGAGAGCCGGCCCTCGATCCCCGAGGCCACCGGGGCGGCGTCGGGCTGCGTTCTGCTGCCGGGGATTCCGCACCTCGGCCTGGAGCACCGGGCCTCCTGGGTGGAGGCCGAGCGGGACGGCACCATCACCCGGCTGGTGAGCATGGTGGGTGTCGATCCGACGCAGGACCCCGACACCGCGGTCCTGGCGATGCTCCTGGCGGCGTGAGGCAGCGTGAACCTGGGCGTGATCATGCAACCCGTCCTCGGGAGGGATTGCATGATCACGACCCAAGTGCGCCGTGATCATGCACGCTGCGGTCATCCGACCCGTTTCGGCTGTCCCACGTTCGAGTGTCAGACCGGTCACACCGAATTTCCGTCCCCGGAGCCCGAAGACGCCTCTCACCAGGCTCGTTGCTCGTCCGCCCGGTGGGTCGGGCAGTCGTCCGAGCGGGCACTGCCCCGCGCGTGCTTCCGGCGCGCCGGGAGCGCTTTCCGGGTCCACCGGGAAGCGCGGGCTAGCGTTGGGTGGTGCCCGAGCAGTCCGCCGCGGGGCCGCTGACCCAGCGGTCCCTGACGCCCCGTGTCGAGCGCCCGGCGGAGTCTTCGACGGGCGCTCCCGGCGTCGACCTCGAACGGGTGGCGGCCGCTGTCGACGCCTGGCGCCGGGCCCTGGCCGGATCGGGTCTGCCCGACACGCTTCTCACCACCGGCCCACAAGCCCGCGAATCCTGGCTGGAACTCACCCACGCGCACCCCTCCGGGCTGGCGCAGCTGTTCGCCGGCCGGCCGACGCGACTGTCCAGCCTGTTCCGGGAGCCTGACGCCCACGACGTGGCGTGGAACCAGGTCCGGATGATCCGCCGGGCGGCGATCGTGCTCTCGGCCCAGCGCGGCGTGCAGGCCTGCTGCCTGTCGATCGGGGTGGCCACCTGGCGGCCCGCCGGCTCGTCCGAACCGGTGAACGCCCCGGTGGTGCTGCGCGGCTGCTCGATCCGCCCGCGCGGTGGCGAGAGCGACTTCGACCTGGATCTGGACGGCACGGTCCTGATCAACCCCGAGCTGGTGCGCCTGCTCAACGACGACTACGGCATCGAGGCCGACGGCAACGAGCTGGCCGCGCTGGCCCACGGCGAGAAGGGGTTCGACCCGCGGCCGGTCTACGCCTGGCTCGAGGAGCACTGCGACCAGCTGCGCGACTTCACCATCGAGCGCAGCCTGGTCCTGGCCACGTTCGCCGCCGGTTCCGGCGCCGTGCTCGCCGACCTCGACGCCGCGGTCCCCGCGATCGCCGCGAGCGAGCTGCTCAGCGCGGTGGCGGCGTCGACCGCGCCGCTCGTGGTCCGGCTGCCGGACACCCCCGCGACCGCCACCGGCGGCGCCGGGGGCTCGACCGCGTCCTCAAGCACCTCTACCGGCACGACCGGCACGACCGGCACCCGGGGAGCCGGCGGGATCCCGCAGCAGAAGCCCGCGCTCGGCGAACCCGAGTCGCGGCGCCTGGCCGTGGTGGGCCGGCTCGGCCCGCGCGGGGCCCGGCCGGTGAGCCCACCGGCCGAGGCCGACCCCGCCGACGAGCTGCTGGTGCTCGACTGCGACCCGGCCCAGACCGACGCCGTCGCGACCGCGCTGCGGGGCGAGCACCTGGTGATCGAGGGCCCGCCCGGGGCCGGCGCCACCCACACGCTGGCCGCCACGATCGCCGGGCTGGTGGCCGCGGGCCGTCGCGTGCTCGTGCTGAGCCCTCGCCGCGCCAGCACCGAGACCCTGCTCAGCCGGCTGTATGACGCCGGCATCGGCGATCTCGTGCTCGACCTGCGCGACTCTCCCGGCGGGCGGCCCGCCACCCGCACCGCCGCGCTGACCGACACGCTCACCGCCGCCCTGGCCGCCGCGACCGGTGGCACCTCGGGTGAACTGCCGCCGGTCGGCAAGGCGGCGCTGGACGACGAGTCGGCCCGCACCGTCCGCCGGGCCCGGGCCCTGCTCGACGGCGATGTGATCGCGCTGCACGAGGTGCGCCAGCCCTGGGGTGTCAGCGCCTACGACGCGATGGTGGCCCTGGCCGACCTGACCTCCCGCACCGGTGCTCCCGCGGGCCGGGTCCGGCTCGGTGACGAGGTGCTGCGCGGCCTCGACGGCATCACCCGGGAACGGGTGCGTGCCCATCTGCACGCCGCGGCCGCGGCCGGGGCCTTCACCCTGAGCCGGGACGACACCCGGTGGTACGACGCCCAGGTCACCACCAACGAGGACGCCCGCAAGGCGCTGGAGGCCGCGCTCGTGCTGCGGGCCGGCCTGCGTCGCACCCGGATCGCGATGGACGGGGTGACGGCCGCCGCCGGGCTGCGGCCCGCGACCTCCGCGCAGGAATGGCTGCCGCTGATCAACCTGCTGCTGGGCGTGCGCACCGTGGTCGACTCGATGCTGCCGCAGCTGTTCGACGCGCCGCTGGCCGAGCTGGCCGTGGCCGTCGCCCCGCGGGGCGAGCGGCGCAGCGACGGCAGCGGCCCCGGACGGGTGGAACGGCGCCGCCTCCGGCGTCAGGCCCAGGCCCTGGTGCGCCCCGGGGTGCACGTCGGCGACCTGCACCAGGTGCTGCGTACGGCGCAGGACCTGCGCCACCGCTGGCAGGAGTACGCGCTCGTGCCGTCCTCGCCGGGCGTCGTGGTCGGGCTCACCGAGGCCGCCACCACGGTCTCCTCGGCGATGGGTGCGATCGCCGTGCTGGCCGGGACCTTCGCCGACACACCCGCGCCCGAACTGCGCTCGATGCCACTGGACGACCTGGAGGCACACGTCGCCGACCTGTCCGGCGACACCCAGGGCATTCTCGGCCAGCCCCGCCGCGCCCGTCTGGTGCAGGCCCTGCGCGACGCCGGGCTCGGTGATCTTGTCGACGACCTGCGCGAGCGCCGGGTCGGGCCGGAAGACATCGACGGTGAGTTCGACCTGACCTGGTGGTCGTCCGTGCGGTCGAGCATCGTGCGCTCCGACCAGCGGCTGGCCGGCCACGACCCGGACGCGCTGCGGGCCGCGGCCGAAGATCTGCGCACCGCCGAACAAGCCCGCATCCAGGCCGGTTCCGCACTCGTGCGCACCGCCGTCACGCACCGCGCCGCGAAGGTCGTCACCGCCCAGCCCGAGCAGATGCGCACCCTGCGCACCTGGCTGACCCGGGACGACGACCGCCCGCGCCTGTCCGACCTGGTGCGCCGTTGCGGTGACGTGCTCTCGGCCCTCACCCCGGTCTGGGTGATGAGCCCCGACACCGTCGCCGCCTGCCTCGCCCCCGCCGACCCGAACGTCACCCCGGTCGTCGACACCGTGGTGGTGGACGACGCCGGCCACATCGGCCTGCCCGAGGTCGTCGCGGCCCTGGCCCGGGGCGGTCAGGTGATCGTCGCCGGTGACCGCCGCCGCCTCGCCCCGCCCGACGGCAGCCGGTCGGTCGTCGAGGCGCTCGCGCCGTTCACCAAGGTGTGCCGCCTCGACCGTGACCACCGCAGTACCGACGGCCGCGTGCTCCTCCCGCTCGCCCCCCGCTACCCGGAGGGCTGGCAGCAGACCCCGGGCACCGGCGTCCACGCGCCCCTCTACCTGGAGGCCGTCGCCGACGGCATCGCCATCCCGCCGCCGGGCGAGGAACTCCCGGTCAGCGCCGACGGTGAGGTCGCCCGCGTCATCGACCTGGTCGAGCGACACGCCCAGCAGCACCCCGACCAGTCGCTCATCGTCATCACGCTGAGCGAGCGGCACGCCGAGCGCATCGAGGAGGCCCTGCGCATCAGCCTGCCCGAGCGGTACGACCTGGCGCAGTGGCTCAGCGGACAGCGCCGCGCCGGACTGGCCGAGCCGTTCACCATCCGCCCGGTGCAGCGCCTCCTGGGCATCGAGCGGGACGCCGCCATCGTCTCCATCGGCCTGGCCCGTACCCCGCACGGACGGGTGCTGCACCGCTTCGGGGTGCTCGACGGTGACAAGGGCGCGGCCGCGCTCACCACCGCCGTCAGCCGGTCGCGGCACCGCACCACCGTGGTCTGCTGCTTCACCGCCGACGACCTGCTGGTCGACCGGCTGCGGACCGCCGGGGCCCGGCTGCTGCGCGACGTGCTGCTGGCCGCCGGAGGCCGGAGCACGGGTAGCACCGGGCGTATGCCGAAGACTTCCGACGCGCTCGCCGTCGACCTGAGTGACCGTCTCAACGCCGCCGGGCTGCCGGTGCGGCTCCGGGTCGGTGACGGGGCCTGGCCCATCGACATCGCGGTGGCCGATCCACGTGTGCCCGGGCGGATGCTCGTGGCCGTCGATCTGGACGGCCCGGCCTTCGCCTCCCGCAACACCCGGGAGCGGGAGCGGCACCGTCCCGCCCGCTGGGAGCGGGCGGGGTGGGCGTACCACCGGATCTCGGCCATGGACCTCTCCGCCGACCCCGAGGGTGAGGTTGCCCGCATCCGGCAGGTCTGGGAGGCCGCCATGACCCGGCCGTTGCCTCCCGAGGTGTACGAGTTGTCTCCCGGCTTCACTCCGCAGGCCCCGGTGATGGAGGACGTCGTTGTCGCCGCCGGGGTGTCCGTCCCGGTCACCGGGATGGCGCCGTCTTCCGTGCTGGGTGTCCCCGTGCCGGAGCCGGTAAAGTCTGACGACGTGGGACCTGAAGACGAAGAACCGGCTTTCCCCGACCGTTCCGACGACGACCGGGACGAGGGCTGGGGTGACCGCGACGAGCGCAGCAACCGCGACGACGAGCTGCAGCGGGATCGTCCGCCGCACTGGGAATAAATAATCCGGGCCGGACCCGAACTTTCTGGGAAGAGCCTGCATCCAACCTGATGACCCCAGCGTGAGCATCACGTGAGCCGCCCGGTGCTACCCGGGCGGCCGGCCATCATCAGGAGGAATCATGTTCTCGGCGCGAATCTCCCACCGTGCGAAGACCGTCACCGCGATCGCCGCTGTTCCGGGCATGGCCGCCGGGCTCTGGCTGGCCACGGCCGGTACCGCCCAGGCTGCTGAGAAGTCCGATGGGGCAACCATTTCGGCGGCGGCGGCGAAGCCGATCACCGGCGAGGCGGTGCTGATCAAGGCCTCGAAGCTGAAGGGTAAGAACCGCATCGTCACCGTGCGCAGCACCGGTACGGCCGACCTTCACCGTTCGAAGCCGACCGCGTCGAACGGTCTTTCCACGGACGGCACGTCGATGCTGTTGAAGAAGGTCGGCTCCAGGTACCAGATCATGAGCCTGAACGACAGCGAGGAGATCAACTCCTACTGCCTGCAGCAGAAGCTCAGTGGCAAGCTGAGTATCGCGGTCTGCAACAAGAAGAGGACCAACCAGCTGTTCAGCTTCGAGGAGAACGGCAAGAAGTTCGCGATCGCCGGCAAGTGGGGCTACCTCAAGGCCGATAAGCGCAAGCTGCGGATCGCCGACATCGACACCGAGTCGATGAGCTTCTTCAGCGTCACCGCCCGCTCCTGAGAATCAGCCTTCCAGAAGGCTCTTCAGGTGAGTCAGGTCTGACGCGACCGCCTCGGCGTCACGGTCGAAGTCCTCGTCCGTGACGCCCTCCAGACGCCGCACCGTGAACAGGACCTCGCTGACCGGGCTGTCGGGGTCCGGCCCGTCGGGGGTCACCCGCATCGGGTTGTAGAACGTCTGCCCGTCGCCGAGCGACACCCAGTGGTCGAGCACCCCGAAATCGTTCTCCGGGGCGAACTTCAGCTTCGCCCGGCCCATCGGTGACGAGGCGACCCAGTCACCGTCCACCTGCTCCACCCGGTCACACAACCCGGGGGCCCAGTCGGGCAGGCGGGTGGGGTCCGCGACGAACGCGTAGACCTCCCGGGCCGGGCGGTTGATCCGGATACTGACGTGCCGTGAGTCGATCGCCATACTGCTCATCGTCCCAGGGCGCTCACCCAGTGCAACCCGTGCAACCGGCGAAACCCGTTCAATCGGTGCAGCTCGGTGCAGCCGGTGAAACGCGAAGGTGCCGGTGTCGCGAACCCGTGTTCGCGGCACCGGCACCCAGCCGTACCCATGCGCCATCCATGCGTCTCAGCTCTGCGGGCCCTGCTGCATCGGACGGTCGCGCAGCAGGTCACGGATCTCCTGCAGCAGCAGGATGTCTTCGGCCGGCGTGGTCGGTTCCGGCTCCTCCCCACGGCGGCGACGCTCCATCAGCGCGTTCATGGGGACCACAACCAGGAAGTAGACGACAGCGGCGACGATCAGGAAGTTCAGCAGCGAGGTCAGCACACCGTTCAGGTCCACCAGCGTGGCGTTGTCATCGACCTTGGGGCGGATCTCGAAGTTCAGGCCGCCGACCTTCGCCGAGCCGACCGAGGCGATCAGCGGCTGGATGACACCCTTGGTGACGGACGTGACCACGGAGCCGAACGCCGTGCCGATCACCACCGCAATAGCGAGTTCCATGACGTTGCCACGCATGATGAACTCTTTGAAGCCCTTGATCATGATCTGTCGTGCCTCCGGGGGGTGGGGGTGGGACCACGGCGAGAGTAGTGCGAGCAGCGAGCACCTGCGCTACGGCAAAGCCATGGGTACCACGTCACACAGTGCCCGCAGGCGGGATGGACGCGCGACGGCTGGTCACACACCGTCAGGTCTGGTCGACCGTGCCGGTGATCGTGCGCAGTCATTGCGGGTGGGGCGCAACGAATGCACGCGATCCTGGCTGGCGGCTGGTGATGCTGGCCAGGAGGGTCGTTCGCGGAGGCGTTCACTTGGCAGCAGGGCCATCGCCTTCACCGCAGGGCCACTGCCTTCGCGGCATAGCCCTCGCCTCGGCGGCACCCTCGCCTTCGCGGCGGCACCCCTGCCTTCACGGCGGCACCCCTGCCTTCACGGCAGCACCACCACCGACACGCTCGACCCGGCCACGGCGCCCGCCAGCCGATCCGCCTCATCGGCCTGGACCGCCAGTACCAGGAGGCCGGCCAACGCATCGGCACCAGAATCCCCGGACGCCCCCTCGCCCTCACCGAGCACGCCAAGTCCCACACCGCCACCAGCTCCCCCTCCGGCCACCCCGGTGCGCCCGGAAGCCGCCAACACCAAGGCATTCCGCGCCGGACGCGCAATCGTGGCCGGACTCGACGTGGATTCACCACCCGCCTCGGCCGCCGGCCAGGTGGAGGCCGGGCCGGCGATGACATCGACATGATCCCCGGCCCGGACCAGGGCGGCGCTCGCCGGATCGGTCAGCCGCACCGGTACAGCAACAGTTCCGGCGGGCAGTCCTCGCAGCAGTCCCGGTCCGAGCAGCCGGACATCGGTCAGTACCTCGCCCTCGCGCACGGACACGGCCAGAACCTGTCCGGCCGGATCGGCGGAGAGGCAGCCGGACGGCGCCATCTCCGCCGGCCAGCTGGCTACTTCCAGATCGCCCGACGACAGCCGCCGACCGGCCGAAAGGTCATGCGTGGCGACCATGACGCGGACCATCGTCGGTGACGCCGGCCCGGCCGCCCGCACCGTGAACCACACCGCGAGCAGCATCAGCATGACCAGGACCGGACGCCGGTGACGCGCGAACCAGAGCCGAGCCACGCGTACCCGGCCGCTACCCAGCCGGGGCGGATGTCGCAGCGCCCGGTAGCGAATGACAGGCCCTGACTCGACGATCCTTCGAAACGGTCTTTCGGCCGGTGCTTTCCGGCCAGAAGGGGGACCGGCTACCGGCAAGTGCGTTGTCAATGAATCAAACTCGTCGATTCTCCAGCTTTGCCCGTCGCTCAGGAGGTCCGAGCTGTCCCGGACCGCATGACGTGCTGACTCGCCGGAAGACCGCGTGTCTGCCCGGCCAGGAACCCATCCGGAATCTGGCATGCCCCCAACGCTAGGCAGATCCGGAGACGGTCGCCCGGCTGAATCGGCGCCTGTGGACAAACCAGCTGTTGTGCGGAGGTGTGGAGCACTACTGGTGGCTCCTGGGTGCAGTGCGGGTGTCCGTGGAGGGATATTTTCGGTTGCGGCTCCCCGAGGTGCGCGGTTGAATGATGGTGCCGGTGACAAGAGGTCCAGGGGACCTTTTCTCGGGAAACTGAGATAGCCGGCTTTTTCATGCCCTGCCCCAGGGGGTCAGGCAGGAGTGCAGTGTCGGCTCGACGCACGAATCGTAGGCTTTGCACTCGCGTCCTTCGAGGATGCGTTGGACGGCCCAGAGTCCGTAGTCGGCGACCTGCATCCCCCACGCTGTCTGGGCGTCCCAGATGCAGGGGACGATCTCGCGATCCTCGACCTGCGCGCAAACGTCTTCCCGGGCGTGGCGTATCGCCTCGCGTTTGTTGTGCGTCTGAGGGATCCGACCACCACATAAAGGGTGTCACCAGGTGCGCTGACCTGTGGTGGGAGTTGTCTGAAGTGCATGAACCAGGCTGTCCGGTAAAGCTTTACCGGGTGTGCGCGCACGCTGGGGTGAGGATTTCTCTTCAGGAGAAACGTCGTATCAAAACGCGGCCCTTGGCCCTTGATGAGGTCGAAGACCTCTGAGCGGGTGGTCCAGGTGTCTTCTTTCGTGTGCACCCCCGTCGGCAGGCGGACACCACGTTTCTCCAGGGAGCACCGTAGTTGCAGTCCTTCCCAGAGCTCATGCCCGTGCTCATCCGCAAAGACGGCTGTGCCGAAACCGAAGTAACGACTGCTGCCCGGGCCGGACGACATGTCCAGATTTCCGGCCTCGTCGGCATACATGTACACGTCCGTCACGGAAGGTCATATTGCCAGTGCTGGCGGTGAGATCGGGAACTCTGTGCAAAACGCCGATCACCCCGCGCCCGGAAGGGCTGCGGGGTGATGACGGCGGATCAGCTCAGGCTGCGCTACCGCTGGAGGTCGAGGTGGTGGACTTGCTGCTCGACGACTTGGAGTCGGACGAGGTGGAGCTCGTCGACTTGCTGTCGGACGAGGTCGACGACGATGACGAGGAGCCGGACGAGTCCGAGCTGGTCGACGAGGCCGCCGGCGTGGTGGTGCTGGTGTTCGAGCCGCGCGAGTCATTGCGGTAGAAGCCCGAGCCCTTGAACACGATGCCCACCGAGTTGAAGACCTTGCGGAGCTTGCCACCGCACTCGGGGCACACGGTCAGAGCGTCGTCGCTGAACGCCTGCTGCGCCTCGAAGCCGTGGTTGCACTCGGTGCACGCATAGACGTACGTGGGCACGTCGTCCTCCTGTAAGCCTGGGCTGGCACTCTCTGCCGTTGAGTGCCAACAGCATAATGCACCAGCGGGTGTCGCCCCGACGGATGGCTGCCCGGTGATCAGCGAGAATCATCCTGGCGGCTGTGGAACGGGACCGGGGGGACGGCCATTCCCGCGACAGGCACGACTACAGCACGACCGGTAAAGGGACCGATTCGAACCGGGGGACCAGGGGGTTCGTCAACGCCCCAGACCGAGGAGACGTGACTGCAATGGCGAGCGACGCCGAGATCGAGGCGATGCGTCAGGCGATCGGGCTGGCGGCCCGGGGACTGGCGACGGTACTGCCCAACCCGGTGGTGGGGTGCGTGCTGCTGGGGCCGGACGGCACCGTGGTGGGCGAGGGCTGGCATGAACACGCAGGGGGGCCGCATGCCGAGGTGATGGCCCTGCGGGCGGCCGGGGAGCGGGCCCGAGGGACGACCGCGGTCGTCACGCTGGAGCCCTGCAACCACACCGGCCGCACCGGGCCGTGCTCGGAGGCCCTGATCACGGCCGGGGTCAGCCGGGTGGTGATCGCGGTGCCGGATCCCTCCGACGCGGCCTCGGGAGGAGCCGGCCGGCTGCGGGAGGCGGGGGTGGACGTCGAGATCGGAGTTCTCACCCAGGAGGCCGAACAGGGCCTGGAACCGGGCGAGGGGAACGAGGTCTGGCTGACCGCCGTGCGCCGGCAACGTCCGTTCGTCACCTGGAAGTTCGCCGCCACGCTGGACGGACGGGTGGCCGCGCAGGACGGGACGAGTCAGTGGATCACCAGCGTCGAGGCTCGCGGGGACGTGCACCGGCTACGGGCGCAGGTGGACACCATGCTGGTCGGTGTGGGCACGGTGCTGGCCGACGACCCGCTGCTGACCGTGCGCGACGCGGACGGCCGACCCCGGGCCCGGCAGCCGCTGCGGGTGGTCGCGGACACCCGGGGCCGTACCCCGCAGAACGCGAAGATCCGGGGGGACGACGCACCCACCTGGATCGCGACGGGCGACGAGGTGGGGGTGGTTGCCGGGAGCCAGGGGACCGATGCCCTCGACCTCCCCGCCCTGATGCACCAGCTGTACGCCAGGGAACGCCGGCACGTGCTGCTGGAGGGAGGGCCGCGTCTGGCCGGTGCGATGGTCGAGGCGGGCCTCGTCGACCGGGTGATCGCCTACCTGGCCCCGTCGCTGCTCGGCGCCGGCCCGAATGCCCTGATCGACGCCGGCATCACGACGATCGCCGACGTCTGGCGTCTTGATCTTGTCGACGTGCGCCAGGTCGGAGGCGACGTACGAGTGCTCGCCCGCCCCAGGGCACGCCCGGAACACCAGGTGCGCCCGGCCCCCCACTGACGCCCGGTGCTTCCGGCGGGAAACCGGGACGGGGCCGGGTGACCAGGGCCCTGGACGGGGGAGCGGCCGGGACGGTGCGCCGGGCCCCGTCCGGCTGATCCTTGTCGTGCCAGCCGGAGAGCTTGCCGCCCGCGCTGACGGCCTTGAGCCGGTTCTCGGTGGCGGCCCGGACAGCCGCCGGGGTGACCACGATCAGGTCGTCGCCCCGGCGCAGGGCGGTGCGGTGGTCGGGGACGATCGCCTCGCCGTCCCGGAGGATGAGGGTGACGTTCGCACCGTGCGGCAGGCGCAGCTCGAAGATCTCGACGCCGTGCAGGCGGGAGTCTTTGCTGACCTTGCACTCCAGCACGTCGGCACCCTGGGCCCCGAGCGGCACGCTCTCGACCTCCAGTCCGACCGTGGGCATGACGTCGGACAGGCCGAGGCGCTTGGCCACCCAGGGCAGCGTCGGGGCCTGGACCACGGTGAAGATCAGCACCAGGCAGAAGACGATGTCGAAGAGCTGGCGGGAGTTCTCGACGCCCTGGGCCACCGGCACGGTGGCCAGCACGACCGGGACGGCTCCGCGCAGACCGGCCCAGGAAAGGAAGGCCTGTTCCCGTAGCGAGACCCCGAACCACGACACCGAGGCCATCACCGACAGCGGCCGGGCGACGAGCAGCAGCACCAGCCCGATCAGGAAGGCCGGTCCGGCCTGGGCGGGCAGCCGCTCGGGGGAGGCGAGCAGGCCGAGCATCACGAACAGGCCGATCTGCGCGATCCAGCCCAGGCCCTCGGCGAAGCCACGCACCGCCACCCCGTGCGGCAGCTGGGAATTGCCGATGATCAGCGAGCACAGGTAGACGGCGATGAACCCGGAGGCGTGGATGCTGGCCGCGGCACCGTACGAGCCGATGGCGAAGGCGAACACCGCGATCGGGTAGAGGCCGGAGGAGGGCAGGGCCACGCGGCGCAGCGCGAACGCGCCCAGCCAGCCGATGCCCAGACCCATGGCGGTGCCGACGATCAGCTCGAACCCGGCCTCGTAGAGCAGGTACCCGATGCCGTGCTCGGCACTACCGTGCGCCACCTCGGTCAGCGCGATGACGATGATGACGACCGGCGCGTCGTTGAAACCGGACTCGGCCTCCAGCATGCCGACCAGGCGCGGGGGCAGCGGAACCCGGCGCAGCACGGAGAAAACGGCCGCGGCGTCGGTCGACGAGATGGCCGCACCGAGCAGCAGGGCGAGGGGCCAGTCCAGGCTGAGGACGAAGTGGGCACCGGTTCCCGCGATGGCCACCGAGACGCCGGTGCCCACAGTGGCGAGAAGGGCGGCCGGGGCGACGGAGGGCTTGATCGTGGCCCAGCGGGTGGTGAGGCCACCCTCCGCGAGGATCAGCACGAGAGCGGCGTACCCGAGAACCGAGGTGAGTTCGGCGTCCTCGAACTGCAGTCCGAAGCCGCCCTCGCCGATGACGAGTCCGAGCGCCAGGTAAAGAAGAAGTGACGGTAAGCCCGTGCCGGTGGACAGCCGGACCGCGACCACCGCTGCCAGAAGAACAGCCGGACCGGCGAGCAGCGCCAGGTTGAGCTGCTCGATCGTCAAATTTTCGGCCTCTTCTCACCCACAGACACTTCTCAGGCCATCGTCAGCCTGGGCGTGATCCTATCGGTAGCACACGGTGATGCCGGAGACGGCCGTTACGGCGTGCCCCGGGACAGTGGCTATTGTTCCTGCCGTGACCCGTCGCCGTGCCCTCCGTGTATCGGCCATCGGGGCCGCTGTCGTTGCCGTGATCGCCGTCGTTGTCGTCGTCGTGCTGGCCGTCTCCATCATCCGCCGGCCCCTGCCCGACCGGGGTGGTGAGGTCTCGATGGCCGGCCTCACCGGTCAGGCCAGCGTGATCCGCGACGACCGGGGCGTTCCGCAGATCTACGCCGACAACGCCACCGATCTGTTCCGCGTCCAGGGCTATGTCAACGCGCAGGACCGCTTCTTCGAGATGGACGTGCGCCGTCACGTCACCGCGGGCCGCCTCAGCGAGCTGGTGGGCGCGAACGACGACGCCCTGACCGCTGACAAGCTGGTGCGCACCCTCGGCTGGCGGGAGGTCGCCACCAAGGAGTACGAGCAGGCGAGCAAGTCCACACGCAGCTACCTCGAGGCCTACGCGGCCGGCGTCAACGCCTACATCACGGGCCGGTCGAAGTCCGAGCTGTCGGTGAGCTACTCGGTCCTCGAGCGCAAGAACAAGCTCGAGGACATCGAGCCGTGGACCCCGGTCGACTCACTGGCCTGGCTCAAGGCGATGGCCTGGGACCTGCGGAGCAACTACAACGAGGAACTCAACCGGGCCAGCGCGATCAAGGTGGTCCGCAACGCCGACCGCATCGCCCAGCTGTTCCCCGAGTACCCGTCCGACGAGCACGCCACGATCATCGACGGCCAGGCCGCGGCGGGTAACCAGACCGGTTCGGGCACCAAGAACAACGCGGGCGGTAAGAAGCCCAACAGCAGGACCGAAGGCGACGCGAAGGCTGACGCCGATACCGGCACCTCAGCTGACACCGGCACCAGCACCAGCACTGCAGACGCGTCGGCCTCCCTGGTCCCGACGGCCGCTAAAACCTCCACGACCACCAAAACCTCCACGGCCACGGAGAACGTCGCCGACGTCTACTCCAGCCAGGCCGCACAGGACGCCCTCACCTCCGCGAACCAGGCCCTCCAGTCCCTGCCCGACGTGATGGGCAGCAGCAGCGAGGGCAACGGCTCGAACTCCTGGGTGGTCGCGGGCGACCTGACCGAGACCGGCCTGCCGCTGCTGGCCAACGACCCGCACCTGGGCGTCTCGATGCCGGGTGTCTGGAGCCAGGTCGGCCTGCACTGCAACACGGTCTCGGCCGACTGCCCGTTCGATGTCTCCGGCTACTCGTTCGCGGGCCTGCCGGGTGTGGTGATCGGCCACAACGCGCGCATCAGCTGGGGTCTCACCAACCTGGCGCCGGACGTGACCGACTTCTTCCTCGAGAAGGTCACCGGTGACACGTACGAGCAGGACGGCAAGACCCTGCAGCTGACCACCCGCGACGAGACGATCAAGGTGGCCGGGGGTGACCCGGTGACGATCAAGGTGCGCTCCACCCAGCACGGCCCGCTGGTCTCCGACGTCCTCTCCGACGTCGCCGAGGCGGGTAAGACCTCTCCGGTGCCGGGCGAGAAGGTACTGCGCAGCACCAGTTACGGGGTGGCGCTGAACTGGACCGCGCTGACCCCGGGCACGGCCATGGACGCGCTTCTCGAACTCGACGTGGCCGAGGACTTCTCCTCGTTCCGCCGGGCCGTGACGAAGCTCGACGCCCCCGCGCAGAACGTGATCTACGCGGATGTCGACGGCAACATCGGCTACCAGGCGCCGGGTCGCATCCCGGTGCGCGGTACGGGCGACACGCAGAACCAGAAGGTGCCGGCCGACGGCACCTGGCCGCAGATCGGCTGGGACTCACGCTACGACTGGACCGGTTACGTCAAGAAGCGGGACCTGCCCTGGGTCGAGAACCCGCAGAGCGGCTACATCATCGCCGCGAACCAGGCGGTCACCGGTTCGGACGGCACCGCGCAGCTCACCAGTGACTGGGACTACGGCTACCGCTCCGAGCGGATCAAGGACCTGCTCGACAAGGCCCACGCCGAGCACCCGATCACGATCGACGACATGCGCGAGATCCAGAACGACACGTACAACCCGATCGCCGAGATGCTCGTGCCGATGCTGCTCGATCAGACCACCGACGACTTCACCCAGTCCGGTGTCGACCTGCTGAAGGACTGGGACTTCACCCAGCCGACCGACTCGGCGGCCGCGGCGTACTTCAACACCGTATGGGCCAAGCTGCTCGACCTGACGTTCTCCGACGAGCTGCCCGAGGGCTTCAAGCCGGACGGCGGTGACCGCTGGTTCGAGGTGGTCCAGGAGCTGATGAAGCAGCCGCGCGACGAGTGGTGGGACGACGGCCGTACCGACGACGTGGTCGAGACCCGCGACGAGGTGCTGCGCCGGGCGATGACCTCGGCCCGGCTGGAGCTGACGCAGCGTCTGGGCAAGGACCCGTCGAAGTGGCGCTGGGGCAAGCTGCACCGCGTCACCCTGGAGCAGACGCCGCTCGGCGGTGACGGTGTGCCCGACCTGGTCAGCAAGTTGTTCAACAAGGGTCCGTACGAGGCGCCCGGTGGCTCGTCCATCGTCAACGCGTTCTCCTGGGACGCCTCGGGAGACTTCTCGGTGACCGCCGCGCCGTCGATGCGGATGATCGTCGACCTGTCGAACCTGGACAACAGCCGCTGGGTGAACCAGACCGGTGTCTCCGGGCACCCCTGGGACAAGCACTACGACGACCAGGTCTCCGCCTGGCTCAAGGGCGAAGACTTCGCCTGGCCGTTCACCGCGGACTCGGTGAAGGCGGCCAAGGACGAGGAACAGACCTTCAAGCCCGGGGGAAGCTGAGGCTTCTCCTCGGGGTGACGACGCCGTCCACCCGCCGGTCGTGCGGTTCGCGCGGCACCGGCGTGGTGGCGGCGTCGAGCAGTTCGTCGTCGTGCACAAGGGCGATGACGAGCGCGTCCGACCGCAGTGACGACAGGCGCGCCAGCGTCGCGTCGTAGTACCCACGTCCCCGGCCCATCCGCGCACCCTCGGTGTCAACAGCCAGGGCCGGGATCAGCAGCACGTCGGCCTGGGTGACCGCGTCCGGTCCCAGCCGTTCCCCGCTGGGTTGCCACAGATGGAGGACGTTGTTGTCCTCCAGGCGCCCGGCGTCCAGTCCCCAGTCGAGCACCGGTGAGCTCGCTGACTCCACCACCACCGGCAGCAACACCCTGATGCCCTGCTGCTGCAGCGCCCGGCGCAGATCAGCGGTGCCGGGCTCGTCCGGCAGCGACGCGTAGACCGCCACGCACGACGCCCGGCGCACGGCGTCCAGCGTCAGCACCCGCGCCGAGAGATCGGCGGCATCCCGGCGTTTGAGCTCCTCGCTCCGCTCGGCCCGGCTCCGGCGCACGGCGCGTCGCAAGGCCTTCTTGGCGGCGACCACGTCGGCCGGACTCCCGGCATCCGGTGATTCAGACCTGTCCGTCATGGCGCTACTCTCGGTGTGTACCTGTTTACGGGCGGTTGTCTTCGGCCGTCCGAAGAGCCCCACCTTGCACCAGCGGCATCAGAGACACCAATAAGCGCACGAGTAACACTGGGACTTCTCCGATGGGACAGATGATCACGGTGATCCAGCGATGACCGGGCAGGCCGTTCCGGTTCGGCCAGGCCGTGAGGCGCTGGCCAGGCTGCGTTCTCATCTTGCCGTGGTGCTCGCCGTGGTGACCGTCGTGCCCCTGGTCGCCGGCGTGGTGCTGCTCGGCCTGATCGCTCCCGCCCAGGCCCGTTCGTCGGCCGTCGGTGCCGCGGCCCGGGACGCCGACGCCGCCGCGGTGGCGCTCAGCGGCAGCTGCGAGGCGGTGCGGGCCAGTGCCCGGGTCGCCGCCGGCGAGGTCGCCGCGTTCGCCACCCGGAACGCCGACGCCATCGATACGGAAGAGGGCGCGGTCACGGCCGAGGCGGCGCAGTCGTTCGCAGACCGGGCCGCCGCCCGCCGCCCCGGTAGTGCCGTGGCGGTCTACGACGACCGGGCTCAGCTGCTGGCCGGTGCGGGCCCGGCCGCGGCCCGCGGGGTCGTGGTCAACATCGGTGTCCAGTCCGGCACCGCGGGGCCGTCGTGCTCGGCCGGCCGGGCCGGTGCCACCGGCGATGCTGCCGGGCTCGCCGAGGTCTCGCCCGTGCAGATCATCCCGGCCGGGAGCACCACCAAGGTCGACGTGGCCACCGTGGTGATGTGGCTCCCGCTCGACCAGGCCTCGCTCGGCGCCCTCGGCGCCCGGCTGGGCACCTCGGGCCAGCTCAGCGTGCTGCCCGCGCGCGGCCAGACCGTGGTGCTGGCGACCAGCGGCGATGCGCAGGCCCGGGCCGCCCTGACCCGTCTGCTGCGCAACCTGCCCTCGACCGGCTCCGCCGGGGGCACCCGGGGCGGACTCGGCTTCCGGCTGACCGACACCGGTCCCGGTCTGCCCTACCGGGTGCTGGCGACCCAGGAGATCGGGGGTGGGGGCCTGCGTCTGCTGGGCTGGTCGCTGCTCGCGCTGGCCCTCCTGGCCCTGGCCCCGCTCTGGATCGTGATCGTGCGCCTGACCCGCCCGGTCACCGACGAGATCGCCGCGGTCGGCGACGAGGTGCAGGCCGGGCGGATGGCCCTGGCCGACAGTCTCGACCGGTTCGGCGAGGCCCTGGCCCACACCCACGACCTGAACGAGCTACTGGCCACGATCGCGGGCACGGCGCTGTCCGGCACCGGAGCGGCCTCCGCCGTGATTCTCCTCGCGACCGACGAGACCGGAGAACCAGGGGGACCCGGCGAGACCCGTGGGACGAGCCAGCCCAGCGAAGCCGGACAGCTCAGCGACGCCGGACAGCTCAGCGACGCCGGACAACTCGGTGGCGCCGCCAAGATCAGCGGGAACGGCACGATCAGCAGAACTGACGAGACCGACGTGCTCACCTCGTCCGTACCCGGTTCCCGCAGCCGGGGTTCGGCCGACCGGCGGCCGGCCGAACGGGCTGGTGACGTGCGCGGCGCCAGGGCCTCCGGAGAACGGCTCAGCGTGCGCTCCGAGACCGGCCGCCCCGACGCGGCGGGCGACCAGGCCCGGGCGGTCCTACCCGCCTTTGCTGAGCGGCATTTCGCCGAACTCATCGAGAACTCACAGAATTCACAGGTTTTCAGCGAGCCCCAGCTGGTCGACGTGCCCGGCGCGGGCCCGGTGGCGGCCATCGGTATCGGGGTCGACGCCCTGCCCGTGGAGAGCTCGGCCGAACGCGGCCCGGCCCGTCGCCGGCTCATCGGAGTGCTGGCCGTGGCCCGCGGTGAAGGAGCCCGGCCGTTCGACGCGCTGCACCTCACCCGGCTGCGCGCACTGGCCGGCCAGGCCGGTACCGCTATCACGAATGTCCGCCGCTACCTAGAGGTTCGGCGTCTCTCGATGACCGACCCACTGACCGGCCTGGGCAACCGCGCGCAGCTCGTCAGCTCCCTGTCGAGAGAGATCGCCGCAGCCGGTCGTGGCAACGGCGTACTGACCGTGCTGATGCTGGACATCGACCACTTCAAGATGGTCAACGACACCTGGGGCCACGGCTTCGGGGACATTGTGCTGCATGATTTCGCCGCCCGCCTGCTGGCCTGTGTGCGGGAGGCGGACACGGTGGCGCGCTACGGAGGAGAAGAGTTCGTCGTCCTCCTACGCGACACCGACGCCGACGGCGGCTGCCGCGTCGCCGAACGCGTCCTCCAAGCCGCCCGGTCAAGGCCTTTCGAGGATGCGGACATCCGGCAGCAGGTCACCGTCTCGATCGGCGTGGCAGCATACCCGCGCGACGGCCGGATGGCAGATGACGTGCTGCAGGCGGCCGATTCCGCTCTGTATGCGGCTAAACGTGACGGTCGTAACCGTTGGAGAGTCGCCGAGCCGAGTCACAACGCGCCGATCCTGCCTGTCTCTGGGTAGGTTTTGACCATGACGGAACCGACCATCCCCGCCGACCTCGCGCCCCTGGGCGACGGTAACCCCGGCCCTGCCGTGGTCAAGGCCGTGATCCCCGCTGCGGGCCTCGGCACCCGCTTCCTCCCTGCCACCAAGGCGACGCCGAAGGAGATGCTGCCGGTCGTCGACCGGCCTGCCATCCAGTACGTCGTCGAGGAGGCTGTTCGGGCCGGGCTGGGTGACGTCCTGATGATCACCGGCCGGGGCAAGCGCTCGCTGGAGGATCACTTCGACCGCGCCTGGGAGCTCGAGGCCGCACTCGAGGCCAAGGGTGACAAGGACCGCCTGGAGCAGGTGCGGGAGTCGGCCGACCTGGCTGACATCCACTACACCCGCCAGGGCGACCCGCGCGGCCTCGGCCACGCGGTGCTCTGCGCCGCCCACCACGTCGGTGACGACGACCCGTTCGCCGTGCTGCTCGGTGACGACCTGATCGACGAGCGCGACGAGCTCCTCACCCGGATGATCGGCGTCCAGCGCCAGACCCGGGCCAGTGTCGTCGCGCTGATGGAGGTCGACCCCACGCAGGTGCACCTGTACGGCTGCGCCGCGGTGGAGGCCACGGGTGTCGACGACGTGCTGCGTGTGACCGGCATGGTGGAGAAGCCCGACCCGAAAGACGCCCCGAGCAACCTCGCGGTGATCGGCCGGTACGTGCTGCACCCGCGGGTCTTCGAAGTCTTGAAAGACACCAAGCCGGGTCGTGGCAACGAGATTCAGCTCACTGACGCGCTGCAGACCCTGGCTGCCGATCCGGGCACCGAGGGTGGTGGCGTCTACGGTGTCGTCTTCAAGGGGCGCCGTTACGACACCGGCGACCGGCTCGACTACCTCAAGGCCGTCGTGCGGCTTGCCAGCGAGCGTGACGACCTGGGTCCCGAGCTGCGCGCTTTCCTGCGGGAGTTCGTGGCCGGCCTGCCGGCTGAGTGATGCGTTCCGTCGACGAGCACCTCAAGCTCTGCCTGAAAAACCTGGGTCCGCTTCCGGCAGTGGAGGTTCCGCTGTCGGAGGCGGCCGGGTGCGTGCTCGCCCAAGACGTCGTCTCCGGCATCGACATGCCGCGCTTCGACAACTCCTCGATGGACGGCTACGCCGTGCGCGCGGCCGAGGTCGCCTCGGCCACCGCGGGCAGCCCGGTGAATCTGCCGGTGCTGGGCGATATCCCGGCCGGGCGCGGTGACGCGCTCGAGCTGGCGCCCGGCACCACACTGCGGATCATGACCGGCGCCCCGGTGCCGGCCGGGGCCGACTCGGTGGTGCAGGTCGAGTGGACCGACGGTGGGGTGAGTCAGGTCCGGATCGATCGCCCGGTCCCGCCGGGCAAGAACATCCGCCGGTCCGGCGAAGACGTGCGCGAGGGCGAGACGGTGCTCACCGCGGGCACCTGGCTGACAGCCCGTCACATCACGCTCGCCGCGTCGGTCGGCATCGACCGGCTGACCGTGCACCCGCGTCCGCGAGTGGTCGTCCTGCCCTCGGGCAGTGAGCTCGTGCCGCCCGGAAAGCCGTTGCAGCCCGGGCAGATCCACGACTCCAACGGCTACGGTCTGATTGCTGCCGCGCAGGCCGCCGGGACCCACGCCCGGCACGGCGGCATCATGCCCGACACCCCGGAGGCGGTCGGGTCGATGCTCGAGGCGGCCGCCGCCGACGCCGACCTGCTGATCACCACCGGCGGTGTCAGCGCGGGGGCCTACGACACGGTGAAGGCCGTACTGCGCGAGCTCGGCACCATGGAGTTCGTGCAGGTCGCGATGCAGCCGGGCAAACCCCAGGGCTTCGGCACAATCGGGCCCCGCAACACCCCGCTGTTCACCCTGCCCGGCAACCCCGTCAGCGCCTTGCTGTCGTTCGAGGTGTTCGTCGCGCCCGCCCTGCGTCGTCTGGCGGGCCGGCCCGACCTCGACCGGAGCACACCGACCGCAACCGTGGTGGAGGGCTGGCGATCTCCGCCGGCCCGCCGTCAGTTCGCGCGCTGTCTGCTCACGGTCACGGCCGCCGGGCCCACCGTGAGGCCGGTCGGAGGGCAGGGATCTCACCTGGTGGCTGACCTGGCCGGGGCGAACTGCCTGGTCATCGTGCCGGAAGACGTCACCCAGGTGAGCGAGGGTGACGAACTGCCGTACATCGTGCTGGAATCTGGCCCATGATGTGCCGGTGAACGCGCAACACCTGACCCACGTGGACGAGTCCGGGTCGGCCCGCATGGTCGATGTCTCCGCGAAGGAGGTCACCGCTCGCGAGGCCACGGCCAAGGGGGTCGTGCTCTGCTCGTCCACTGTGATCGAACTGCTGCGCGGCGAGGGTGTGCCCAAGGGTGACGCCCTCGCCGTGGCGCGGATCGCGGGAATTCAGGCGGCCAAGCGCACGCCCGACCTGATTCCCCTGGCGCACCCGATCGCGGTGCACGGGGTGAAGGTCGACCTCGATGTGCAGGACCACGGGGTGGAGATCACCGCGACCGTCCGCACGGCCGATCGCACGGGGATCGAGATGGAGGCCCTGACCTGCGTCGCGGTGGCCGGTCTGGCGCTGATCGATATGATCAAAGCGGTAGACAAGCTGGCCGAGATCGACCGTGTTCGGGTGGTGGCCAAGAGCGGTGGACGTTCCGGTGACTGGCGACGTGACTGAGGTGCTTGGGGTGAACGGTTTGCCTGCGCCTCGTCGCGCCCTCGTCGTCACTGCTTCCAACCGGGCTGCCGCCGGGGTCTACGAGGACACGGGCGGTCCCGTACTCGCCGAAGGGCTACGCCACCTGGGCTTCTCGGTGGACGGGCCGGTGGTGGTGCCTGACGGCGACCCCGTCGGCGAAGCCCTGCGCAGGGCCGTGAGCGATGGGTACGACGTGGTGCTCACCACCGGTGGCACTGGACTCTCGCCCACCGACCGCACCCCCGAGCAGACGCGTCCTCTGCTGGAACTCGAGGTGCCCGGTCTGGCCGAGGCGATCCGCGGCTACGGCGTGAGCAAGGGTGTTCCTACGGCTCTCCTCTCGCGAGGGCTGGCCGGCGTCGCGTCCCACACGCTCATCGTCAACCTGCCCGGCTCGAAGGGCGGCTGCCGCGACGGCATGGCGGTGCTCGACGGTGTGCTGGTGCACGCGGTCGAGCAGATCAACGGTGGCGATCACCGATGACCGAGATCGGAGCCGGCCTGGGCTGGCCGATCGAGTTGTCCGACGGACTGATCACGTTGAGGCCCTTGCGGCGGCGCGATGCGAAGTCCTGGAACACCGTGCGCTCCGCGAACGCCGAGTGGCTCGCCCCCTGGGAGGCCACCCATCCGGAGGGTGCCGGGCGTCCTCTGACCTTCGGGGCCATGGTGCGCAGCTTCGACCGCGAGGCCCGCGCCGGGCGGATGATCCCGCTCGCCGTTCAGTTGCACGACCGGCTCGTCGGCCAGGTCAGCGTCAGCGGCATCGTCTGGGGCTCGTTGCGCTCGGGGCAGATCGGCTACTGGGTCGACCGTTCCGTCGCAGGTCAGGGCATCACTCCCACCGCCGTCGCGATGATGGTCGACCACTGCATCTTCGGCCTGGGCATGCACCGGCTCGAGGTGAATATCCGCCCGGAGAACGCAGCCAGCCTGCGGGTGGTGGAGAAGCTCGGATTCCGGGCCGAGGGCGTTCGCCGCCGCTACCTCCACATCGACGGGGCCTGGCGCGATCACGCCACCTTCGCCGTCACCGCGGACGACGTACCCGGCGGCATGCTCACCCGCTGGCGTCGGTCACAACGGGTGTTCGCCGCCCGCGAGCACGAGCAACACACTCGGTGGTCCGAACAGACGTAGGGTGAATGCTTAGGATTGGCTGAACGCAGCCGACACACCGCAGGCATTACGTGATCATTTGGGCGGGGCATCGTAGCGTTTTGGCGTGCAGCCCAGCAGCCTCATCCTCCTTGCCATAGTGCTGGTGTGGGCTGCCTACCTGGTGCCGCACTGGGTGAGGCGTCGTGACGAATTGTCACAATCGCGCGGTCATGATCGGTTCTCCAGTGGTCTGCGCGTTCTGAAGCGGCGCGAGCGTTCCGGGGGCTCCGGCCGATCCGGTGATCCGCTGCTGACGTCCCCGCGGGTGATCGTCGATACCGACGGCGAACTGCTCTACATCCCGGCCGACAAAATGCTCTCCGAGCGGCTGACCGGGTCGTCGATGAACCTGCCGCAGAGCGCCCGGCCGGGTGAGACGCTGATCGCTTCGCAGTCGCCCGAGGGTTCGGCCTCCCAGCTTGAGGACGCACACCACCTCCAGTCCGCGGACGCCTCAGCTCACGCTTCCGTGGGCGGGGTAGGGGGTGACCAGGCTTCGGAGGGCCAGGTTCCGGAGAGCCAGGTGCCGGGGGGCAAGGTTCTGGAGGGCCAGGTGCCGGAGGACCAGGTTCCGGGGGGCAAGGCTTCGGTGAGCAGGGTTCCGGAGGCTGGAGCGCCGGTGGGTGGAACCGGCAGCGATATGGACGAACTGGAGGCGGGACTGCTCGCCGGGTTCGGGCTGGCCGCTGCTTCCAGACCTTCTACGACCTCCGCGACTCAGGAGCCCGAGGCGCCGGGCTGGTCGGACCTGGTCGGTAATACGCCGAAGACAACAGCGGCTCCCTGGACCGGAAGGCCCGAGCAGGCAGAGGAAGCTGGGCAGGCTGGGCAGGCTGGGCAGGCTGGGCAGGCTGGGCAGGCTGGGCAGGCTGGGCAGGCTGGGCGGACCGTCGAGGCCGATCAGGCGGGAGCGGCCACCACCTCAACCAGGGGAGCCAAGGCCAAGAGCGCCAGGTCTGAGAGCGCTAGGTCCGAGAGCGCCAGGTCTGAGAGCGCTAGGTCCGAGAGCGCCAGGTCTGAGAGCCCCAGGACGGAGAAGGCCAGGACGGAGAAGGCCAGGACTGAGGCGAATGCCGAAGCTGGTGTGGTGTCCGCGGCTGGGACGGCGCCCGAGATGTCGGGCGTCACGGCGGCCGCACCGTCCAAGGCTTCCGACGAAGAGATGGCAGAACTCGAGGCCGGACTGTTGGCCGGGTTCGGCCTGGACCCCCGTGACATGCCGTCGTTCGGGGAGAGCGGACCGGGCGCGGAGGGTCAGCAGGGCGCGGAGGGTCGGCAGGGTGTGAAGGGCCGACTGGACGCGGAGGGCCGGCCTGGCACGGAGAGTCGACTGGGCGCAGAGAACCTTCAGCAGACCAACCCGGTGACAGCGACAACCGACGCGTCGGACCGGACCAGGGCGGAAGGCTACCGGCCGGCAACGCAGGATCAAGCGGCGTCTCTCGGTACACCCCTGGTTCCCCAGGTCCAACTGCCGCCCACGGTGCAAGCACCCCCGGAGCCCGCTCAGCCACGGCAGAAACGCCAGCAGCAGGTGTCCGCGCCGCTGAACCCCTCTCCGCCTGAGGCCTATAGCGAGACCGGGACTCATAGCGAGACCGGGACTCATAGCGAGACCGGGACTCATAGCGAGACCGGGACTCATAGCGAGACCGGGACTCATAGCGAGACCGGGACCCATAGCGAGACCACGACCTACAGCGAGACCGAGACCTACGCCCCGACCGGGACCTACAACCCGTCCGGGGCTCAGTCGCATGGTGAGCCCTACGACCAGGCCGCGCCCACCGCGCAAACCGGCTACGCCTCCCGGAACGTGGCTACCCGGGCCGAGATGCCGGCGATCGACCCGAGCGACGTGGACGACGAACCCGCCTGGGTGATCGAGCCTCCGGCCGCGTCCGTCATGGTTCCGGTCACTACTTCGGCGCCGATCTCGGAGAGCGCCGAAGTGGCGCAGGTGTCGTTCCAGGAACTTCTGGGCCGTCCCGGGTCCGAACGGCAGGCGTCCCGCAACCGTATTGGTCACGGCGGTCAGCCCCGGCACTCGGGCCGATCCAGCGTTTCGGGTCAGGCTGGCGTTTCGGGTCAGGCCAGTGCTTCGGGTCAGGCCAGTGCTTCGGGCCAGGCCCGCACTTCACGGCGGCCCGGCCGCTCTGATCAGGTTTTCGACCAGGCCGCTGATACCGCCCGGGTAGCCGGCGCGACCCCGGAAAACAGTTCTGGTGGGACGGGTACGTCCAGCGAACCAGGTAGTTCCGGTCGAACCCGCCCGGCGGGTGCCACAGCGCAGACCAGTCGCTCCGGCCCGGTGGACAGTCCTAGCCAGGCAGACACTTCAGACCGGGCAAGCGGTTCAGCTCAGGCAAGACGTTCGAGCGAGGGAAACAGCTCAGGTCCAGTAGACGGTTCCGGCCAGGTAAAGGGGTCGGCCCAGGGAAGTGGTTCGGGGCAGGGACGTGGTTCGGGCCAGGTAGGCAGCCCGGGGCAGGTACACGGTTCGGGGCAGGCCAGAGATACGGGCTCGGTAGACCATTCACGTCGGGCAGGCAGTTCTGAGCGGGACGGCAGTCCGGATCAGACCGGTCAGCCGGACCGGACCGCCGCGACCTACAGCCAGGCCGACCTCGACCAGGCCCTGCTGAGACGGGCTAATCTCGAGCGGGCCGACCTGGACCAGCATCTGGAACAGCGTGAGTCGGATGACGAAGCGACAGATCCCGAGTCCACGCTCACCACCACCGATCTTGACGCGGCAAGGCTGAGCGCCAGGGTTGCGGCGAGACGTCGGGCGCGCAGTATGACGGTGCTTCTGGTTTCGACCATGGGAGCCTGGGTCTTTGCCTTGGTGGGACCGGTACCCCTCTTCGTCCCGATTGCTGTAACTCTCCTGCTGGCGGCCAACGGTGTCGCCTCGCGGACTGCCGCCGTGCGTAGCCGGGAGACGCTCACCATGCTCGCCGCGCACCTGTACGCCGCCGAGATGGCCCGCGAGCACGCAGAGCGCCGCCGCCAGACCGCGGCCCGACTGCGCGCCCGGGCGGAGGCTGAAGCAGAGGCCGCCAAACCGGTGCCGGAGCGTGTGTCCCGCCGCAACGCCGCGGTCACCGGCGACACCTGGGATCCGGTACCCGTGCCGAAGCCCACCTATCAGCTCAAGCCAGCGGTGCACCGTAGGCCACCTCCGCCCCTGGAAGAGCCGGTGGAGAAGCCGCAGACACCGGCCGCCTCCGACCAGTCGCGCAGCACGATGCCGCGACGGGCAGCCGACATCGAGCGCATCCTCAAGCTCGACGAAGACCCGGAACGTCCCCGCGCGGTCAACGAGTAGTTCTCCGCAATGGGATGTACCGGGGTGCCGTGACGGATCGAGTCGCGGAGGCCGCCCGTCGCGGTGGCCGTTCTGGGTCGGCCAGGAGACTGCACCGGTCAAGGACACCCGGCGGACCGGTCGGCCGATGCATAGCAGTCCTGGACGGATCAGCGCTCGCATGGGTTCCCGGCGAGGGTCGCCTCAGGCATCAAGGACGCCCTGACGGCGCAGACTTTCATAGGCATGGCTATCTCCGGAGTCCGGTTCACACGATGACTGGGTTCACACGATGACTGGGTTCACACGATGACTGGGTTCGCAGGATGACCGGGTTCGCAAGATGACTGGTGCGGGCGGCGGCAGGTGCGGTGATGCTGTTCAGAAGGGCGGCTCCCCCGGGTCTTCTTCCTGGACTTCAGATGCAGGACCAACACGGGGATCGAGTCGCATCAGTTCCTTCTCCCAATCCTCGTGGCGGATGCGGTCCCGGGTGGCGCGGTCGGGTTCGCCGGGTAGCGGTTCGGGAATCTCGATGTGGTGCTGGCCCAGGCGGCTGCGCCATTCGATGGTTCCTTCTGGATAGGGCTCGTCGGGGCGGGTCAGGCGCGGTGTCCAGGCTGCGTGGGTCTTGAGGCGATGGTGGAATCGGCACAGCGGGACAAGGTTGCAGGGGCAGGACTTTCCACCTTTGGCGAAGGGAATGGCATGGTCGACGTCGCATTGTGCGGCGTCGCGGCCACAGCCGGGGTGGACACACTGCTGGAAGCGTCCCAGGACTTTGTCGATGACGCTCTGGCGCGGTTTGTAGCGGGGTGAGGTCTCGGTGCAGTTGGCTTGATCGCCCGGTCCGTGGGCGTGTTGACCGGTAGTCCCATGGACCGGGATGACGATGACCTGGCCGGCTTGGCGGGCGATCTCCCGGGCGAGGTCGGCGGGGATGGTGCCGGATCGTTTGAGTTCGCCGGGCAGATCGTTGGTTCCTCGCAGAGTGTCGAGGCTGATGGTGACGACCAGGACGGGCTTGCGGCCCTGCTGGCTGGGCAGTGATGGCGGCAGCCACCAACCGAGAACGGCTGGGGTGTCCGTCGTGACGAGGTCGGACGATGGCGAGTCGTCGGAGGGATCCGCCCCGTCGGAGGTAGTTGGCGGAACCGGTGAGGTCGAGGCATGAGAAGGAATCGGGGCGTCGGACGTGGCCTGAGTATCCGAAGGTTCCCGATCCTTTGATGAGTGCGGGTGAGCGGTCGCGCCGGCTGCGTCCGGGAGGCTCCGATGGTCAGGCACGTTCGTTCTCCCTGAACGGTCCTGGGCACCTGGCTCACTGGTGGTGCCTGACCTACTGGTGGTGCCTGACCTACTGGTGGTGCCTGACCGACTCGTGGTGCCTGACCTACTGGTGGTGCCTGACCTACTGGTGGTGCCTGACCGACTCGTGGTGCCTGACCGGCTACTGGCGCCTGACTGGCTCGGGGTGCCTGAAGAGTGTTGTCGGTCAGAGCTGCTGGGTGTGCCTGCTCCCGGGCATCCGTTGGACGGGTTTGCTTCACCGGATGCGTTCGGGGCTCCAGAGGGAGTCCGGGTGTGAGGAGAAGCCTGCGTTTCCGGTCCCGTGGCATTCCCGGAGGAAGCCGCTTGCCCGGAAGGGATCGGGGCGTCGGGGTGGTCGTGGGATACGACGCGCCCGCCGAAGGTGTCTGCGGGGTCGGGCGGCACGGGGATGAAGGGCAGGGGGTAGTGGTGATGGATGGCGTGGAAGATGGCTACGAGGGCGTCGGCTCGGCGTTCTTGGTGGGTACGGGGGTCTGGGTTTCCGGCACGGCGTGCGTAGTCGCGGCAGGCGTCGGCCAGGGCGTCCAGGACGGAGTGGATGAGCATCACGTGGTCGGCGGAGAGGGTGGCTTCGAGTCGGCCCATGCCCTCAGGTAGCGGGGAGGCGTAGACGCAGCGTTCTTTCATGCGGGCTTCGC